>CAMKGX010000052.1 GCA_946412355.1 uncultured Clostridia bacterium
ATCCGCGTGGCGCGGCGTGACTTCGCCCTGCTGTTCAACTATGCCGCCCTGGCCGATCTCTGCACCGAGATTGAGAATTTCGACCTGGGCGAGATCCTGAGCTACGTCAAAAACCCGAAATTCTTCCCCACCCTGCTGGCCATCCTGGCCAAATGGGGCGAGGCGGAGGAAGGGCGGACCCTGGACGTGGACGCCGAATGGTTCGCCCGGCACATGTCCCCGGCGCCGCTGCCGCTGATGAAGATCCAGGTGGCCGTGAACGAAGCCCTGGCCGACGGCCTCACCATGGAGACCGAGGAAGAGGACGGCGGGACCGAGGTGGACGTCACCCTGGAGGAACTCAAAAAAAAAGAGCCTCCGGAAGGCTCACCTTCCGGCTCCTGACCGCCTACGGCCTGGCCGCGGGCCTCTCCGTCGCGGAGATGCGGCCCATGCCGCCGGGCATGATCTGCGACCTGTTCATCTACCGCATGCGTTATGATGACGCCCAGCACGGGATCCGCCGGAAGAAACCCGTGATCTATGATTAAGCAAGGGGGGCACCGCCGTGGCCAATGAGCTCAAAACCCGGATCGTCCTGGAGGGCGAGGCCGCCTATACCCGGGCCATGTCCCAGGCCGCCAGCGAGATCCGGGTTCTCAACGCGGAGCAGCGCCTGGCCGAGGCCCAGTTCAAACAGACCGGCGACGCCCAGGCCCACGCCGCGGAGCAGGCCCGGATCCTGAAGGATCAGATCGCCGCCCAGAAACGGGCCGTGGAAGCCGCGGAGCAGGCCATCCAGGACCTGACCGAGCAGGGCGTAAAGCCGAACGAAACCGCCATGCAGAAATGGCGGACCAAGCTGGCCAACGCCAGGACATACCTCACCCGGCTGCAGACCAAGCTGGACAACGTGGACACCGATCTGCAGGAGGACGCCAAAGAGTTCGAAAAGTCCGGGAAGGCCGCGGAGGGCTACCAGGAAAGCCTCCAGAAAATCGGCGGCACCATCGACACACAGGCCGCCATCTCCGCGATCAATACGATTACAACCGCCATCGAGAACACCGTCCGCATGGCCGCCCGGGCCACCAAGGCCGTCATCGGAATGGCCGTGGACGCGGGGAAATGGGCGGATGAACTCAAGACCACCTCCGAGGAAATGGGCGTGGATCCGGAGACCCTGCAGTCCTGGCAGTATGCCAGCATGTTTATTGACACCGAGGTCACGGACATCGCCAAGAGCTGGCAGGACATCACCAGTCGCTTCGGGGACGGAAACAACGACTTTGCCGTGGGTCTGGCCCAGATGGGCATCCGGATCCAGGACACCTCCGGCAAATTTCTCACCGCGGACAAGGTCTTCTGGAACGTGATCGACCACCTTCACGGCATGACCGATGAGAACAAGCGGGCCGCCAAGGCAACCGAGATTTTCGGCAAGGACTGGCGGAAGCTCATGCCCCTGATCAACGCCGGCAGCGAGGCCTACATGGCCCTGGCGGAGGAAGGCCGGGAAGTGGCCGCGGTCACCAACGAGGACGTGGAGCGTCTGGGCGCCATGGACGACGGCTTCAACGGCCTGCAGGCCCGCTTCATGAAATTAAAGTTGGATGTCCTGGCCGCCCTGGCCCCCACCTTCGAGAACGTGGCCAACGCCCTCTCCCAGGCCGTCACCGCCCTGGATGAGTTCATCCAGAGCGAGGAAGGCCGGCAGGCCCTGGAGAACCTGGGCTCCGCGCTGGAGGAGATCATTAACCAGTTCATCGGCGTGGACGAGAACGGGGAAAACAACTTCGCCAAGCTGGTTGGCGGGGCAAAGGACATCGTCACGCAGTTGAACACGGCCCTTGTATGGCTGAACGACCACGCCGGCGACGTGGCCGGGGCCATTGGCGTCATTGCGGGAGCGTATGGGCTGCTGGAAGTAAGCAAAGGCGTACTGACATTTACACAGCTGCTCAGGGGCCTTCCGCTGGACAAAATCAGAGCCTTGTTCGGCGGGGGCGGGAGAGCCACCACATCCGCCGCGGCGGGGACGGCGACCACCGTTGGCGGGGTCGGCTTCGGCTCCCTGACCGGACCGCTTGCCGCGGGCGTGATCGCCATGGGCGCCGCTAACTATGGCAATTCCATGAAAACGATCAACCAGCTGGACGGGGAGGCGGAGGCCATCCGCAACGTGGCGGAGGCCACCGGCCAGGCCAATGACCAATACGCCGACCTGATCAAGCTGGGCACCGGCGCCCTGGAAGCCAAACAGATCGGCACCGGCTGGTTCGGCCCGATCTGGGGGCAGAATTACACCGGCCAGCGGGATGCCATGGCAGCCTTCCAGGCCAACGCGGAAGAGCTGAAGAAAGTGCTCTCCCCGGAAACCTACGCGGAAATGATGGCCCAGGACGCCTCCGTGGCGAACCGCGGACTGGTGGAGAAGATCACCACGGAGCTGGCCGCGGCGGCCCCGGCGGCGGAACAAGCCGGTGAGGCCCTGGACGACGGCCTGATCACGGGCATGGAGGCAAAGGCCGGTGCTGTGGCGGCGGCTGCGGCCGGCGTTGCCGGCAGGGCATTGAATGCCATCACCTCCGTGCTGGAGATCCACAGCCCGTCCAAAGTCATGGAGCGCCTGGGCGCCTTCACGGCGGAGGGCTTCGCCCAGGGCATCGCCGGGAGCGCCGGATCCGTCATGCGGGCCGTGGACGGCATGGCCGGCATCGCCCGGCGGGCGCCCATGGCCGCCGCGGGCGGGGCCTACGGGTCCGCGGCCGCGGGAGGCGGCTCCAGCTACTCCAGCAGCTTCTACATTGACAAATACATCCAGAACACCGGCGAGGACGCCCGGGCCCTGGCCCAGCGTGTCCAGGACGTCAACGGCTGGACCCGGTCGGGCTTCGGCCACCGGACATAAGGGGAGGGGAGAACGATATGCTGCCATACTTCATCTGGAACGGCGTCGACTGCCGGACCATGGGCCTGGCCATCAACACCCCGCCCCGGGTGATCCCGGAGGAACGGGTGGAGCAGATCACCGTCCCCGGCCGCCCCGGCGCCATCCTCCGGCCGGAGGGGGTGGGCATCTACGCCCCCTATGTCCTGACCATCCACGCGGGGAACCGGGGCGGGGCGTCCCTCCAGGCCATCCTGTCATGGCTCCGGGGGCCCGGCACCCTGATCCTCTCCAGCGAGCCCAACCGCGCCTATGAGGCACGGGTGATCAACGCGGGCCAGCTGGACCACCTCTTCCGGGACACCTTCCAGGGGGACATCCAGTTTTTCTGCCAGCCCCTCCGGGCCCAGGTCCCGGCGGAGGCGGACATCACCGCGTCCAGCTCCCCGGTCTCCATCACCAACCCCGGGGACGTCCCCGCCCGGGCGCTGTACAGCCTCACCGGCACCGGGGAGGTCTTCCTGCTCATGGACGGGGAGCGGGTCTTCGAGGTGGTGCTCCCGGAGGAGGCCGCCACCGTCCTGGTGGACACCGCCGCCGGGATGACCGTCACCTCAAACGGAGAAAACTACAATAACCACGCCACCGGCAGCTACCGGGGGCTGTGGATCCCCACCGGCGCCCACAGCCTGGCCTGGGAGGGGAGCCTCACCGCCCTGAGCATCACGCCGCGCTGGCGCTGGATCTGAGAGGGGGCGGCCCATGGCAACCTATACCACCCGCCTGGCCCTGCCCAACGCCACCGCCCGGGCCAGCTGGACCGTAAGCAGCGGCCATATCCGGGAGAAACGGGCGGGCACCGGCACCGCCGCCGCCACCTCCCCGGCCTTCCCCGTGGGGGCGGAGATCACCGCCATCCGCCTGACCGTCACGGCCAGCTCCGCCAACGGCACCCCGGACATCCTCACCGCCCAGGGCATGGATATTAACCCCGCGGCGGAGACCACCGTGGACGTCACCGGCCTGGAGCCCGTGGGCGGCCAGTACGCCATCACCTACATGTACCAGAGCGCAGGCATGGTCCTGCCGGACGGCACGTATTACCACGAGATCACCTTCTCCGACGCCTTCCTGATGTTCACCTACACCGCGGAGGCCCCGGACCCCGTGCCGGAGGAAGAGGAAGCCCCGGACACGGATCTCCAGGTGGCCGGCGACATCGTGCTCTACTCCCCCTGGACCGTGAATTTCGGCACCACCTACGGCCTGGGCCAGCTGAGCCCCAGCGAGTGCACCGTGACCCAGGAGGCCGGCGGGGAGTATTCCCTGGAGCTCCGCCAGCCCATGACCCCGGACGGCCTCTGGCGGCAGATCGTGCCCATGTCCATCATCCGCTGCCCCGTCCCCGCGGAGGACACGCCCTTTATTGACGTCTCCGGCGACGTGGTCACCGAGGGCGTCCAGATCTGGCGTATCGCCGACGGCGGCGGAGGCTGGTATACCAACAAGAACAGCACCATCCGCCCCACCTGGCGGGCCCACACCAACTACTCCGCCGGATCCTACTGCCGGTGGAACGGATACAACTGGAAGGCCATCGCCAGCCACACCTCCGGCGACACCTGGTCCGAGACCAGCAATTTCTGGTCCAACCAGGGCACCGGCGCCCCGCGGCCCGCCCGGCAGCTGCCGGAGTGGACCCGGCTCTATGTCTCCGCGTCGGACTCCACCTGGTTATGGGTGAAGCTGATCACCGGCGAGACCGGCTACTGCAAAATCTCCGAGGCGGTCTTCATCCGGACGGCCACGGCGGCGGACATCGCGGAGCTCAACGCCGAGGAACGCCACATCACCGACCAGCCCTTCCGGATCACCGACGTCCGCATCGACGGCGCCAGCGTGGTGGCCCGGGGCCAGCACCTGAGCTACGACGCCAATTACTGGATCCTGGGGGACATCGAGATCAAGGACGAAACCCTGGCCGACGCCATCCTGGACGTCAAGGCCTCCCTGATCGGCGAGGTCGTCGGCGAGAGCGGCCGGGAGCCCCTGCGGATCTTCGCCCAGAACGCCGCCTACCGCCTCTCCGCCACCTACACCGGGAAGAGCCCCACCGCGGCGGTGCTGGACCCGGACGTGGGCCTGGTGCCCCTGAGCCGGAGCCGCCTGGCCCGGGACAATTGGGACTTTTTCCTCATCAACAACGACGCCCCCGTGGACCGCGGCTTCCACCTGACCTATGGCATTAACATGACCGGGGTCAGCTGGACCCGCGACTACACCCGCCTGGTGACCCGGATCAAGCCCGTGGCCAAGGACGCGGAGGGCCACGACTTCCCCCTGCCGGAGGAATTTGTGGATTCCCCGATCCTCAACTCCTACCCGGTGCATTGCTACCAGGTCCTGCGGGTGGACGCCCAGATCGGCCAGCAGAAACCGGACGGCACCACCTGGACCGAGGCGGCGGTGATCCAGGAGATGCGGGACAAGGCGACGGAGCGCTTCACCGCGGACCGCTGCGATTACCCGGAGGTGGACCTGGAGATCCAGTTCACCCTGCTGGGGCAATCCGACGAATTCGCCCAGTACAGGGGCCTGGAGCGGGTGAGCCTCTACGACACCGTCACCGTGGACCATCCGGACATCGGCCTGCAGACGTCCATCCAGGTGAAGGGCTACGAATGGGACGCCATCCGGCAGCGCTTCAACCGGATTACCCTGGGGGACGTGTTCGACTATGCCACCGCCCGGATCGCCGGGTATGAGATCAGCGACGGCGCCATCACCCTGGCCAAGATTGACGGCATGAGCCTGGCGCAGCTGCAGAATGGAGGGACATCCACATGAGCGTGACCCAGACCGTT
Source organism: uncultured Clostridia bacterium (assembly GCA_946412355.1). Taxonomy (GTDB): domain Bacteria; phylum Bacillota; class Clostridia; order Oscillospirales; family Oscillospiraceae; genus Vescimonas. Next base: position 5,734 of record CAMKGX010000052.1, read on the forward strand.
TACCATGCCGGGATCCCCGTGGACCTGGCGGCGCCTTCCCGGCAGCAGATCGGGGCGTCGCAGTTCTTCTACGGCGACAACCGGTCCCACGTGTTCACCGCCCTGGTGGGGGACACGGACCACCCGGAGACGGGCCTCCGGTCCGGCGCTGTCACCGGCGCGGTGCTCCGCAAGGACGGCACCACCGTGGTGCTGGCCGGGGAGAAGGGGGCGGCCACCGTCCCCACCGTCTACCCGAATGGGAAGGCGGCCAACGCCACCGCCTGCTCCGTCACCCTGCCCCAGGAGTGCTTCGCCGTCCCCGGGCCCATCCTGATCACCATCAAGCTGGTGGACGGGGAGACCGTGACCAGCGTCCTGAACATCGGCGGCACCGTGATCCGGGTGGAGACCGACAGCGCCGTGGATCCCGGGGAGATCATCCCGGACGTCTCCACCCTGGCCGCGTCGGCCCGGGCCGCCCTGGCCGCGGCGGAGGAAGCCAACACCGCGGCATCGGGAGCGGACACCGCGGCGGCAGCTGCCGAGGAAGCCACCGGCCGGGTGGACGACGCCATCCGGGACGCGGAGTCCGCGGCGGAGAGCGCCTACGCCGCCGTCGAAGATGCCACCGCCGCCGCCACCGAGGCCTACGACAAGGCCCAGGTGGCCAACACCGCCGCCCAGGCCGCCAACACCGCGGCCACGGCAGCCGGCACGGCCGCCACCGCGGCGGACACCGCGGCCGACAATGCCGACGACGCGGCCCGGGGGGCCAACGCCGCCAACGTCATCGCCACCGGCGCGGCCCAGTTGGCCAACACCGCGGCCAGCGACGCCAACACCGCGGCCAGCGACGCGAACGCCGCGGCCCAGGCCGCCAACACCGCGGCCACGGCAGCCGGCACGGCCGCCACCGCGGCGGACACCGCCGCCCAGGCCGCCAACGCGGCCGCCGCCGCGGCTTCCGCGGCCATGGCCGGCGCCGTCCGCTTTGACGCGGCCCAGACCCTCACCGAGGCCCAGGCCGCCCAGGCCCGCGGGAACATCGGCGCCGCCTCCGCGGGGGACATCCCCACCGGCGCCGTCCGCTACGATGAGGCCCAGGCCCTCACGGACGCCCAGGCCGCCCAGGCGCGGGGGAACATCGGCGCAGCGGGCGCCGCGGACATCATCTCCCTCATGGCCTGCACGGGAACCGTGAATTATGGGTATGACAATCCGTGGAGCCTGGAAGTGACAGAATTAAACCCCTATACGGCGGTAAGAAATTCCGTGTTCCTGACGCTGAACAGTACAGAGGCAATGCCGGGAACGAGGTACATCCGCCTGACAAACGAGGCGTCCCGTCCCGGCAGCAAAGCGGATGTTGAAGGATGGACGAACGGTATAGCGTATGAACCCGGGCGCATCTATCTCGCACAATACCGCCTTGTCAGCGGCACGGCAACGGTCAGTACAGCGGGAACACCACCTGCGTTGGGTGTCTACGAAGAGGGCAGTTCGACCAACCTCGGCTATGCAAGCGCGAGTTCGGTCAGCCCGATGTTCTACTGGCGGGTGTTCAAAGCGGGTGCGACACCGATCAATCTCGCATTTGTGTGTGGAACCGGCGCGTCTTTCACCAATGCGAAATTCGAGATCACGGTGCAGGACATCACGGACGGAAACATCGAAGTCACAGGCGCCACGCCCAGCATCACGGCGATCCCCGGCGCGGCGTACAACTGCATCGGCACCGGGACGGCCGCGGAGCCTGTAGCTGTCACCGAACTGGACTTCACGCCTTCGGCGAGCGGCATCTGCTCTGTGCGGTTTGTCTCCGGGACAACACCCACACTCCTAACCCTTCCCGATACCGTCGAAACACCTGATTGGTTTGATCGGGATCATCTGGAAGCATCCAGAACCTACGAAATCAGCATTGCAGACGGAAAATTCGGGGTGGTGACATCATGGGCGTAATCGAGGACCGGCGGCGGATCATCGCGGCCCAGCCGCACCTTGTGACGGCGAGCGGGTCGAGCGTGCTGGTGAACATCGCGGAGCCGAAAATCGAGCGGCTGGAGGTGACCTTCTCGCCTGTCCAGACCGGCAGCGGGGATCCGAGCCCGAGCAATGTCAGGACGATTTACGGGTGGACCGAGATACCCACGCAAATGTGCGGGAAAAATCTGATACCACCAACAATACATTGTCTGGCGAATTCCCAAGGTGCCATTGTCGCGGGTGATTCATACAGATCGCTGATTGCGGTAGTTAACGGTGGAGCAACCTATACGATTAGCAGAAATGCCGTTTCCGGCAACAGATTCAGAGCGTACGCCACCAGAGAATATCCAGCAAGTGGTGTTCCGTCTGTCACAGTATCCTCAACTGATGACAATGTTTTGCAAAAAACCATTACCGTCCCGGACGGATACAGTTATCTGTTGGTGTATCTCAGCAATAGCGGGGACGATATCACGTCAACCATACAACTCGAACTTGGCTCCACAGCAACGGCCTACGAACCGTATCGGGGTATCACAGCCACGGCAGACCTTGGCGGCACATACTACGGCGGTGTGGTTGATCTGGTCAGCGGCGTGATGACGGTGACCCGTGCGGCGTATGATCTGGGTCTGAACCCGTGGAACTACTTGGATAGCAGTCTGCATGTTTTCAATACCCATCCAGGAGGCGGGATGCAGCGAAAACTGAACGCCGGAGTGAATTACATCAGCGATATTTACCAGAGTTACCAAGAGATCAGCATTAATGGCGTGTCATACACATCAATGCCGATGTATAACATCGCGTGCCACGGCACTGCTAATTACTCCATTTTCGTCAGGGATGACAGAGCGTCATCCGTTGCCGAACTAAAATCCCTGCTGTCCGGGCATTACATCGTCTACGAACTCGCCACCCCCCAGACCGTCACCCTGACCCCCCAGACCATCGGCGTCCTGAGAGGACAGCAGACCGTGACCTCCCCGGCGGGGAGCGTGGAGATCTCTTACTGGACACACTAACCTCTCTACCGCTGCTGCGGCATCTCCCCTTTCAGGGGAGACAGAAATGCACCACCCGCCCGGCAGGGCGATAAGAAAGGAGAATGACCCATGATGTACTACGCGACCAAGCGCACCGTCAAGAACGGCGCGGCCCAGACCCCTGCCAACTACAGCTACACCGACCACGCGGAGGCGGAGCGGCAGTTTCATCTCCTGTGCGCGGCGGCGATCCGCAACGATGACGGCGCGGAGGTGACCTCCGTGGAGTGGGGCACCATCGAGCAGGGCGCCATTGAGCGCAAGGTGTGGATGGCGCCCGCGCCGGTCGAGGAGGCCCCCGTCGAGCCGGAGGAGACCTGACGAGAGGAGGCGGCGGCCATGGCCGTGCTGATCGTATTCCTGGCCCTTTGTGCGGCATCCTGCCTGATCTACGTGGGAGCGTCCGAGATCGAGCGCCGCGCCGAGCGCTGGGAACGCTACGAGAAATGGCTGCACCCGCCCGACGATGACGACGGCGTGAGCCTCCTGGAGGATAACGACGATGCAGAACATTGAACAGGTCCAGACCGTCCTGGACGGCCTGAAGGACGCGGGGACGCCGGCGCCGGAGATCATCCGGCAGCTGGCGCCCCTCTGCCTGGGCTGGCCCTACGTCTTCGGCGCCTGGGGCGAGGAATGCACCCCGGCGAACCGGAAGCGCCGCGTCCGGGATGATCACCCGACGATCAAAACATCATGCTCTGCGCTGATGGGCGGTTGCTGTGAAATGTGCGAGCATGGATGGAATCGCGGCGTGCGAATGTTTGATTGTCGGGGCTTCACCCGGTGGCTCATCCAGCAGGCCGGGAGCGACATCACCGGCCAGGGCGCCACCTCCCAATGGGACGCCACGGCCAACTGGCTCCAGCGGGGCGAGATCTCCGGCATGCCGGACCTGGTCTGCGTGGTCTTCCGCCGGGTGGACGGCCGCATGGAGCACACCGGCATGCACATCGGCGGCGGCCGGGTGATCCATTGCTCCCGCAACGTGGAAGAGGGAACGACGGCCCGCGGCTGGACTCATTACGCCATCCCCCGGGGCATCTACCGCCAGGAGGACATCCCCATCACCCGCCGGACCCTCCGGCGCGGCGCCCAGGGGGAAGACGTGCGAACCATGCAGCTGGCCCTGGTGTCCTACGGCTACAACCCGGGGGCCTGCGACGGGATCTTCGGCAAGCAGACCGAGGCGGCGGTCCGGGCCTTCCAGCGGGCCCAGGGCCTCTCCGTGGACGGGATCTGCGGCCCGAAAACCTGGGCGGCCCTGACCGAGCCCGTGGTGACCTACACCGTCCGGGCGGAGGGCGTCACCTGGGCCCAGTACAAGCAGATCCTGGAGATATGCCCCCTAGCGGAGGCGGAGCGGGAGGTGATCCCCGATGTCTGAGACCTGGGTGGCGGCCCTCTCCGCCCTGGGGAGCGGCCTGCTCTCCCTGATCGGCGTCTACCTGGCCAACCGGAAATCCTCCGCCCTCATCTCCTACCGCCTGGAGCAGCTGGAGCACAAGGTCGACGCCCACAACGATTTGGTCACCCGGATGACCGCCGTGGAAAGCCGCCTGGACGCCGTGGATGACTCTATCAAAGAGCTAAAGGGGTTGGTTATTCATGCAAATTAACTGGAAGCTGAGATTTCAGAACCGCGCCACCCTGTGGAGCATCATCTCCCTGGTGGTGTCCCTGGCCTACCGGATCCTGGACGCGGTGGGCATCATTCCCCCGTTCACGGCGGATTTCGTCCTGGAGATCGCCGCGGACATCCTCACCCTCCTGGGCCTCCTGGGCGTGATCGTGGATCCCACCACCGACGGCGTCCCGGATTCTAAGCGGGCTATGGGGTATGAGCAGCCCTGGAAGGACGGGGAGGATTATGAGCCCTGACAGATGACCGACCGAGGGCCGACCGGCCCTCTTTTTTTATGCCCGCAGAAAAAAGTTTATATAAATTGCAAAAACGGCTTGCATTTATATAAAAGATATGATATATTAGAGGTGCCCCAAGAAGGGGCGAACGAAAGGGAGGACGAAACAATGAGAGGCACCGAGAAGCAGATCGCCTACGCCATCAGCCTGCTGGAGCTGTTCGCGGAATCCTACAACACCGAGATCGCCGAGAATGCGGACGCCGCCGAATACGTGGAGAAGCTGGCCGCCCAGCGTGATCAGGTGATCGCCTGGGCGAATGATGAAGATCGCGACGCCGGGAAAATCATTCTCTGGTTCAAGGGCATGGGCCACACCGCCGATTTCATGATCGCCAGGAGCCTGTACCGGGAATGGGAAACCAACCAGCGCCTCCGCGCCCGCATTGCCGAAAACGAAGCCCGGAACCAGTAAAAGGGAGGACGCCACCATGAAGATCACCATCACGAAGAAGCAGCTCGCCGCCTGCGGCGGCACCTGGTACACCGGCTGGACCGGGGCCTACTGGTTCCAGGCGAAGGCCTACACCGGCGGCAGCGTCTACGGCATCAACGAGGGCCAGGTCAGCAAGCTGGAGATCACCAGCGCCGCCACCGGCGCCGTGGTGGCCTCCTACGACCGGGGATGGGACATGGAGCCCGCCCGCAAGGCTGACCGGGAAGCCCTGGACGCCATCCTGGCCGCCCTGAACTGACACCGACACAACCCGCGCCGGGGCGGGCCAATACCCCGGAAGAAAGGGAGGATACCACCATGAAGAAGATCATCAACGGCAAGCGCTACGACACCGACACGGCCCGGAAGGTTGCCACCTGTGAGCACGGGGACGGCCCGCGGGACTTCCGCTATTTCTGCGAGTCCCTCTACTGCAAGAGATCCGGGGAGTATTTCCTGGCCGGAGAGGGCGGCCCCATGACCAAGTACGCCCGCCCTGTTGGCAACGCCCGCACCGGCGGCGAGGGCATCTTCCCCCTGACCTATGAGCAGGCCCAGGAATGGGCGGAGCGGGAGATGGACGCCGACGATTACGAGACCGAGTTCGGCCCGGCCCCGGAGAGCGACGAGCGGGTGGTGCTCTCCGTCTCCATGGACGCGGCTACGGCGGATCGGATCCGGAAGGCGGCAGCCGCCGCGGGGATCTCCGTCTCCGCGCTAATCGCCTCCAAATTCACCGACTGACCTGGAACGGGGACCGGGTCCCGGGGCGGCATGGGCCGCCCCTTTTTCGTGGGGTTGAATGTCTTATGTATGGAGGCGGGTCATCTCCACCACCCAAAAGACATGCCATCACCAGCCGGACATCGTCCGGGTGGACTTCGACGGCATGGAGAGCGCCCTGGAGCAGCTGACGCTGGACCTCCGGGGCGCTTTTTGTGATGCCGCGGCAGGCGGTGAGGGCGGCGGCCATGGCGTCCGGATCATAGCGGCCGGAGGGGCGGCGGAGGGCGGAGAGCTTTTCCGCCAGGGCGGCCTCTTCGGCCTCCAGGCGGCGGAGCTCATCGGCCAGGGAGCGGGGGGCGGCGGATCCGGCGTCCGAGATCCAGGCGACGATCTGGGCCAGGCGCCGGCGGAGGCGGAGCAGGCGGTCTTCCACCGCGGGGGCGTCGGCGGCCCGGTCCGCGTCCCGGCCTTCGGCGAATCCGTTGGCAATGGCGCAGGCCCGGCGGAGGGCGTCCCCCTGGGCGCTGAGGGCCTCCAGGGCGTCCAGGACGGCGGCCTCCAGCTGCTCCAGGCGGATGGGCGGGACACAATGCCCGTGGCACGTGTAATAGCGTTCCACGGCGCCGGAGCGGTCCTTCCCGCCATGGCGGAGGGGCATCACCCGGCCGCATACCCCGCAATGCACCAGGCCGGCCAGGGGATACACCGTCCGGGCCCGGTAGAGACCGGAGAGCTTTTTGTTTTCCGCCCGCAGGGAACAGACCCGGGTCCATTCCTCCGGGGTGAGGATCGCCGGGACGCCGCCGGGGACGCGGACGGATTCCTTCCCCAGCTGCCGCCGGTAGACACCCGCGTAAAACTCATTGGAGAGCATATAGTTAAGATCGGATTTCTTCCAGGGGGAGCGCCGGCGCCAGAACGCCGGGGCCTGGGCGTTGAGCACGTCCAGAACGGCGGCATAACCCGCCCGGCTCAGGTACATTTCGAAGGCCCGGCGGACCACGGGGGCCGTGGCCGGGTCCAGCTGGTAATGCCGGGAATCGTCCACCCGATAGCCCAGGGGCACGTGGCCGCCGAGATACCGGCAGTCCTCCGCCAGGTGGCGGTGGGCCATGAGCACCCGGTCGGAATCCTGCTCCCGCTCCAACTGGGCGAAGGAGGCCAGCATGTTCAGCATCATCCGCCCGGCGGGGGTGGCCGTGTCGATGGATTCCGTGGTGGATACCAGGGCGACGCCGTGGGGCTGCAGGACATCTTCGATAATGGCCAGGGTGTCCCGGAGGGAGCGGGAGAGGCGGTCCAGCTTCCAGACCACCACCACCGAGACGGCGCCGGCGCGGACATCGGCCAGGAGGCGCTGCAGGGCGGGGCGCTGGGTGTTTTTCCCGCTGAAGCCGGGGTCCTGGTAGATCTCCAGGGGCCCGGCCTGGGTCATGGCGGCCCAGCCCTCCAGGATCGCCCGCTGGGCGTCCACGGAGATGCCGTGGGCGGCCTGTTCCTCCGAGGAAACGCGGACATAGCCCGCGGCGTGCTTGTCCATTGTTATCCCTCCGGCTTCAAGAAAAAGGTCTGGTATTCGGTTGTTTCCTCATAGACAATCATGCCCATGGATTCGGACAGGGTTATCACCGGATGGTCCCAAAAATAGCCGTACCCGTTCTCGTTGTCCCCCTTCATCATGGCGCGCATGATGGCGGCCAGGCGCTCCGCCTCCGGGATTTCCGGACAGAGGGCGGCGGCGGCAGCGGCCACATTGTTCAGGAACACGCCGACGGAAACACGGGGCTTGTGCCGGATATAGGCGCCGCGCACCAGGTAGTCCAGGGGATCCGCCCCGTCCACTTGCTCATACATCACCACCACCGGGCCGCGCTGGTCTGGTTCAAGAAACCATTCTTTCTCAGCCGGCTTCATGTAGACGGTCTGCGGGTACAAGTGGAAGCCCTCCCCGACGGCCTCATTATAGAGCTGGACAAACTCCCGGACGGTGAGCGCGGAGGCGGGGACGGCGAACAGGATCAGGGTTATGGCCAAAATGACAGAAAGCAGCTTTTTCACGATGGAAACCTCCTTTATCATCTCAAATAGGTCACGCCTCCGAGGCTGTAGACCCGTCTTTTCGCATGCTCTCCTGTTGGAGCGTGACGGCAGCCGTCCCCAGGACAATCTGCCGCCCGGCATCGGAGAGCTGAGAAAAAATTTCGATCAATTCCTGGGCGTCGGGTGACAATTTCACATCATCCAGGCCCACCAGATAGTCCAGGGTCACGCCGTAAAATTCCGAGAGCCGGATGAGGGTGGCCAATGGCGGCTCGCTGTCTCCGGTTTCATATTTGGCGTAGGTTGTACGGTCCACCTGGAGAAATTCTGCCAGGTCTTTTTGATACAGCTTCCGGGTTGTTCTTAACGCCTTCAATCTCATGGAATCACCCCCTGTAAAACCATTATATGTGAAGAAAATGCACCGGTCTATATATGTGACGATTCTTCACAAAATCTATTGACAAGTGACACAACTTCACATATAATGGAGACCCGGGTGGAGATACTCCACACCATGGAGGTGAGAACATGAAAGAGGCCCTGATCTACCGGCGGCAGGCGGTGAACCTGACCCAGGCACAGGTGGCGGCCATCCTGCAGATTGACAGGACCACCGTCACGAAATGGGAGACGGGGGAGTCCGCGCCCAGGGCGCCCATGCTCCCGCGTCTGGCGGCCCTGTACAAGTGCTCCATCGGGGATCTATACAGCGCCCCGAAACCGGGGAAATCGCTGCCGCCGGCATAATCCGAAAAAACCGACAAGTTGACGAAAAGGGGGTGCGGACATGAGCGAGACGTTCCGG
>CAMKGX010000053.1 GCA_946412355.1 uncultured Clostridia bacterium
GCGGCGACATTATGAAAATGTATCTGAAAATCGAGGACGGCGTGGTGCAGGACGTAAAGTTCGAGACCTTCGGCTGCGGCAGCGCCATTGCCTCCAGCTCCATGGCCACGGAGCTGATTAAGGGCCAGCCCCTCAGCCAGGTGAAGAAGCTGACCAACAAGGCGGTGGCCGAGGCCCTGGACGGATTGCCCGATTACAAGATGCATTGCAGCGTGCTGGCGGAGGAGGCCATCCAATCCGCCCTGGCGGACTATCAAAGACGGACAGGAAACCCCATTGACGACGGGGAAACTGAGAAAGGAACGGTGTGACACTATGGCAAATATCTATCAAGGTACCCTGGGACTCATCGGCAACACGCCCCTGGTGGAGGTAACGAATATCGAAAAAGCCCTGGGCCTGGCGGCCAAGGTGCTGGTGAAGCTGGAGTATTTCAACCCCGCCGGCAGCGTGAAGGACCGCATTGCCAAGGCCATGATTGAGGACGCGGAGGCCCGTGGGCTGCTGAAGGAGGGCTCCGTCATCATCGAGCCCACCAGCGGCAATACCGGCATCGGCCTGGCGGCCATTGCCGCCGCCAAGGGCTACCGTATCATCCTCACCATGCCGGAAACCATGAGCGTGGAGCGACGCAACATTCTCAAGGCCTATGGCGCCGAGCTGGTGCTCACCGAGGGGGCCAAGGGCATGAAGGGCGCCATCGCCAAGGCGGAGGAGCTGGCCGCCCAGATCCCCGGCAGCTTCATCCCCGGCCAGTTCGTGAACCCGGCCAACCCCGCCATCCACCGCGCCACCACCGGCCCGGAGATCTGGCGGGACACCGACGGCGCCGTGGATATCTTCGTGGCCGGCGTGGGCACCGGCGGCACCGTCACCGGCACCGGCGGCTACCTTAAAGAGCAAAAGCCCCAGGTGCAGGTGGTGGCGGTGGAGCCGGAGGACTCCCCCGTGCTGAGCCAGGGCAGAAGCGGTCCCCACAAGATTCAGGGCATCGGCGCAGGCTTCGTGCCGGAAGTGCTGGACACCGGGGTGTACGATGAGGTGTTCCCCGTGGCCAACGGCGACGCCTTCGCCACCGCCAAACTGCTGGCCCGGACGGAGGGCATCTCCGTGGGCATCTCCTCCGGCGCGGCCCTCCACGCCGCCCTCTCCCTGGCCAAGCGGCCGGAGAACGCGGGCAAGGTCATTGTGGCCCTGCTGCCCGACAGCGGCGACAGGTATTACTCCACGCCGCTGTTTACCGAAGCATAAAACCGCACAGCAAAAGCGCGGCTCCCTCTCCGGGGCCGCGCTTTTTTTGCAGGGCAAGGCATGGTGATAGAAAAAGTTTGCGTATCGACAGCTTTTTCGGTATAATGACAGCATCCAACAACAGACAGGAGCCATGACTATGAAAAAAATTCTGATCATTTCCAGCAGTCCCCGGAAGGACAGCAACTCCGAGGCCCTGGCCCTGGCCTTTGCCGAGGGGGCCCGGGAGGCGGGGCATGATGTGGAGTTCGTGACGCTGCGGGACAAGCAGGTGGCCTTCTGCCGGGGCTGCCTGGCCTGCCAGAAAACCCAGCGCTGCATCATCCACGACGACGCCGACGCCATCCGGGAGCAGGCCCTCCACGCCGACGTGATGGTGTTCGCCACGCCCATTTACTACTACGAGATGTCCGGCCAGCTCAAGACGCTGCTGGACCGGCTGAACCCGCTGTACCCCTCCGATTACGCCTTCCGGGAGGTGTACGTGATGACCTCCGCCGCCGAGGACGACGACTATGTGCCCAACCGGGCGGAAAACGGCGTGGGCGGCTGGGTGGATTGCTTCGCCAAGGCCCGCGTGGCGGGCACCGTGTTCATGGGCGGCGTAGGCGCTGCCGGTGAATATAAAAACCACCCCGCCCTGGAAAAGGCCCGTGAGATGGGCCGTCAGGCGTAACCCCTCCCCCGCCCCACATACGACCACCGCCCGGAGCCATTCTCCGGACGGTGGTGCAGATTGTCAAAAAAGCATCGCAGATTTCGCGCCCGCAGGCGCGAACCCATGAAATCCGAAAAAACTGACGGCGTGAACGTCAGTTTTTTCACTTCTCAGGCTACGAAGTGTGCGAATAGTGCGCCAAAGGCGCACTATTCGTGCGCGTAGTAGACTGCAATCCCATTGTCAAAAAACGGCGGAGCCGTTTTTTGACAGGTGCACCGCCCGGAGGCATTCTCCGGGCGGTGGTTTATCGTATAAGGGACTCACCACTCAATCATCATCTTTTGGACGTCGCCCTGGCGGCAGATGATGTCATACAGCATCTCCGGCGGCTCCTTACAGCCCCCCAGCAGCCACAGCCGCACCATGGCCGTCATGCCGGAGAGAAAAAAATAGCCGTGATAGGCCATCTCCTCCGGCGAAAAGGCGCCGAAAAAGCGGGGGTCGGACTGGGCGGCAGCGGCCCGGTCCCGCACCGTCTCCCAGGTTAGGGCCAGCACGCCGGCGCTCTTGGCCTCGGAGAGATAGTAGGTGTAAAACGTCCGGTGGTCACGGATAAAGGCGAACACCTCCGTGAAGCACTCCCGGGCGGAGGCTTTTTCATCCAGCTTGCGGAAAAACGCCTCCGTCAGCTGCCGGGACATATTCTTTTCCACGCTCTCCACCAGGTCGTACACGTCCCGATAGTGGGCGTAAAAGGTAGAGCGGTGCACGCCGGAGCGCTCACAGATCTCCCGGATGGTGATCTTGCCGATGGGGCGGTGCTCCTCGGTCATCATGGCGTAGACGGCGTGGATGATCTTTTCATCCGTCTCCCGGTTGAGACGGTTATTCTTGGTATTCAAAGGCTTTCACCTCGCATTATCCAGACAGTTATCTGAATATTATCGGTTGTGTTTTCTCTCCGCTGGCAGTATACTATATTCGCATTAAGAAAACAAGTGTCCCGTTAATAAAAAGGAAGTGGCGCAATGCAGAATGAAAAACTGATGCGGGAGGGCAGCGTAGGCCAGCTGCTGCTGAAAATGAGTCTGCCGGTGATCCTGGTGATGATGGTGACGGTGCTGTATAACCTGGCGGACGTGTTCTTCATCGGCCGGTTCGGCGACCGCAACCAGCTGGCTGCCATCTCCCTGGCGGGGCCGGTGTTCACCACCATCTCCGCCTTCAACACCCTTATCGGCTTTGGCAGCTGCACCGCCTGCTCCATCGCCCTGGGCGAGGGCCGGGAGGATAGGATGCGGCAATTCAGCGCCTTTGCCCTGTACGCCTCTCTGGGCCTGGGCGTCCTCCTGGGCGGCGGCGTGCTGCTGGGGATGGGGCCGCTGCTGGGCCTGCTGGGCACCGACGGTGACACCGCCGGGTATACGGCGGAGTATTTGCAGATTCTGGCCATCGGCGCGCCCATTATGATCACCGGCGGGGCCCTGGGCAACACGGTGCGCTCTGACGGCGACGTGAAGACCGCCATGGTGGCCTCCATGACCGGTACGCTGCTGAACGTGGTGCTGGACCCGGTGTTCATCGCCCTGCTGCGGTGGGGCTGCCGGGGCGCGGCCCTGGCCACGGTCATCGGCAACGCGGTGAGCCTCACCCTTCTGCTGCTCACCGCCGGGAAAAAGAGCAGCTATTCCCTGTCCATCCGGGACTTTACGCTGCGGGGGGACGTGTCCCTGCGGGTGCTGGGGCTGGGGCTGCCCATGGCGGCCAGCACGCTGCTGATGAGCTTCTCCTCCGCCGTGTCCAACCGGCTGACGGTGGGCTACGGCAACGTGGCGGTGGCGGCCCGCAGCGTGGCGGGCAAGAGCGCCATGCTGATCCCCATGGTGGTGATGGGCCTGTGCATGGGCGTGCAGCCCGCCATCTCCTACGTGTACGGCTGCCGGGATCTGCCCCGGCTGAAGAAAATCACCCTGGGGGTGGGGGCCGTCAGCGTGGGGGTGGCGCTTGCCATGTCGGCGGCCTTCTTCCTGCTGCGGCAGCAGTTTGTGGCGGCCTTCAGCAGTGACGCCGAGATCATCGCCCTGGGCAAGGCCATGATGCTGGGCACGCTGGTGGCGGTGCCCATCGAGGGGGTGTACCAGATGTGCACCACCTACCTCCAGGCCACCGGCAAGGTGAGCTACGCCACGCTGACGTCGCTGATGCAGAAGGGGCTGGTGTTCCTGCCGGTGCTGCTGGTGATGAAGCACTTCCTGGGCCTGAACGGCATCGTGTTCACCAATGCCGTCACCACCGTGATCTCCACCTGTATCGCTCTGCTGCTGTGCCGCAGCTGGACAAACCAGATTGCCGCCGAGGCGGCGTAACGCCCGCCAAATCATAAGGGATACCGGGGAGAAATCGTTCTGCGGAGCGATTTCTCCCCGGTTTTTTCAATCCAGAGTGAAGTCCAGTAAGTCCAGTCTGCCCCGGCCCTGGTAGCAGAGGTAGAGGGCCTGGTCGCCGCCGGTGGGGGTAAGGGCGGCGGTGGCGGCCGTCCAGTCCCGGCTGGGCTGTACGGCGAGCTGGGCGATGGGGGCGCCGTCCGGGGCGGTGCGGACGAAGAGGGTGCCCCGGGCCGTGCCCCGGGTGCGGACGGTGATGGTGGCTGCGCCGGTCATGTGGAAGTACTTGAAGCCCGCCACCATACCGTCCTTGCCGTTGGCGATGTAGGCGCGGGGCGGCTCCCCGCCCCGGTCCGGGTCGTAGTCGGGGCCGTCCTGAGTGATGTAGGGGTGGCGGCCCATCATGGCCATAGGGTGGGAGTAGGTGGGCGTCACCTTGCCGTACAGGTGGCAGGCAATGGCGGCGGAATAGGTGCCCTTGCCGGGCAGGGGGCCGCCGTTTAAGCCGCAGGAGGTCATGGCCACCTGGGGGATGGTGCCGTCGGGGAGAATGGTGACCCGCTCGGCGCAGCCCTGCCGGCAGCAGATGGAGCGGTTGGTCTCCCGGTGGTAAAAGATATAATATTGCCCGTTGATGCACTCCAGCCCGCCGTGGTTGTTGCCGTAGCAGGCCAGGGGCTTGCCCTCCCTGCCGGGGAACAGATCGCAGTTGGACACCACCACGCCGCCGTAGCGGAAGCCGCCGTCGGGTCGGTCGCTGACGGCGTAGCACAGCTCATGGTTGGTGAAGGAGGAGTAAATGAGATAGTACCGCCCTCCGATTTTGCGGATGGAGCTGGCCTCAAAGAACTCATGGCCCTCAAAGCCGGTGCCCTCCCCCTGGCCCAGCGTGGGCAGCAGGGGCTTGGGCTCCGTTTTCAGCGTCACCATATCGTCATGGAGCGTCATCACCACCGAGGCCTTGGGCTCCCTGCCGATTTCCTTTTTGGTACGGGGGCCATTGCCGGAGTAGAGGTAGATCTCCCCGTCGTCATCCATAAACACGCCGGGGTCAAAGGCGATGGTGTCGCCGGGGCGCTCGCCCAGAATGCCGCCCTTTTCATCCTTTACCAGGCCGTAAAACGCATACTGTCCCGCCGGGGTGTCGCACACCGCCACGCCGATGGAGCGGATGGTATCGTCCGGGCAGTAGTAGAGATAGTACCGTCCGTCCTTACCCTGCACCACGTCCGGCGCCCACAGCTCATGCTTGCCGTTGGCCATGCGGGGGTCCTGGGTGCGGCGGTAGATGACGCCCTCATAGCGCCAGGCCGTCAAATCCGTTACCGGGGCCGACCAGCACACATAGTCGTTGACGCAGAACTTCCTGCCGCCAAAGGCGTCGTGGCTGCCGTAGAGATACACCCTGTCGCCGAACACGTGGGGCTCGCCGTCGGGCACGTACTCCCACAACGGGAGATAGGGATTATAAACCTGCTTCATGTGGCTCCTTCCCTTTCAGCACAGCTTCTCCGCCATGTGGAGAACGCGGGTGGCGTTGATGCGGAGCTGCTGCTCGGTGACAGTGCCATCCTCCAACCCGGCCTTGATGCGGTCGTAATCATGCTGGGCGCCGGGCATGAACAGGTCGCCCCCCGCCATGCACACCTGGGCGGCGTTGGAGTTGGGATAGAGACAATCCTTCTCGTTCTCGTAGCCCACGGTGATCCAGTCGGTCATGACGATGCCCTCATAGCCGAACTCGCTGCGCAGCACGTCGCCGATAAGGTCACGGCGGGCGTTGGTATGGCGGCCGTTGACCAGATTATAGGAGGTCATCACCGCCTTGGGCTGGGCCATCCTGACGGCGATGCCGAAGCCCTTGAGATAGATTTCCCGGGCGGCGCGCTCGCTGACCTGGGAGTTGTTCTGGGTGCGGTTGCGCTCCTGGTTGTTAAAGGCGTAGTGCTTGATGGTGGTGCCGGCGTGGGGATGGCGCTGGACGCCCCTTGTGATGGCCCCGGCAAACACACCGGAGACCAGGGGGTCCTCACTGAAATACTCAAAGTTCCGCCCGCAGCGGATGGAGCGGTGGATATTCAGCGCCGGAGCCAGCCACAGGTGGACGCCGAAGCGCTCCATCTCCCGGCCCACGATGTCGCCCAGGCCCTCCGCCAGGGCGGGGTCGAAGCTCTGGGCCACGGCGGTGCCGATGGGGATGGCGGTGGCAAACTGTTCGCCGAGCTTGTCCGTCTTCTTGGGCCGGTAGGCCATCAGCTTCATGGCCCACAGGAACACCTTGGGCATAAAGTCGGTGAGGGAGGCGGGGATGCTGGACTCCAGGGCGTGGATCTTGCCCTCCTTGTCCAGGGCATACCGCCGGGACAGCCGCAGCCCGGCAGGGCCGTCCGCCATCACCAGGGAGGGGAAGCCGGGGACGGTCATGCAGCTCTGGCCCGCGGCGCCGGCCACGGTGAAGCCGGCGTTGCCGATCATGCTGGCCACGCCCCCCTTGGGGTCGTAGGCCCCCAGGTTCATTTTAATGAGCTGCTCCCGGGACAGGGCTGCCACACGGGGGTCGATGGCCGGGTCGGGGGCGTCGGCCACGGTGCGCGTTGCAATGGCGCCCGCCGCCAGCGGCAGCACAGGCACGTTTTCGGGCAGGGTGTGAGCAGAGGCAGGGGCCTGCCAGTCGGTGAAATCCGGCTTGTCCAGCACGTTTTTGCATTGCAGCACCGTAATGGTCTCCGGGATGCGGACGGCGGCGCACACCGTGGTATCCCGGCTGGAATCGCCCAGGCGCAGCAGGTAGTCGCCGCTCTCCAAAATGTAGGCGGCAGACGCCTCATCGTAGGGGGCAATGTCCCGCAGGGAGAAGGCCATCTCCACCGTCTCGCTCTCGCCGGGGGCCAGCTCCTTCGTCTTGGCGAAGGCCGCCAGCACCTGGTAGGGCTCATCCAGCTTGCCCGCCGGAATGGAAACGTAAGTCTGGGCCACCTGGCGGCCGGGGAATCGGCCGGTGTTGCACACGGTGACGGAGGTTTTCACCGTCTCGCCCTCCAAGGTCGCCTTGGCCTGGGACAGGGCGAAGGTGGTGTAGGAAAGGCCGAAGCCGAAGGGATACAGAGGCGTTTTGCCCACGGAGTCAAAGTAGCGGTAGCCCACATAGATGCCCTCACGATAGCGGGTGTCGTTCTTCTCGCCAAACTCGCCCATGGCAGGATAGTCGCCCCAGGCGGTCCAGGTGGTGGTCAGCTTGCCGGAGGGATTCTGCTTGCCCAGCAGAATGTCCGCCAGAATATGGCCCGTCTCGGTGCCCAGCTGGGACAGCACCAGGATGTTCCCCACCTCCGCCACCGGGGACAGGTCCACCACGCCGCCCACGTTCAGTACCAGCATAAAGCGGCTGTACTTCCGATGGCAGGCCAGAATGTCCCGGATCTCCGTGTCGGACAGCAGAATATCGCCGCCGACGGGGCTGCGGTCGGCCCCCTCGCCGGATACCCGGGAGAGGACGTAGACGGCGGCCTCCCCCTCCCCGTCGAGGGGCAGGTCATAGGTGGGCTCGTCGGGGGTGCGTCCCATGGAGATGATCATCACGTTCTGCCGCCGCTCCCTGGCCTCCTGCTTCATAGCCTTCATAAAAGCCACCTTGGCCTCGGCCTTGGCCTTGTCGTAGCCGTCCATCCACGCCTTGGTGGTGACGGTGAAGCCGGCGGCGGCCAGCCCCTCCTCGGCGGTGACGAAATAGCGGGAGTTCACCTCGCCGGAGCCGGTGCCGCCCTTGAGGGTGCGGCGGGCGCCGCTGCCGTAGAGGGCGATTTTGCCGGGCTCTTCCAGCGGGAAAGCGCCGTCGGTTTTCAGCAGCACGGTGCACTCGGCGCCGTGGCGGCGGACGAATTGGCTGTGTTCACGCTCATAGTCGTTCATTTGCATGGCTGGATTCCTCCCAATTATCTTTATTATATGAAATAATCATCACTTTTCCGCGTTATAGCGCAGCAGCGCCAGCGTCAGCACCCGCAGGGCGCAGGCCTGCAGCTCCGCCAGCGTCAATTCATGGCCCACGGCGGCGGCGATCCGCTCCACATCGGCCTGGGCGCCTGGCATGGTCAAATCGTTGCCCGCACGGATGCACAGCGCCGCGTCGGAGCAGCCGTATTTGCACTGCCCCTGGCCGGGGTCGGTGGTGCCCCAGTCGGTCATGACCAGGCCCGTAAAGCCCCACTCGCAGCGGAGAATGTCGGTAAGCAGCTCCCGGTGGTTGGCGGCGTGGACGCCGTTGACCAGGTTATAGGAGGTCATCAGCGTCAGGGGCTGGGCCGTTTTCACGGCGATTTCAAAGCCCTTGAGGTAGATCTCCCGCAGGGCCCGCTCGGTGCAGTGGGCGTTGTTGTGGGTGCGGTTGTCCTCCTGGTTATTACAGGCGAAGTGCTTGATGGCGGTGCCCCGGCCCCGGTGGCGCTGCACGCCCCGGGTGTCGGCGGCGGCGCAGAGACCGGTGAGCAGTGGGTCCTCGGAGTAGTACTCAAAGTTCCGCCCGCAGAGGGGATTGCGGTGGATGTTCATGCCGGGGGCCAGCCAGATGTCCACCCCCAGCGCCTCCATCTCCGCGCCCACCAGGTCGCCGGCGGATGCAATGGCGGCCATGTCCCAGGTCTGGGCCAGCATGGTGGCGATGGGGATGGCGGTGCAGTATTGATAGTGATCCACGGCGTTCTCCGGCCGCTGGGCCGCGGGAATGCCCATCAGTTCAAATAGATTGCCGAAGGAGGACTCCCCCAGGCCGGGGATGACGTTGCCCTGCCCGTCGGACACGAACACCTTGGAAAGCCGCAGCCCCGCAGGGCCGTCGGCCAGCACCAGGTTGGTGATGCCCCGGCTCTCGGAGAGCACCGTGCTGGTGTCCCCCGCCGCGCCGGGTACGGAACGGGACGCCGCGCCCACGGTGGACACGCTGCCCAGTCCGCCCCGCTCGGTGCCCACCGTCAGCTCCGCCATCTCCGCCACGGTGAGCTGTGCCGTCAGCTCCTCCAGCGTGGCACGGCCGGCGGCCACATCCGCCAGGGTGATGGTGTCCGTTTTCTCCGTGTGCAACAGGGGAGCTTCAGCGCCGTATTCCGCCGTGTGGGTGGAGATGGTGGCGGGGATGATCTTCAGCCGGGGGGCGGCGATTTTCTCGGCGGCCTCGGCGGGATAGGTATAGAACCTGGCAGGGTCGGCGCGGGCCACGTCCATGGCGCAGTCGCACACCGCCTTGTTGCGGAGCTGCCAGGTGACGACCTCCTCGTTCAGCTCCAGGGCGGCGGCAATGCGGGTGCTGCGGGAATGGGTGCCCACCCGGACGAAATAGACGCCCTGCTCCAGCACGTAGGCGGCCCGGGCCTCATCATAGGAGGCCAGGGAGGGAATGGCAAACGTCACCTCCACCGTCTCCTGCTGCCCCGGCTGCAAGAGGCCGGTTTTGGCGAAGCCCGCCAGCACCTGGCAGGGTTTGTCCAGCCGTCCCTGGGGCTGGGACACATAGACCTGCACCGTCTCCCGTCCGGGACGGCCGCCGGTGTTGCCCACCGCCACGGTGACGCGGATGGACTGGCCGCTGATGCGGGTCTGCATCACGTCCAGGGCAAAGTCGGTATAGGAGCGGCCGAAGCCGAAGGGATAGGCGGGGCGGATGCCGAAGCTGTCAAACCAGCGGTAGCCCACATAGATGCCCTCCCGGTAATAGGAGTCATCCAGATTGCCGCTCAAATGGCTGAAATCGGCGGCAAAGGGGTAGTCCTCGTAGCGCTCCGCCCAGGTGGCGGTAAGGCGGCCGGAGGGGTTCACCTTGCCGGTGAGCACGTCCGCCAGGGCGTAGCCGGCGGCGCAGCCGGGCTGGCTCATAAGCAGGATGGCGTCGATGCCCTTCTGCTGCCGGAGGAAGGCGGTGTCAATGACGCCGCCCACGTTGAGAATGACCACGGTGTGGTCGTAGTAGGCCGTCAGCGTGCGGAGATTATCCATTTCCCGGTCGGACAGGTAATAGTCGCCGCCGGTCAGCTTCCGGTCGGCCCCCTCGCCGGAGGTGCGGGCGATGACGTACAGGGCCAGGGCTTTGTCGGTGCAGGCCATGTCCTCCGCCGTGATCTCCGGCACGTCCGGGTCACGATAGGGGTTTTCCAGGGCGAAGTTGACGCCGGCCCAGCCCTGCTCCTGGAGCACTGCCTTGAATTGGGCCATATACCGGGCCCCGTTTTCGGTGCAGGCGCTGTCATAGCGATCCAGCCAGGGCTTGGTGGCAATGGTGAAGCCGGCGTCCTCCAGACCCTGCTCCACGTTGATAACGGTGCGGGAGTTGACGTCGCCGGAGCCGGTGCCGCCCTTTACCATGTGGCGCACGCCGCTGCCAAACACCGCCAGCGCCCTGCCGTCGGCGGCCATGGGCAGCACGCCGCTGTTCTCCAGCAGCACCATGCCCTCTGCCGCAATGCGGCGCGCGGTGTCCATGTGGCGCTTTTCCCGCTCTGTCACGGTGGGATCAGTGGGGGCGAAAATGTTGGCCATAATCGTCAGCTCCTCCGTTTTTCATGAAATCAGCACGCCGGATTTTCCGGTATGATGACCCATTGTAACAGAGGAGTCGCGGTGAATCTATAAATGGTGTGCCAATTCTATCAACGATGTGTACACATCAGCGGTTGGCCTTACGGTAGGCGTTGGGGGTCATGTCGTACCAGGTCTGGAAGCAGGCGCCGAAATAGCTCTGGGAAGAGAAGCCGAAATACTGGGCGATCTGGGAGATGGTATAGTCGGAGTATTGCAGCATCCGGGCGGCGTGGCGGCACTTTTCCCGCTGGATATACTGCTGCACCGTGACGCCCTCCGACTGGTGGAACAGCCGGGAGAGGTAGGTGCGGCTCAACCCGATGGCGGGGGCGATGTCCCCCACCTGCAAGTTCTTGCGGAGATTTTCCTCAATGTAGGCCTTGCACTCGTCCACGTAGGAAAGGGTGCTTTTGGACGCCTTGGCCTGCTGCACCAGCTGGGTGAACTCCATGATGGCCTTGTAGGTAAGGCCCAGAAAGGGCTCGTGGCGCTCCACCGCCCGGCTGAGGCGCTGCAAGTACAAGTCCCCCAGCTCGTGGGCCGTCTCCAGGGGGGCACCTCCCGCTATGGCGGCCCGGGTCAGCAGCGTGATGACGGACACCACCAGGTATTCGTTGCTCTTGCTCTCCCGGTCCGACACCTTGGCGTAGTCCGGACTGGGGCCGCTGAGCAGCGTCTTTATGGTCTCCACGTCTCCCTGCTTTACCGCGTTCATCATCGCGTTTTCATAGACGGCCCCGGCGGCATGGCTGCGGTCATGCTCCGACTGGGACAACTGGTATTCCTCCAGCTCCCCGGCCTGCTGCCACGTCTCCACAATGCGGGAGGTGACGGAGATGTCCTCCCGGGACAGGGACGAGCCGGTGAAATGGAGATAGGTCAGCTCCATGTACCGCTCCATGGTGCCCAGGTCGCACCGGGGAATGGGCACGGCGCCGTCCATGCCGTGGCCTTCGGCGTACTCCCGCATGGTCTCCTCCGAGGCGGTGAGCACGGCGGCGGGCCCCAGGGCCACGGTAAAAGGCCCCACGGGGACGGCGGCATAAATCACCCGGTCGTCCTCAAAGAACAGGCTGGGCCGCCCGCTGCGGCTGTAATCCTCCAATGCCTGGCGCAGCCCCTCATGGCAGAGGCAGGGGTGGTTCGGCGCGCTGCTCCAGTGCACAGCGTCGTCACTCCGTCCGGTGCGCCACAGGGCCACCGCCAGGCCCGACAGCTCCCCCACCAGCTGTAAAAACCGTATATCGCTGCGCCACGCCTGAGAAATCGCATCGCCGCCAGTGGACATGCTCCCCGCCCTCTTTCTTTATAATCTGTATATATCATACCATATTCCCCGGGAAAAAGTAAACCGTCATCCGCCCTGTGGGGCCGCGCCTCCCCTCCGGGGGGAATGGGGAGGCGATGAAATGCCGCACCATTATCATACATCGCTGATAAGATTCATACATACTTGATATATTTCGCTCTGCTGCCTTTCCTATAATCGGTGATAGACGGCGGGGCGTGCCTGCCGCCCTGTGAAAACGAGAAAGAGAAAGGAAGCAGCTACTCATGGCGAAAACACCTAAAGTCAAGGGCCCCGAAGCCGTAGGCTTCAAAGAAATTTTCGGCGTCACTGCATTGTCCACCAACAACGGCTTTGCCGCCATCTTCATGTCCACCATGTTCATGACCTTCATGACCGACTACGCCGGTCTCGGCAAGCTGGGTGCCACGCTGGCCACCGTGCTGCTGCTGGCCGCCCGCATCATCGACGCCGTGGACGACCCCATTCAGGGCTTCATCATGGACCGGGGCAAGATCGGCAGGCACGGCAAGTATAAGCCCTTCTTCATGATCTCCATCATCATGACCGCCATCGGCGTCTTCTTCCTCTATCTGATGCCCAACGGCATCACCGGCTCCGCCGCCGTGGTGACGGTGTGGGTCATCTTCTTCTATCTGGTCTATGATATCGGCGCCTCGTTCTACAACCAGAACCTGCTGTTCCGCACCATGACCAACGACCCCGGCGAGCGCTCCAAGCTGCTGATCGGGCCCCGCGTGTGGGTCATGGTTATCGGCATGATGGGCTCTGCCATGGCCGCCATCGCCGTCACCATCCAGGCCGCCACCGGCAGCTACAAGACCGCCTATATGATTCTGGCCATGGTGGCCATGGTGGTATCCAGCATCATCTCCGTGGTGGGCTGGTTCATGGTCAAGGAGAAGCACGTGGTGGAGCAGGATCCCGACGACAAGGTGAAGTTCTCCGACTTCTTCGCGCTGATGCGCACCAACAAGCCCATGATGCTCAACTTCTTCAAGTGCATCGCCACCGGCTTTATCTGGACGTTCCTCTTCGCCGCCCCCGTGTACTACGTGAAATACGGCTACTGCGCCGACCTGACCACCGGCGAGGTGAACATGGAGTATTTCGGCTCCCTGTCCATGGTGGTGTCGCTGATGATGCTCTTCCCCCTGCTGCTGGGCACCGTGTTTGCCAACCCGCTGCTGAAGGCGTTTAAGGGCGACTTCCTGAAGATGCACATCTTCGACCTGGCCATGCAGGGCGCTTCCGGCCTGCTGATGTTCATTCTGCAAATCCTGGGCCTGCTGCGCACCAGCCCCCGTGTTCTTCTTCATCCCCATGTTCCTGATGGCCTTCTTCGTCGGCATCGACTTCGTCCCCGGCTCCAACCTGAGCATGGAGATCATGGACTACACCATCTACAAGACCGGCAAGGACCGCTCCGCCCTCACCGGCGTGCTGGAGAAGTTCCTGGAGAAGGCCCAGAACGCCGTGTCCACCGCCATTGTGGGCGCCGTGCTGATTGCCATCGGCTACCAGGTGGACTCCGTCACCGGCAACTATGTGGGCGACATCGCCAAGATGCCCACCATGCTGACCTGGATGGTGGTCATCATCGGCCTGGTGCCCGCCATTCTGGCCTTCGTGGGCATCATGATCATCAAGGATTACCCCATCGACCCCGCCATGCGTAAGGACATCCAGCAGTTCATCTCCACCCACCAGACCAAGAAGAACGTGGACTGATCCGTGCCTGACGGCAAAAAAGGCCCCTCATTATAATTGATACATAGACAGTAAGACCGGGACGGTGTACACCGTCCCGGTCTTACTGAGCCTGTCAAAAAACGGCTATGCCGTTTTTTGACAATAGGATTGCAGTCTACTGCGCGCACGAATAGTACGCCTCCGGCGCACTATTCGCACACTTCGTAGCCTGAGAAGTGAAAAAACTGACGCGCGCCAGCGACACCCCGCGAAGAATGAGCGGTTGGTGGAGCCAGTGCCCTTGGGGTATATGTCGTCAGTTTTTTCGGATTTCATGGGTTCGCGCCTGCGGGCGCGAAATCTGC
>CAMKGX010000054.1 GCA_946412355.1 uncultured Clostridia bacterium
AAAGGAGAGCCGCCCATGGATCGCATCAGCAAGGAAAATTACTATCTGGACATCGCCCAGACGGTGCTGGAACGGGCCACCTGCCTGCGCCGGGTCTACGGGGCCATCATCGTGAAGAACGACGAGATCATCTCCACCGGATACAACGGCGCCCCTCGCGGCCGGAAGAACTGCGTGGACATGGGCTTCTGCACCCGGGAGGCCATGCAGGTGCCCCGGGGCGAGCGGTATGAGCTGTGCCGCAGCGTCCACGCCGAGGCCAACGCCATCATCTCCGCCTCCCGCCGGGACATGGTGGGGGCCACGCTGTATTTGGTGGGCAAGGACGCCCGCACCGGCGCGCTGCTGGGGGACGCCACCTCCTGCGCCATGTGCCGTCGCCAGGTCATCAACGCCGGCATCGCCAAGGTGGTCATCCGCCGCACCGCCACCGAGTTCCAGACGGTGGACGTGGCCGACTGGATCGGCGCCGAGGACGACGTGCCCGCCCTGCAATAAAGGAATAAAAAAACCGCCGCTTATTAGCGGCGGTTTTTGTTGTGCAGAACTGCTCTTACTCGGTCACGAAGGGCAGCAGGGCGATCTGACGGGCGCGCTTGATGGCCTCCGTCAGCTGACGCTGATGCATCGCGCAGGTACCGGTGGTACGGCGGGGCAGGATCTTGGAGCGCTCGCTGATGAAGCGACGCAGCTTGGCAGCATCCTTATAGTCGATATACTCGCACTTATCCACGCAGAACTGGCAAACCTTCTTGCGCTTGCGGCTGATACCGCGGGGCGCCTTGTTTTCGCGTTCCATAGCCATGGAAGTATCCTCCTTTATAAAATGTCAGGCATTCGCCTCAGAACGGCAGGTCGCCGTCCTCTTCGTCGATCTCGGCAAACTGGTTGCCGCCCGCAGCGGGGGCATAGCCGCCGGACGCGGGGGCCGCGTAGCTGGGGGCGTCATAGCCGCCGCCCTGGCCGTCGCGCTTGCTGTCGCCGAAATAGACGTTGTCGGCAACGACTTCCACAGCAGTACGCTTGTTTCCGTCCTTGTCGGTCCAGTCACGAGTCTGCAGCCGGCCTTCCACAATGGCCATGCGGCCCTTGGTGAAGTACTTGCTGACGAACTCCGCGGTGTTGCGCCAGGCCACAACGTCGATCCAGTCGGTCTCCTTCTCTCCGCTCTGGGACTTAAAGTCCCGGTCACAGGCGATACGGAAGGACGTGACGGACACGCCGCTCTGGGTTCTGCGCAGCTCGGGATCGCGGGCCAGACGGCCCATGATGATCACCTTATTCAGCATATTGTGCCTCCCTTACTCGCCCTTGCAGACGATCATGGAACGCATAATACCCTCGGTAATGCCCAGGATACGATCCAGCTCCTTGGGGAACTCGGGAGCGCTGGTGAAGCTCATCAGCACGTAGTAGCCCTCGGTCTTGTAGTCGATGGCGTACGCAAGACGACGCTTGCCCCACTCGTCCACCACAACGTTGGAACCATTCTGCTCAGCCAGGGCCTGGAACTTAGCCACGGTAGCGGCAATAGCCTCCTCACCCTGTGCAGGGTCGATGATGTACACGACCTCATAGTTGGCGGAAATCTTAGCCATACTTTTGCACCTCCTTCTGGTCTAATGGCCCCCGCTCTTTGGCGGGAGCAAGGATTTTGCCCGCAGCACGCGAGCCTTATTATTTTAACAGAATTCCCCGGATTGTCAACGGCTTTTTGCAAAAAACCGCCGCAAATCCGGGGAAATTTTCACGTTTTTTATGCCTCCGGCGCCAAAATCAGCACGCAGTCTCCCTCTGGGAGAGAGAGGCCCGGCAGCGCCTCGTTCATGGCCGCCACATCCACCGCGTGGAGCACGTAGCCACCGTCGTCGGCAAAGCCCTGCTCCGCCAGCCACAGCTCCGCCGCCGCGCACCCGGCAGGGGTGGTGAGGCGGCACACCGTCACGCCGTCCTCCCGGGTCGAGACCTCCAGGCGGTAGCCGATGGCCGCCGCCTTCTGGCTGGCGGAGACCAGGGCGTCGTTGGTGTCGGATTCCTGCCGGAGGCTGGCCTCCAGGCTGTTGTCGGTGGCAATTCCATAGCCCTCTGCTGTGCCGCCCGCCGTCTCGTCCGGCATTTCCCCCGCCTCGGGGGCCGCTTCCGGGGCGGCGCTGTCGCTGGTAACGGTAGAATAGGCCGCATTTTTGGGCGCGGCGCTGCCCGCGCGCATCCGCAGGGGGAGGGTGCCCACGTAGACCAGCACCAGGCAGGCCGCCACAGCCACCGCCACCTTCAGATAGGGGAGGGGCCGCCTCGTAGGCCGGGCCTGGGGCGTGGCCGCCACCTGGGCCATCACCCGCCGGGCAAAGTCGGAGGAGGGCGTCTCGTCGGAGACAAGGGCATCGCGCAGCATTTCGTCAAACTTGTCAAAATCCTTCATAACCGCTCCTCCTTTCCTGTTTCTTGGACGGCGGCGGGGCCGAAAAGGTTCCCGCTTTCCGCCAACAGCGCTTTTAATTGCCCTTTGGCCCGGTTGATGCGGGATTTCACCGTGCCCTCCGGCAGGGCCAGCGCCTGGGCGATCTCCTGGTAGCTCATCTCCTGGAGATACCGCAGCACCAGTACCTGGCGGAACTCGGCGGGCAGCGATGCCATGGCCTTCCGCACCGCCTGTTGGGTGTCCTGCCGCTCCACCTGCTCCTGGGGCGAGGGGGCGGCGTCGGGCCGCTGCAAATCCTCGATATCCGATTGATTTTCATACTTTTTCTCCCGCCGCAGGATGTCCACGGCGGCATTGCTGGCAAGGCGGTACAGCCAGGTGGAAAACTTGGCCTCCCCCCGGAAGGAGGGCAGCCCCCGCCAGGCGGCGAGGAAGGCGTTCTGGGCCGCCTCCTCCGCATCCTCCGGGCGCAGGCCCATCCGCAATGCCAGCCGGTACACCGGCCCCTGGTATGCTTCCACCAGCCATCCGAAGGCCGCCTGGTCCCCCTTTTGGGCCCTATGCAGGGCGGTTTTCTCGTCGTAATTCATTGTAAATCCCTCTGGATGCCCCGGGCAATCTCCTGCAACTGCGCCCAGCGCTCCACCTGCACAATGTGTTCCTTATAGTAATTGGCGTGGCTCACGCCCTTGAGATACCAGCAAAACTGCTTCCGGGCCTCCAGCATGGCGATATGCTCGCCCTTGTCCTCCACCGCCCAGGCCATCTGCCGCATGGCGGTGTCAATGCGCTCCGCCAGAGGCGGCAGGGGCGGGATGTCCTCGCCGTTCAGCGCCGCCTCCGCCTGGGTGAAAATCCAGGGGTTGCCGAAGGCACCCCGGCCGATCACCGCCATGTCCGCCCCGGTGAATTGGAGAATCCGCACCGCATCCTGGGCGGTGAACACGTCGCCGTTGGCCATCACCGGGATGGACACCGCCTCCTTCACCTCCCGGATGGTGGTCCAGTCCGCCTGTCCGGCGTACATCTGTGCCCGGGTCCGGCCGTGGATGCACAGGGCGGCCACCCCCGCCTGCTCCAGCATTCTCGCCAGGGGCACGGCGTTGATGCTGCCCTTGTCCCAGCCCCGGCGCATCTTCACCGTCACCGGCACGGGGGAGGCCTTCACCACCGCCTCGGCGATGCGGGCCGCCTTCTCCGGGTCCTTCATCAGCGCCGAGCCGTCGCCGTTGGCCACCACCTTGCCCACCGGGCAACCCATGTTGATGTCGATGATCTCCGCCCCGCTGACCTCCGCGGCGATCTGGGCCGCCTCCGCCATGCAGGTAATATCGCTGCCGAAAATCTGGGCCGCGGCGGGATGCTCGTTGGGCGCCATTTTCAGCAGTGTCCGGCTCTTTTTATCCTGATAGCACAGGGCCTTGGCGCTGACCAGCTCCGTGCAGGAGTACCCCGCGCCCATCTCCCGGCACAGGCGGCGGAAGGCCAGGTCGGTGACGCCCGCCATGGGGGCCAGCGCCAGCCGGGAGGCCACCTCTACGTTGCCGATTTTCACCAGCCGCGCCCCCTTTCGTAAAATTCCAATTTTTAATTATAGCAGAAAAAGGAAGCCGGGGCAATGGCTTCAAGGGGCAAAAAAGCGGAGGGGCGCGAGGGCAAAAAAGAAGGACAGACGGCAAGCCGTCTGCCCCAAATGAGGGAGAAGAGAATCGTATGGCACTATGAAAACGGTTACAGCAACGTGAGCAACAGCCACACCGCGCCGCACATCGCCGCCCCCGCCAGGGCCCACACCGCCCCCGGCAGCCGCCGTCGGGGCCGGTGGAGCTGGTGGCTGCGGGCATAGCTGCGGGCGATGCGCTCCGCCTGCTCCACCGCCTGGCGGCTGGTGACGCCGCCGCCGTCGCCGTGGAGGATGAAGATGGCCTGCTCAAAGACCTGCGGGTCGGGGCTCTGCACCACGATGACCCGGTGGGAAGTACCTTTTACCATCAGCCCGCCTCCTTGTGCCGCCCGGAGGCGGAAGATGCTATGGACAGTATGCCCTCCGCCATGGGAAATTATACCCGCCGCACACGGCCCGCGCCGGATTTTTTCCGCTCCACCACCAGCACGGCGCAGTCGTCATCCCGGCCGCCGTGGCGGTCCGCCTCTGCCAAAATCCGGGCCGTCAGCCGATGTGCCGGGCCGCCGTCCCAGCCCGCCAGCAGATTTTGCAGCCACTCGTCCCCTTGGGCGGTGACGCCGTCGGACACCATCACCGCCACGCTGCCCTCCCCCAGGGTGAGGGAGGTGATCTCCGGGTCCTCCCGTGGCTCCGCCAAAGCGGCGGGCAGCCCGGCGGCGGCAATGCGCTTCACGCTGCCGCCCCGCTTCACGTAGCTGGCGGCGGCACCGTACTTATACAGGGTGGCCTGTCCGGTGGCGTCCTGCACCGCCAGCAGATCCACGGTGGTGAAGCTGCCGCTCTCCTGAAACCGAAGCCGCATGGCGCTGCCCAGGGTTTTCAGAGCGGGGAGGGGAGCGATGCCGGCAGTGAGAAACTGCCGCAGCAGCCGCACCGCCAGGGCGCTTTCGGCGTGGGCCGCCTCGCCGCTGCCCATGCCGTCGCACAGCAGCAGATACACCGTGCTGCCCACGGTGAGTATCTCCGCCTGGTCGCCGCACAGCGTCTGCCCCTCCTTGGGCCGCAGGGCCATGTCGGTGTGGCAGTTGCCGTCGGCCTCCGCGTGAGCCGGCACCGCCTCCGACAGCAGCACCTCCTCCATCCGGGCGTACTGTTCCGCCGCCAGATCCCGCACCGCGCCCATCCGCACCCGGTACTGCCGCCGCAGCAGAAAGCCGTAGGCCTCCCGGTCAATGGCTTGCAGCAGCGCAGGGAATTGGAGGCAGCCATCGGCAAAGGATGCGGGAAAATCCTGCGCCAGCCCCCGGCCCCGCCGCAGCAGGGATGGGCAGGCGGCGCTGAAAGCGGCGCAGGTGTCCTCCCGGTGCTGCTGCCAGCACCACTGCCGCCTTTCACACTCCCGGCACACCGTTTCCGCCGCCCGGTCGAACACCACTGAGGGGCTTTCCTCCATCTCCGGCTGGGGGAGAAAGCTCTCGTACAGCGCCCGGAACGCCGCGCCCAGCCGTCTGTTCTGCTCCGGGGCGGGGGAGAGCCGCTGCCCGCCCTCCCGGGGGGTGACGGTCAGCATTCGCCCGGGGATGCAGAGATAGGCGATGGTGGCCGCCGCCGTTTCAAACAGGGTAATGTCCCAATTATCGGCGTCAAAGAGAGGCGGCGTCAGCCCTGCCGCCAAAAAAAACAACCCTGCCGCCCATTGCCGGGACCGGCGCATCCCCATGGCCGCCGCCCAGCCACCAATGCCCAGCGCCACCGCCGTCACCAGCTCCGGGCGGCCTCCTGTGAGTCCCAGGGTGGCCCCTACCGCCAGCCCTGCGGCACCGGATTCCTCCGTGCCCCACAACGTGGCCAGCAGCAGCGTCAGCCATGCCCCCGCCACCCGGCCCGGGGAGAAGCCGTCCACCGTCAGCGGCGCCATAGCCACGGCGAAGCCCCACACCAGCAGGTAGGGCAGACGTTCCCTGTCCTCCGCCAGGCGGACGCACAGCGCCGCCACGGCCCCCGACGCCAGACACAGCGCCCAGGCCGTAAAGCCCCGGCCGATGAGGGCCGGGAAATGCACCGCCAGCGGCATCACCGCGCAGCTTGCCGGGCGAAACCAGGGCCGGCGGCACACCCGGCTGCCGCTGAAGCACACCGCCGCGCTGTATACCAGCGTGGCCGCCGCAATGTGCCGCAGCCCGGCCTGGAAGGGGAAAAACAGCCATCCGCCGATGCCTGCCCCCAGCAGCGCCGCCGCGCCGTGGATGCCGCTGCCGCCCAGGGCCACCGCTGCCAGCGCCCAGGGGGCGTATTGCCCGTCCAGCCGGGCCGCGCTCAGGCCGCAGGTGATGGCCGCCTGGGCCAGCAGCACCGCCCAGCGCCGCCAGGCCACCGTTCGTGTCAGAACCTTCAAGGCTTGTCCCCTCCTTTTCCCGGCCATTGTAGCACCGGGGGAGTGGGGGAATCTGTCGGGAAATAGAAAAGCCCGGGACGCCAATGCGTCCCGGACAAATCTATGAAAAAGAGAGCCCTTATTGGGCGAAATACCGCCGCGCTGCGCCAATGTCCAGCTGGATTTGCCGTTGCAGGGCGGAGAGGGAGGGAAACTTCTGCTCCTCTCGAAGCTTTTGGCAAAATTCCAGCCGCACCTGCTGCTCGTACAAATCCCCGGTAAAATCCAGTAAAAATGTCTCCACCGTCACCGCGCCACCCTCGCCCACCGTGGGCCGCACGCCCACGTTGGTCACGCCGGGGAAGCGTCGCCCATCTGGCAAAAACACCTCCGTCACGTACACGCCCCGGCCCGGCGTCAGCACGTGGTCGGGCACCGCCAGGTTGATGGTGGGGATGCCGATGGTGCGGCCGATGCGGAAGCCGTGGCCCACCGTCTGGCTCATGCAGTGGCGGTGGCCCAGAAAGCGCTCCGCCCGCGCCACGTCCCCCTGCTGCACCAGGGCGCGGATGTAGGTGGAGCTGACGGTGATGCCGTCTATCTCCACCTTGGGGATAATGTCGCAGCCGATACCCAATTCGGCGCAAATTGCCTGCAATTTGGCGGTATCGCCCTCGTTTTTGTACCCAAAACGGTAATCGTGCCCCGCCACCAGATGTACCGCGCCGTACTGCCTTACCAGCACGTCCGCCACAAAATCCCGCCAGGGCATGGTCATCATCGCCCGGTCAAAGGGGGCCAGTATCACATTTTCGATGCCGTAGAGCCGGCGGATGATGTCCTGCCGCTCGGCGGCGGAGTTGATGAGGGGCACCGGTACCCCGGTCACCACCTCTTTGGGGGGCCGGTCAAAGGTGAACACGGCGCTCTCCGCCCCCAGGGCCCGGGCCCGCTCCGCCGTGCGGCGCAGCAGGGCGCCGTGGCCCAGATGCACGCCGTCAAAGAAGCCCAGGGCAATCACTGTTTTCAATGGTTTCACGCTCCAAAAAAGTTCTTCACCGAGGTCATCACGCCGCCCTGTAAGCGGCTGAGGCACAGGAACTGCCCCTCCCGGTCGTAGACCCGGTATTCTCCCTCCGGCAGCGGCTGGGCCACCGTAAAGGGGTTGCCGTTGCGGCACAGGGCCTCCTGCCGGGCTGTGGCCAGGGTATAGGAGGGCCTATCCCGGAACAGACTGTCCAGGGGTCGCAGCAGCGCCTCGCCCTTTTCCTGCACGTCCGCCAGGGTCACCGCGTCGGCGAGGGTGTACCCCGCCGCCATGGTGCGCCGCAGCGATGCCAGGCAGCCGCCGCAGCCCAGTGCGGCGCCGATGTCGTGGCACAGGGTGCGGACGTAGGTGCCCTTGCTGCACCGTATCCGCAGTACGTAGTCAGTGGGGGAGAGGCAATCCTCCACTTGGATGGAAAAAACGGTGATATTTCGAGGTTTGCGCGCCACTTCCACACCGTTCCGGGCCAAATCATACAGCTTTTGCCCCTCGATCTTGACGGCGCTGTACATGGGCGGCACCTGGGCGATTGTCCCGGTGAACCGGGGCAGCAGGTTGCGGAGGTCGTCTGCTGTTACCTTTACCTCGTTTTGGGCCAGCACCGTACCGGTGACGTCCTGGGTGTCGGTGACCAGCCCCAAGCGCAGCGTGGCCACATATTCCTTATCGCCGCTCTCGGCAAAGGTGACGCCCCGGGTGGCCCGGCCCACGAACACCGGCAGCACGCCGGTGGCCATGGGGTCCAGCGTCCCGGCGTGGCCCACCTTCCGGGTGTGGAGAATGCCCCGCAGCTTGGCACACACGTCCATAGACGTCCAGCCCTGGGGCTTGTCGATGATGACGATACCGTCAGCCACGGCTTGTCACCTCCGCCACCGCCGAGAGCACCCTGGTCTTAACCTCCTCCATGGTGCCCTCCACCGTGGCACCGGCAGCGGCCCGATGTCCGCCACCGCCCAGGATGGCGCAGGCGGCACAGGCGTCCACCCGGGGACCTGTCCGCAGGGAGATTTTGATTTTCCCCGGCTGCAGCTCCCGCAGGGTGATGCCGCAGTCGGCGCCCTCCACCTGGGCCGCCAGGGAGGACAGCTCCTCAATGTCGGCGTCGGAGGCGTGGTATTCCCGGCGCAGGGCCAGGGGGATCTGCATCACCACCACCCGGCCGTCGTCGTACAGCTCCATCTCCGCCACCATCCGGCTCTCCATGGCCAGCCGTACCCGGCTCTTGACCCGGAAGAGCTGCCGGTTTACCTCCGCCACGTCCACCAGCGCCATCAGCTCCGCGGCGATGCGGTGGGAGCGGGGGGTGGTGTTGGCGTACTGGAAGCAGCCGCAGTCGGTGGCGATGCCCACGTAGAGGGGCAGGGCGATGTCCGCCGTGATGGGTGTCAATTCCCGGATAACGGCGTATACAATCTCCGCCGCGGCGGCGCTGGTATCGTCCAAACACAGGGCTTTGGCATAGCCGGTGTTGCTGGGGTGGTGGTCAATGCACAAGTCCACCCGCTCTGCGTAGGGCAGGGCATTTCCCGGGAAAAGGCCCACCGTGGCAATGTCCACCGCCACCACATGGTCAGGGACAAAGGCCTCCCCGGCCCAGTAGGGGGCGGCATAGGGGGCGTAGGTGGCGGTAATCTCGCCGTTGGGCAGCAGATACGCCGTTTTACCCATGTCCCGCAGGGCGCGGCAAAGGGCGGCGGCGCTGCCGATGGTGTCGCCGTCGGGCCGCACGTGGGTGAGAATGAGGACGTTGTCCATCTGCCGCAGCAGCGCGGCGGTCTCGGTAATCGTCAGCTTCGTCATGTCGGTTTATTCATCCTCGGGCAGCACGATGTCCGCATTGGCGGGGTTGGCGGGCTTGACGTGGTGCAGCATGTCCAGAATGTGGGCGCCGTGGGCGATGGAGTCGTCCATAAAGAATTGCAGCTCCGGGGTGTAGCGCAGGTCGATGCGGCCGCCCAGCTCATGGCGCAGCCAGCCGGCGGCGGACTTGAGGCCCCGCAGCAGGCCCTTTTCATCGTCGCATTGCAGGGCGCTGACGTAGATGCGGGCATAGCGCAGGTCGGAGGTGGTGTCCACATGGGTGATGGTCAGCATGGCGCCGCTCACCCGGGGGTCCTTCACGTTCCGCAGCAGGGAGGAGAGCTCCTTGCGGATCTCCTCGTTGATGCGTCCGATACGATTGGATGCCATAATATCGCTCCTTTCAGCAGGGGTACATGATACCCCAGGCGGTAGACAAAGGTGATTTGCGGACAGGCGTCAATACGCATGGGGGATTGTGAAGGGGGATGGGAGTTCCCCTTCACGTAAAATCCATGCAAGCTGTCGGCAGACAGCTTGGGGCGGGCAAATACGCCCGCCCCTGTTTGTTTTTATTGGGCGATTTCCTCCATGGTGAATGCCTCCACCACGTCGCCTTCCTTGATGTCGTTGTACTTCTCCAGCGTCAGGCCGCACTCGTAGCCGGACACGACCTCCTTGGCCTGGTCCTTGAACCGCTGCAGGCTGGCCAGCACGCCCTCGTGTACCACGATGCCGTCCCGCACCAGGCGCACCTGGCAGTCCTTGCGCTGCAGCTTGCCATCGGTGACGTAGCAGCCTGCCACGGTGCCCACGCCGGACACCTTGTAAATCTGCCGCACCTCGGCGTGGCCCAGCAGCACCTCACGGTACTTGGGGGCCAGCATGCCCTTCATGGCGGCCTCAATCTCGTCGATGGCGTCGTAGATCACGCGGTACATCCGCATGTCCACGTTGGCGCGGGCGGCGCTGTCGCGGGCGACGCTGTCGGGCCGCACGTTGAAGCCCACGATGATGGCCTGGGAGGTGGCCGCCAGCATCACGTCGGACTCGTTGATGGCGCCCACGCCGCCGTGGATGACGCGGACGCGGACCTCGTCGTTGCTCAGCTTCTCCAGGGAGGACTTCACCGCCTCCACGCTGCCCTGCACGTCGGCCTTGACGATCAGGTTCAGGTTCTTCATCTCACCGGCCTGGATCTGGCTGAACAGATCCTCCAGAGACACCTTGGTGACGGGGGCGTTGGCCTTGGCCTTGGCCTCCTCCTTGCGCTGCTCCACCAGCTCCCGGGCCAGCTTTTCGTCGGCCACGGCGTTGAAGGTGGCGCCGGCGGAGGGAGCCTCGCTGAGGCCGGTGATCTCCACGGGCACGCTGGGCCCGGCGGAGGTAAGGCGCTGGCCTTTGTCGCCCACCATGGCGCGGACGCGGCCCACGCTGGTGCCGGCGATGATGATGTCGCCCTGCTTCAAGGTGCCGTTCTGCACCAGCAGCGTGGCCACAGGGCCCCGGCCCTTGTCCAGGCGTGCCTCGATGACGGTGCCGGTGGCGGCACGGTTGGGGTTGGCCTTCAGCTCGCCCACCTCGGCGGTGAGGGTGAGCATTTCCAGCAGGTGGTCCACGCCCATGCCGGTCTTGGCGGAGATGGGGCACACGATGGTGTCGCCGCCCCACTCCTCGCACACCAGGCCGTACTCGGTGAGCTGCTGCTTGATGCGCTCGGGGTTGGCCTCCGGCTTATCCATCTTGTTGATGGCCACGATGATGGGGATGTTGGCGGCCTTGGCGTGGTTGATGGACTCGATGGTCTGGG
The DNA here is from genome assembly GCA_946412355.1 of uncultured Clostridia bacterium. Classification (GTDB taxonomy): domain Bacteria; phylum Bacillota; class Clostridia; order Oscillospirales; family Oscillospiraceae; genus Vescimonas. The sequence continues at coordinate 11,082 of CAMKGX010000054.1, forward strand.
GCATGATGCCGTCCTCGGCGGCCACCACCAGAATGGCGATGTCCGTCACCATGGCGCCGCGGGCGCGCATGGAGGTAAAGGCCTCGTGGCCCGGGGTGTCCAGGAAGGTGATGGGCTTGCCGTCGATCTGCACCTGGTAGGCGCCGATGTGCTGGGTGATGCCGCCGGCCTCGCCGCTGGCCACGTGGGCGTGGCGGATATAGTCCAGCAGGCTGGTCTTGCCGTGGTCCACGTGACCCATGACCACCACCACGGGGGCCCGGGGCACCAGATCGGTCTCGGCGTCCTGGTGGTCGTCGATGAGCTTCTCCTCAATGGTGACCACCACTTCCTTCTCCACCTTGCAGCCCATCTCCTCGGCGATGATGGCGGCGGTGTCAAAGTCGATCATCTGGCTCAGAGAGGCCATAACGCCGTTCTTCATCAGGCACTTGACCACCTCGGCGCCGGTCTTCTTCATGCGGCTGGCCAGCTCGCCCACGCTGATCTCATCGGGGATCTGCACGGTGACAGGGGTCTTCTTGATGATCTCCAGCTGGAGCCGGCGCATCCGGTCGGCCTCCTCCTGGCGGCGCTTGTTGGCGCCGAAGTTGCCCTGCTGGCGCTGCTTGTTGTTGCGGAATTTCTCCTTGCCGCCCTGCTGCTCCCGGCGGCCCCGGTTGCGGCTGTCGGCCATATCCTGGAGCTTCTCGTCGTACTTGTCCAGGTTCACGTTGGCGGCCTTGCGGGTGTCCACCACCTTGGTCTTGGGCACACGGGACTGGGGCTGCTCCGTCTTGGGAGCGTCCTTCTTCTTCTCGGGCGCGGGGGCGGCCTCCTTACCGGCGGCGGGGGCGCTCTTCTCGCCGGACGGGGCGGGAGCGGCCTTCTCCTCCTTCTTGGCGGGGGTCTCCTTCTTCTCCTCCGGCTTGGCGCCCTCGGCAAAAATGGTGACGATGCTGGAAATCTGGTTGTGCTGGGTCAGATGCTCAAAAATCAGCGACAGCTCGTTATCCTCCAGCGCCTGCATATGGTTCTTGGGCGTATGGCCGAATTTCGTCAGAATCTCCGCGATGTCCTTGGTGGGCAGGCCGAAGTCCTTGGCCACCTCATGCACTCTGTATTTGTTCGCTAAATTAGCCAAATAAAGCCACCTCCATGTCAATGAGAACGTGCTTTCGCACGGTTGGTTCCTGTCTGTTTGCTGCCCTTGCCCTTCTTCACCGGGCGGCTGCGGGCGTAGCGGTCACGGCTCGCCTCTTTTTCAGCGGTGCGGCGCCGCTTCTCCCGGGCCTGCTGCCGCTGCTTCTCCGTCTGCCGGGGCGGGCGGGGGCTGCCGCCGGTGCCGGCCTTTGCCGACGCCTTTTTCTCCGGCGGGGCGGCCTTCGCCTCCGGCGCTTTTACGGCCTTTTTCTTCCCGGTGCGCACGTTTTTCTCGTGGGCCTCCTGCTCCTGTTTGCGCTGCCGGGCCCGCTGGGCCTTGACCTGCAGCGCCGAGAGAGCCGGGCCGTACCGGGCCTCGTCCAGGCGGGACAGCTTTTCCGCCACGGCGCAGGCAAAGCCGATGTCGGTGACGGCGCACATGGCCACGCTGGTGCGGCCCAGGGCGCGGCCCAGGTCGTCCTTTGTCTCCGGGATGGTCAGGCACAGGCACGCCCCGCTCTCGGCGAAGCTGCGTGCCCTGCGCTGGGAGGAGGGGGCGGCGTCGTCCGCCACCAGTATGACACGGGCCTTTTTCGCCCGGGCGGCGGCGCCCACCGGCTCCTCGCCGATGTCCACCTTGCCTGCCTTGAGGGCAAGGCCCAGCATGGATAATACCGCGTCCGTCATAGGCTCGCCTCCATCTGCTGCACCAGCGCCTCGTACACCGCATCGGGGATGGCGGTTTCCAGCGCCCGTTCCAGCGCCCGGGACTTCCGGGCCTTTTTCAGACACTCGCTGTCGGGGCACACATAGGCCCCCCGGCCGGACTTCTTGCCGGTGGCATCCAGGAGGATGTCCCCCTCCGGCGTCTTTACCAGGCGCAGCAGCGATTTTTTATCTTTCATGGCGCGGCAGCCCACACACTGCCGCTGGGGAATCTTCTTCACCTTTTGCACGGCTGCCTCACCTCCCGGTGCCGTGTTGCGTCAGTCCTCGTCCCGGTAGGACGCGGGCTTGATGTCGATTTTGTAGCCGGTGAGCCGGGCGGCCAGACGGGCGTTCTGGCCCTCCTTGCCGATGGCCAGGGACAGCTGATCGTCAGGCACCACCACCCGGCAGGCCTTGCCCTCGGCGGACAGGGTGACGCTCACCACCTCGGCGGGGGACAGGGCCGCGGCAATGAACTCCGCCGGGTCCTCGCTCCACTTGATGATGTCGATCTTCTCGCCCCGCAGCTCATCCACGATGGCGTTGACGCGCTGGCCCCGCTGGCCCACGCAGGCGCCGATGGGGTCGATGTTCTCGTCCTCGCTCCACACCGCCATCTTGGTGCGGTTGCCCGCCTCACGGGCGATGGAGCGAATCTCCACGGTGCCGTCGTAAATCTCGGGCACCTCCAGCTCAAACAGCCGCTTCACCAGCCCCGGATGGGTGCGGG
>CAMKGX010000055.1 GCA_946412355.1 uncultured Clostridia bacterium
TGCCGGAGCCGAAGGGGCCGGGGACGGCGGCGGTGCCGCCCTTGGCGATGGGGAACATGGTGTCGATGACACGCTGGCCGGACTGGAGGGGCGTCTCGGGGGGGAACTTCTTCTGATAGGGACGGCCCACGCGGACGGGCCACTTCTGCACCATGGTCAGCTCGCGCAGCTCCCCCTTGGGGGTGCGGACGCGGGCGATGGCGTCCTGGATGGTGTACTCCCCGGCATCGGCCAGCCATTCCACCGTGCCGCTGACGCCGTTGGGCACCATGATTTTATGGAGGACGGAGGCGGTCTCCGGGACGGTGCCCAGCACGTCGCCGCCGATGACGCTGTCGCCAATCTGGGCCACAGGCGTCCAGGCCCATTTTTTGTCACGGGGCAGGGGCGGCACCTCGATGCCGCGGGTGATGTTGGCGCCCACCCGCTTGACAATCTCCTCCAGGGGGCGCTGAATGCCGTCGTAGATGTTCTCGATAAGGCCGGGGCCCAGCTCCACGCTGAGGGGGGCGCCGGTGGTCTCCACCTGGGCGCCGGGGCCCAGGCCGGAGGTCTCCTCGTAGACCTGGATGGAGGCGCGCTCGCCGGTCATATTCAGAATTTCTCCGATCAGACGCTGGGGGCCCACACGCACCACGTCTGCCATGTTGGCATCCGCCATGCCCTCGGCGACCACCAGCGGGCCGGAGACTTTGATGATTTTACCCATGTTTGGACTCCTTTCAGGAAATATCGGCGCCCACGGCCCGCTCGACGGCGCTGTGGAGCGCGGCGTCCGCCAGGCCCAGAGAGCCGGTTTTGCCGGGGATGAGGATGATGGCGGGAACGGCCATCTCCTTATACTTGGCGATCTCACCCTGGAGCTGGCCGGAGAGCTGCTCGGTGACGTAGATGATGGCGTATTCCTGCTGGGCCAGACGGTGGAGGGTGGCTTTGGCCTCCGCCTCCGTCTCCACAAAGAACACGTCCAGCCCCAGGGCCTTGAAGGCCAGGACGCTGTCCCGGTCACCTAAAACGGCAATCTTATACATAGCTATCACGCAGCCTTTCTCGGATGGCATCGGCGCTCAGGCCGGCCTGGCGGCCGGAGAGGATGATGCGCAGGTTGGTCAGCTCCCACTCCCGGGCGGCGATGTAGCCCATGGGCACCTCGATGCCGAAGGGGACGGTGCGGGACCGGGCCATGGCGGCGAAAACCGCGTTGTCACACGCCTTTTCAAAGGCGGTGAGGCTGCCGCCCTCGGCGGCCTCCTGCCCAAGCACGGCCACCTCCCGGAGGGCGGTGGCGCGATAGAGCTCCGCCACCCCCTGGCCGGCGCCGGCAAGCAGCTTCTCCACACTGACCTCACCGCCGTCGAACAGCACCTGCTGCAGGAACGAGCCTGCGCTGTGCATGCGCTGGGTGCGGACCAGGGTACGGAGGTTGGCGGCGTCGATGAGGGTGCGGACATAGGACTGCACAAAGGGGCTGCCGCTGTCCTTGGCCAACTGGGAGAGTTCGGCAAAGTAGGCCTTATCCAGCACAAAGTCGCTGCGCTGGGGGTCGCCGGTCTCGGCCAGGACACGCTCCGCCTCCGCCGCGGCCTGGGCCATGGCGGGGGGCAGGAAGTCCCATTTGCCGGACTGCTGGTAATGGGAAAGGAGGGCGTCGGCGCTGATGCGCCCGGCGTCCACCAGCAGGGCCTTCACGTCGCTGCCCCGGCTCTTGACCAATGTCTTCAGGTTGTGGTAGTCATAGGGCAGGCGGAACACGTCCAGCACGGCGGCGTCGGGCATCTGGCGGCGCAAATCGTCGAACAGCTCGGCGCGCTGCCGGGCCAGCGCCTCGTTCAGCGCCGTGGGGCTGGCGGGGTCGAAGGGCGGATAGCCCAGCTCCTGCAGCACTTGGGTGCACTCGGTCATGGTGGGGGCCTGCAGCAGGCGCTCCATGCGGGAGCGGTCCATCATGCGGCGCTCCATACCCCGGAGACGGGCGGAGAGAAAGAGATAATCGGTATCCTTGGGATGCTTACGTTTGGTCAAAGGGAGGCCCCCTTTCAGGCAAACAGAATTTGGGCCACGTCGGTGGCCATTTCCTGGCGAAGCTGGCGCAGGCGGGTATCGAAGGTGCAGTTGACCTCCACAAGGCCCCGCTTCAGCACCAGACCGCCGCCCAGATCACGGCTCTCGGAGGAGAGGGTGAAGGCGGCACCGGGCTTTAGGGCGTTGGCGGCGGACACCACGGCGGGGCCGACGGCGTCCCGGTCGGCGGCGGACAGCACCAGTTCCTCGTCGCCGTTGCCGTTTTCCGCCGCCAGGCGGGCCAGCAGGGCCACGTAGTCCTGCCGGGGCAGATTCTCCAGGGCCTTGGCGGCACGGGCGAACGCCTCATCGATGCAGCTCTGCTTGGCGGCAAGGAGCAGTTGGCGGCGCTCCATGTCGGCGCTGCCGCTAAGGCGCTCCAGACGCTCCGCCACGGCCTGGGAACGGCGGGCGGAGGCGTCGGCCTCAAGCTGGGCGATCTGGGCGCGGTAGTCGTCCCGGATGCTGCGGACGCGGCTCTCGGCCTCGGCCCGGATGGCGGCCACCTCGTCGCTGCCGTCCTGGCGGATGCGCTGGTTGATTTTTTCCAGTCCGTTCATAGCGCTCACCCGCTTACCGGAGGATGTTCATGGAAATGATGATGGTGGCCACCAGGGACAAAATGGCGTAGAACTCCACGATGCCGCAGAAAATCAGGCCCTTGGTGGACGCCTCGGGGTGCTTGGCCACGATGTTCACGGAGGCGGCAGCCACGCGGCCCTGGAACTTGGCGCTGAGCCAGCCGCCCAACGCGATGGGCAGGCAGGCGGCAAAGAAGGCGAGACCCTGGGCAGGGGTGAGCTGTGCGGCGGTGCCGTTCAGTACGCCGGCGCGGCTGAGCACGATGAACAGCGCCACGAAGCCGTACAGGCCCTGGGTGCCGGGAAGCACCTGCAAAATCAGGCATTTGGTGGACTTATCGGGATCCTCACTGGTCAAGCCGGCGGCGGCCTCACCTACCAGCCCGGTGCCTCGGGCAGAGCCGATGCAGCACAGACCCACCGTCAGCGCGGCACCCAGAATGGCCAGACCCATTCCTCCGAAAGTTTCAAAAAACGCAGCCATGTTATTTGTCCTCCTTTATAATTTCAACATTCTTAGCTTGTACACGCAGGGGTTGAAATGCCTTGCCGCCGTCCTCGTAGAAGCGGCCGAAAAACTCCAGAAACTGCAATCGCATATCATGGACGTAACAGCCCAGTAGGTTCAGCGCCAAATTCAGCGCGTTGCCCACCAGGGAAATGATGATGAAGGCGACGATATTCCCGGTGGTCGCGCCCAGCATATTGAACACCTGGGCCAGCACCGCGCCGGAGAGCATCAGCGCCATCAGCCTTACATAGGAGAGAATGTCGCTGAAAAAGCCCGTAACGCCGTTATACACCGCCGCCACCAGAGCCGTCACCTTACCGAAGCCCCTGGCGTTGCGGGTGGCGCCGTAGAGCAGCATGAGGACACCGACACACAGCGCCACCGGGACGCCGCCCACCGTGCCGATCTTCAGCACGGCCAGCGCCGTGCCCGCTAAAATCACCCACCAGGTAATCTCGTTCCAGAGGGCGTCGGGGAAGTGACCATCCCTGGTCTTTTTCACTACGCTGACGGTCATGCCGGTGACAATCTGGATGAGACCCAGCACCAGGGAGCCGACCATGACGGCCATGGTGTCGTCCAGCGGCGTGAACAGGGCCGGGAGGGTAAAGGTGCTGGCAGGATTGATCATGCGGCAAAGCTGGGGGATAAAGTCTCCGAAGAAGCCGCCGGTCAGGGCGCCGAAGAGAACGGTGCTGATGCCGCACCAGAAAATCATCTCCATAAAGCTGGGGTCGGCGGGCCGCTTTTTCTTCAAAAACAGCAGCGAGCCGCCAATCATCAGCAGCCCATAGGCCATGTCCGCCATCATCATGCCGAAAAACAGGATGAAGAAGGGGGCCATGACGGGGTTGGGGTCCACGCCGTTGTAGGCGGGGAGGGAATACTGCTCGGTGATGCAGTTCATGGACCGGGTGAAGGCGTTGCCCTTGAGCTGCACCGGCACGTCGGGGTACTCCTCCGGCGTGGGGTCGGCCAGGTCGTAGGCGCAGTCGAAGGCGTCCAGCAGCGCCGTGAGGCGGGGTACGTCCTTCTCCGGCACCCACCCTCGCAGGCAGACGATGCGGTCGTCCCCCAGCAGGCGCCGGGCGTTGTCCTCCCGGTCAAGGGCCGTGGTGAGCCGGTCGCAGGTGAGACGCAGGGCGTCACGCCTGTCTGCCAGGGACGCAAGGGCCTGCTGCTCCCGGTCCAGGGCGGCCTGCGTTTCCTGAAGCTGGGCTTCCAGGGCGGCCACGTTCTCCGCCACGGTGCCCCGGTACTGCTTTAACTGGCCGCCTACGAAGCCCCGGCTGCGCAGCGTCTCCATGGCGGCGTCCAGGTCGCCGTGGTGGCACAGCAGCAGGAGGCATTTCTGCTCGCTGCTCTGGGACAGCAGGAAAAGCTCCGCCGCCTCCGCCGTCTCCCCCAGCTGCCGCTGGAGGTCGGTGAAGTCCACAGGGCCCGGCACCGTGCCGGTGATGACGTCCACGGTGCGGGTGTGGGTCAGGTCCATGGGCAGGTCCAGGCTCTGCCAGGGGGCCAGGGCCGCCACGTCGGAGCGCAGGCGGGTGGCCCGGGTGCGCAGGCGGGAGATCTCGCCGGCGTGGGCATTGATCTGCTCCGCGGCGGCCAGGTCGCCTTCAATGGAGGACTCGTCCAGGAAGGCCGCCTCCTCCACCGTAGGCCGGGGGGTCAGCAGTCCCGTTTTTGCCGGGGCCACACGATTCAGGGTATCCAGCGCCGATTCCAACAGGCGCACGTCGGCTCGGGCCTGGGCGGACCGGGCCTCCTCCCTGCGGAGCATGTCCGGCCACAGGGTCTCGTCCGCCGGGGGCTCCTGAAGCTGGAGACAGCCCAGCTTTTGCAGCCGCCGCAGCAGCACCTCCCGGTCACGGGCCAGGGCGATGAGCCGCAGATGCTTCATCTTGACAATGGCCATCTCAGCGCCCCACCACCTTTTCCATAATGCGGGCTACGGCGTCATCCATGTGCTGCTCCGCCTGGGCGCGGAGGGAGGCTATCTCCTGCTCCGTATCGGCCATGAGCTCGCTGCGGCGCCGGTCGGCCTGGGCCTGGCAGCTTACCATGGCGGCACGGTCCGCCTCGCGGATGGCGTCACGCTTTTCGGCCAGCAGGGCACGGCCCTGGCGCTGGGCTTCATTGACGGCCTCCTGGCCCTGGGCACGGGCCTGGGCCTTGTCCTGCTCGATCTGCGCCTCAAGGGTCTGGATGTCCTTGACCACTTCCAAATACATTGTGTCACCGCCCTCTCAATTTCGTAATCCAAATCATTTTACCATAAAGTGGGGCCGGCTTCAATAAAAACAGGCGGGCGAAACAGACGAAAAATCGCCTGTCGGATTGTGCAATTCGCAGCCTGCACGGCGGCCAAAAACAGGAAAACGCCCCGCCGGGAAACCGGCGGGGCGGGTTTTGGGAGATCGGCAGGCTCCTGTCAGAACGTTAGCGATAGAGGTAGCCGTATTTGTCACGGATGGTGAGGATGATGGTCTCCAGGTCGGCGGGCAGGTCGGTGTTGCCCCGGAGGTCATACTCCCTGGGCTCGCCGAAGGTGCGGACCCGGACGCGGCTGTCATCCAGGAAGAGGACGCCGGCATTGTGGCTGTCGGCCATGTCCTCGGCGGTCTGGAAGAGGGTGAACTTATCGTGGCAGGGCTCGCTGTCGTAGGGGCAGAACTGGGTGCAGTTGCCGCACTCGTTGCACATCTTGTCGATGTGGATGATCTGGCGGCGGCCGTCGGGGGTGAGGATGGACACGTTGGCCCGGTTGGGGCAGGAGTCCACGCAGTTCTCGCAGACGGTGGCACACTGGAGGCAGCGCTCCCCCTCCCGACCGGGGCAGCCGGGCATAGCCAGAATGCCCTTCTTCGCCACCACGTCGGCAGCGGCGGGATAGGCCTCGGTGGGGATCTCATAGGTGTGAGGGTGGCCCAGCACTTCGGCAGCGAAGGCGGCGGCATCGGCGATGCCCTCCACCACGGTGGCGGGGCCTCGCATGGCGTCGCCGGCGGCGTAAACGCCGGCCACGTTGGTCTTGAAGCCGGGGCGGCCCTTGCGGTCCAGCTCGATGCCGTTGGCGGCCATGAGGGCGTCGTCCACCTGCTCGCCCACGGCGGAGATCACCAGGTCGCAGGGGATGGTGAAGAATTCGCCGGTGCCCACGGGGCTGCGGCGACCGGAGGCGTCGGGCTCCCCCAGGCGCATCTTTTCGCATTTGAGGAGGCCGTCTGCCTGCTGCACGGGGGCCGCCAGCTCGGCAAAGGCCACGCCGTCGGCCATAGCCAGGGCCAGTTCATGCTCGTCGGCGGGCATATACTTCTTGGTGCGGCGGTAGACGATGGTGACGTGCTCCGCGCCGCTGCGCTTGGCAAGGCGGGCGGCGTCCATGGCGGTGTTGCCCGCGCCGATGACGGCCACGTTGCCGCTGACGCTGATGAAGCCGGCCTTGACACCCTTCATCCATTGGATGGCGCCTGCCACGTCGCCGGGGATGTCCAGCTTGCCGGGCTTCCAGGCGCCGGTGGCCAGGAGGATATGGGTGTAGCCCTGGGCCTTCAGCTCCGCCACGGAGGGGGCCGGGGCGCCGCACTTCACCTCCACGCCCCACTTCTCCATCATGGCGATATCCTTCTCGATGGTCTCGTTGGCAATGCGGAAGGCGGGAATCACGTGGCGGGGCACGCCGCCCAGGCAATTCTCACGCTCGAAGATGGTGACGGCCACGCCCTCACGGGCCAGGAAGGCGGCAGCGGCGATGCCGGTGGGGCCGCCGCCGATGATGGCGGCCTTTTTGCCCGGCGCCTTTTCGGTGGGACGGATGTCCGCCAGCATGGCCTGATAGCCGTTTTGGGCGGCCACCAGCTTGGCGTCCCGGATATGGACGGACTCCTCATAGAAATTGCGGGAGCACTTGTTCTGGCAGCGGTGGGCGCAGATGGTGCCGGTGATAAAGGGCAGGGGGTTCTTCTCCATGATGAGGCGCAGGGCGGGGCCGTAGAGGCCGCGGCGCACCAGCTCCAGATACTGGGGGATGTCCTGCTCTATGGGGCAGCCGCCACGGCAGGGAGCGCCGAAGCAGTCTACCCAGGGCACCTTCTTCTCGCTCTTGCGGGAGGGCAGGGGCTTGATGGGCTTGACGTGGTGATAATCTGTGTGGCTGGCGGAGGACAGGGCGCAGATGGCCTCGGTGTCGGTGTGGTCGAAGGGCCGGTAGGGCAGGGACTCCACCTTTTCCACCATTTGCAGCAGGCGGTTGTAGCCGCCGGGCTTTAAGATGGTGGTGGCCACGGTGATGGGCCAGATGCCGGCAGCAAACAGCTTATCGCAGTTGAAATACTCGGCGCCGCCGGCGAAGGAAATCCGCATTTTGCCCCGGAACTGGCGGGAGATGCGATGGCACATCTCGATGGTCAGGGGGAAGAGGCTGCGGCCGGACATATACATCTCGTTGCCGGGAAGCTCGCCCCGGGTGGTGTCCACGGGGAAGGTGTTGCTCAACTTGAGGCCGAACTCCAGGCCGTGCTCGTCCGCCAGTGCCTGGAGGCGCTCAAACATGGGCACGGCGTCGGCCCACTGCAAATCCTCCTTGAAGTGGTGCTCGTCGAAAACGATGTAGTCATACCCCATGCTGTCCAGGGTGCGGCGGGCCGTCTCATAGCCCAGGATGGTGGGGTTGCACTTGACGAAGGTATGGAGATGCTTCTCGGTGATGAGATAGGAGGCGATGCGCTCGATCTCATCGGGGGGACATCCGTGGAGGGTGGAGACGGTGACGGAGCGGCTGACATGGGGGCTGATGGCGTCGATGTAGGCCGCCTCCTGGGGGAACAGCTCCTTGAGCACGGAGAGACATTCGCCCCAGACGGCGGTGCCCCGGGCGTCCTTCATACCCTCGATGTAGGTGTTGACCTTGTCGCCCTTGATGCCCTCCAGGTCGTAGCCCACGGACATATTGAACACGAAGCCGTCGGGGTCGCCCAGGCCGTAGACCTTGGCGATGACCTTCAGGGCACACCAGGCCTTGATGTACTCCTCCATGGCCTGGGGGACGGTCAGCTCGGTGGACCACTCCTGGTTATAGCCCTCGTCCATGGCCAGGATGCAGGGGCGGGGCACGCAGGCGGCCAGGTCGGCGCCGTCCATCTTCTGGACGGTTTTCACCTCGAAGAAGCGGGCGCCGGCGAAGTAGGCGGCGATGATGTTCTGGGCCAGCTGGCTGTTGGGGCCGGCGGCGGGGCCGAAGGGGGTCTCGATGCGCTCGCCGAAGATGGGCAGGGACTTGCCGGAGGCCCGGTAGCACTTGTGGACGCCGAACATGGCGCCGTCGTGGGCGTATTCGGCCACCACCCAGTGCATCAGGGAGCGGAACGGAATGGGATACATTTTCTCAGACATAACGACTCTCCTTTCTCGGGGCGCTTACCCATCAATATTCCCGGTGGTTCAGCGCGCCCCACAGCTTCTTGGCGGCTTCCAGAATGTGGGCGTTTTCGGCCTCCTCGTCGATGCCGATGAGCTCTCTATCCTGCATCAGCACACGGCCGGCGGCGATGGTGGTGCGGCACAGCTTGCCGGTCATGCCGAAGAGGATATGACCGTCGATGTTCTCGTCGGAGAAGGGGGTGTAGGGCTTGTAGTCCATGACGATGATGTCCGCCGCGGCGCCCTTTTTCAGCACGCCCAGCTGGTCGGGGAAGTATTTGGCGCCGATCTGGGCGTTGCCCCGGAACAGCATGCCGGTGACCTCGCCCCAGGCCACGTTGGGCAGGCAGGCGTTGAGCCGCTGGACGCACAGGGCGGCCTTGAGGGACTCAATCATGTCGTTGGTCCAGGCGTCGGTGCCCAGGCCCAGGAGGATGCCCTCGCGGCTCAGGGGCAGCACAGGGCACACGCCCACGGCGTTGGACATATTGGACTCGGGGTTGTTGACCACCATAGTGTGGGTCTCCCGGATGAGCTCAATCTCGGCGGGGTTGACGTGGATGCAGTGGCCCAGGATGGTCTTATCCCCCAGGATGCCGTGGTCATGGAGGCGCTGCACCGGGCGGCGGCCGTAGTTCTGCAGGCTGTCGTACACGTCGTTCATGCCCTCGGAGACGTGGATGTGGTAGCCGGTGCGGCCGTTGTTGGCAGCCACCATGCGGTCAAAAGTCTTGTCGGACAGGGTGAAGAGGGCGTGGCCGCCGAACATGGCGGCAAGCATGGGATCCTTTTCCTTTTCGCAGTGGGAAATCCAGTCGGCGTTCTCCTGGATGGCCTGGAGGCACTTCTCCTCGCCGTCACGGTCGGAGACCTCGTAGCACAGGCAGGAGCGGATGCCGAACTTCTTGGCGCTCTCGCCAATCTGGAACAGGGAGCCGGGGATCTCGGCGTAGGCGGCGTGATGGTCGAAGATGGTGGTGACGCCCTGCTTGATGCAGTCGATATACAGCGCGTCGGCGCTGGCGCGGCTGCCCTCCAGGGTCAGCTTGCGGTCCATGGCCCACCAGGTGCCGTCCAGCACCTCGTAGAAATTGGTGGGGTTGTTGCCCACGATGCTCAGGCCCCGGGCCAGGGCGGAGTAGATGTGGGTATGGGCGTTGATGAAGGCGGGCATGATCACGCCGCCCCGGGCGTCGATTACTTCGGCGTCGGGGTACTTTTGGCGGAGCACGCTCTCCTCCCCTACCTCGGTGATGTGGCGGCCCTCAAATGCCACAGCGCCGTGCTCGTAATAGCCTTTGCCGGCCTCATCACGGGTGATGAGGCGTCCGTTGGTGACCAGTGTCATAACAAATCCCTCCTGTAAAGTGTGGAATTTCCAATGGACTATCCCTCCGCTAAAACAAAAATGTTCCAAACCCCGAAGGGGTCTGAAACACTCAAGCCACAGCCGAGTGATAGTTGCAGCCCGTGCGCGAAGCACTTCCTTACAGCTACCAATCTTGGATTGTTGGTCATATTATACATCTTTTAAATGGGGATTGCAATAATAAATTGTGGAAAAGAGATAGAAAATAGCGGGGCGGGAGGGGGCGGACAGGGTCGTCCGCCCCTACGGAGGTTTTGATGCCGTGCGCCTTTCATGACAGCAGGGGGCGGGGCGGGATGGCGGGACACATAGGTCCCGCCCTACGGGGGGACGTTTTGCGGGCAAACGGGCGGAGGCGGGCGCTTCGTGAAGCGCCCCTACGGCGGATAACGATACCGTCTGTTATGCCAACGGTGTTTGGCGGGGGTCGTTGCCGCCGCTGCGGGACGGCGGGCGCCAGTGACGGCCCGCGAGGTACGAGCGGCTGCCGGAACCAGTGCCCTTGGGGTAGGCGGTGGCCCCTACGATAATGCAGCGCATTTCATGCGTTGGGCGGCGGCCAGGAGGGCTGTTTTTTCGTTGGGCAGGGCGCCGTCCATGACCTTATCCAGCAGGGCGCGGAGGGCTTCGCCCACGGTGGGGCCTTGGAGGCCCAGGGCGGTGAGGTCGGTGCCGGTTACGGCCAGGTGGGACACCTGCCAGGGCCGGCCCGACGCCAGTACGGCTTGCAGCAGCTCCTCCGCCTCGTCCAGCTCCTGCACACGCCGGGGGTCGGGGACCTTGGCGGCGGCGTCGGCCCGCTTGACGGCGATGAGCTGCTCTGCGGCTTCCGGGCCCATGGCGTGGAGCAGGCGGCACACGCCGCTCTCCGTCAGGGGGAAGGACTTATCGTGGACGGCCACCAGGGAGACGATGCGCTCCAGGGTGGCTTTATCGAAGCGAAGCACCGTCAGCCGCTGCCGGGCGATGGCGGCGGAGACCTCCATGTGGCCGTAAAAATGGGTTCTGCCGTCATCGTCCTCCGTGCAGCAGGGGGGCTTGCCCAGGTCGTGGAGCAGCATGGTCCAGCGCAGCACCTCCGTTTTCGGGGCGGCGGCCACGGCGTGGGCGATATGGCCCCAGACGTCGTAGCGGTGGCGGGGGATGCGCTGGGGAAAGCCCACGCAGGGCAGGATTTCCGGCAGGAACACGGCAAGAATCGCCGGGTAGCGCAGCAGCACGCCGCAGGCGTGGTCACCCAGCAGCAGGCCCGTCATCTCCTGGCGCAGCCGCTCCGGGGCGATGAAGCGCAGGTCGTCACGGCGGCGGCGCATAGCCTCCTCCGTGTCCTCCGCTATGGTGAAGCCCAGGCGGGCGGCGAAGCGAAGACAGCGCATGATGCGCAGGGCGTCCTCGGAAAAGCGGGTATCGGCGTCGCCCACGCAGCGGAGAATGCCCTTTTGCAAATCCGCCTGTCCGCCGAAGGGGTCAATAAGACTGCCATCAGCAGAGAGGGCCATGGCGTTGACGGTAAAGTCCCGCCGGGCCAAATCCTCCTCCACGGTGGCGGCGAAGCGGACGGCGTCGGGGTGGCGGTGGTCGGCATAATGGCCCTCGGTGCGGAAGGTGGTGACCTCGTAGGCATCGGGGCCGATTTTCACGGTGACGGTGCCGTGGCGCAGGCCGGTGGCCACCGCGCCGGGGAACAGGCGCAGCGTCTCCTCCGGCAGGGCGGAGGTGGTGACGTCGTAATCCTGGGGGGCGGCATGGCGCAGCATATCCCTGACGCAGCCGCCTACGGCGTAGGCGGAGTGGCCGGCGCTCTCCAAGGTGCGCAGCAGCGTCAGCAGCGTTGGCGGCAGGGGCGTCATGTTTTTCACCTCCCGGGGCAGAATAAGACAGGGTTCACGGTTGCACTTTTCATTACACGGTATTATAATATGGAATGAATAAAATGGCAAGATAGGCGGCTTCGCCTGACAGGAGGTTATTATGCCCCATCATACATTACCTATTGAAACGTTTTTGAAGGCCGGGACCAGGGCCCACCTGGCGGGCATCGGCGGCGTGAGCATGTGCGCGCTGGCAGAGGTGCTGCAGGGCCGGGGGCTGACGGTACACGGCAGCGATATGAGCGACAGCGACACGGTGCGCCATCTGCGCAGCGTGGGCATTGACGTGGCCATTGGCCACAACGCCGACAATTTGCAGGACTGCGACCTGGTGATCCGCTCCGCCGCCATCCGGGACAACAACCCGGAGATCGCCGGGGCCATTGCCCGAGGCATCCCCGTGTACGAGCGGGCAGAGGCCTGGGGCGCGCTGATGCGGGAATACCGCCACAGCCTGTGCATCGCCGGCACACACGGCAAGACCACCACTACCTCCATGGCCACATACGCGCTGATGGATGCCCAGCGGGACCCCACGGTGATGATCGGCGGGACCCTTGACCTGCTGGGCAAAGGCTACCGGGTGGGACAGGGCGACGTGATCGTGGCGGAGAGCTGCGAATACCGCAACTCCTTCCTCAGCTTCTTCCCCACGGTGGCGGTGGTGCTGAACGTGGCGGCGGATCACCTGGACTTTTTCAAGGACCTGGACGACATCAAGCACAGCTTCCGGCAGTTTGCGGAGCGGACGCCCGACGACGGCTACGTGGTGTACAACCTGGACGATGAGGGAGCGGTGGACGCCCTGGCGGGGTGCCAAAAGAACCTGTTCGGCTTCAGCGTGAAGCAGGGTCGGGGCGACTGCTGGGCGGAGAACGTGGCCTTCCACGACGGATGCGGAGAGTTTGACGCCGTCATCCGCGGAAAGGTGTACGCCCACATCGCCCTCCACGTGCCGGGCAAGCACAACGTGAGCAACGCCCTGGCGGTGGCGGCGGCCATGTACCTGCTGGGCGTGGACGGTGGGGCAGTAGGCAGGGGCCTGGCGGCCTTCCACGGCGCCGGGCGGCGGTTTGAGTACAAGGGCGAGTACCACGGTGCGGCGGTGTACGACGACTATGCCCACCACCCGGATGAGCTCTCGGCGCTGCTGCAGGCGGCGGCCTCAGTGCCCCACCGGCGGATCATCTGCGCGTTCCAGCCTCACACCTACACCCGGACGGCGGCGCTGTTCGACCGGTTTGTGGAAGTGCTGAAAACCGTGGAGGTGGCCATAGTGGCGGAGATTTACGCCGCCCGGGAGACCAACGAGCTGGGCATCTCCTCCAAGGATTTATGCGCCGAAATCCCCGGCAGCGTGTATTGCTCCACCCTGGACCAGGTGACGGACACCCTGGCGCGGCTGGCCCAGCCGGGGGACCTGATCCTCACCGTGGGCGCGGGAGATATTTTCCGGTCCGGGGAGAAGCTGCTGGAAAGAGAATAAAAAATGAATCATTAAGGTATCCGCTGCGTGGATGGATTAAAATGCCGCGCAGCGGATACTGTTATTTTTCAGGCTTCAGCATTTCGCCGCAGGGCTGTGGGCGGAGCAGCGCCAGCGACACCCTGCGAAGAATGAGCAGTTGGTGGAGCCAG
>CAMKGX010000056.1 GCA_946412355.1 uncultured Clostridia bacterium
GAAATCAGAAGCCCACCACTTCGTTTTTGGGCTTTTCGGCGGGGGTGATGTGGCTGACGTACAGCACGGGGCCCTCGCCGTTATAGGCGGTGCTCTGCTCCTTTTTCACGGTGGCGGTGATGTCCACCCACTGGCGGTCCTTGAACTTCTCCAGGCCCTCGCCCTTGCACACGATGGCCAGGAACTGCATGTCGTTCTCGCAGCAGACCATGGCAAAGCGGCCGGGGCAGTGGACGCCCTTGAACTTCTTGGAGTGGCACATGACGGCCTTGAAATGGACCTCCACCCCCTGGTAGCGGTCGGGATTGTCCATCACGTCCACGTACCAGACGCCGTAGTCGTCATCCGCCAGGTCCAGCTTGCCGCTGGTCAGGTCGAAGGGGGCCATGTCGGGGGTGACGTACTCCTCACTGGTGCCGTCGGCGTTCTCCAGGTAGATGTCCGCCCGGCGGTTGGCCATGCGGAGGTTGCGGGAGCGGAGGCTGGCGCGAAGCTCGGCGTTGCAGCGGTTGAAAATCAGCAAATCCGCGTTGGTGATCTTCTCCATCATCAGCTGGCCCATGTTCTTCACGTACATATCGAAGGTGGTGGCGTCCACCAGGGCCATAATCTGGTAGAGAATCCAGTTGGCGGGCAGCACGTTGCGGTACAGCGGCTCCATCAGCCACATGCCGTTATACTCGATGATGACCTGACGGGGGCGGTACTGCTTCTCCAGCTTTTTCAGCAGGTCGGTGGTCAGTTCCTCCTGGTCCTCCACGTTGTAGGTGAACACATTGGTGAGGGCGGCGCGGTCATACTCCTCCTCGCCCTCCTCGCAGCGGATCAGCAGCGTGCGGTCCTCCCGGGCGAAGCCGTCCCGCAGGATGCCGTTGATAAAATTGGTCTTGCCGGCGTCCAAAAATCCGGCAATCAGGTAAACAGGGATATCCATAGATGCTCCTTACAGGGCGAACAGCTCTTTGAGCGCGCCCTCGTTGAGATTGGCGCCGATGACGCACAGGCGGCCGGTATAGTCGGCGGCGCCGAAGCGGACCTCGTGCTCCTCGGGCACGTAGTCGAAGTGAATCCAGCGGCCGTCGGCGGCGGGCACGATGCCCTTGGCGCGGAGAATCTGACCGTAGGCGCCGCTGTCCAGCTGGAAGAGGATGCGGTCGATGTCGGACTGGGTATACTGCTTCACCGTCTCCACGCCCCAGGAGGTGAACACCTCGTCGGCGTGGTGGTGATGATGGTGATGGTGGCAGGCGCAGTCGGGGTCGTCGCACTCCTCGCCGTCGTGGTGATGATGATGCTCATGGTCATCGTGGTCATCATCGTGGTCGTGATGATGGTGATGCTCGTGCTCATGCTCATGGTCAGCCTCGTCATCATCATGGTGATGGTGGTGATGCTCATGCTCGTCGTGATCATCATCGTGGTCGTGATGGTGATGCTCATGCTCGTGCTCGGCCTCCTCGGCCTCGTGCTCGGCACGCATCCGCGAGAGCATCTCGTCGGCCAGAGACACCTTTTCCACCGCGGAGAGGATGGTCTCGCCGGAGAGCTGGTCCCAGGGGGTGGTGAGGATGGCGGCGTCGGCGTTCTTCTCCCGCAGCAGGGCCACGGCGGCCTCCAGCTTCTCCTGGCTCAGCTTCTGGGTACGGCTAAGGATGATGGTGCCGGCGGACTCGATCTGGTTGTTGTAAAACTCACCGAAGTTCTTCATGTAAACCTTCACCTTGGACGCGTCGGCCACGGTGACGAAGCTGTTGAGCTTCATGTCGGGCTCGTCCTTCACGGTGTCCTCCACGGCCACGATCACGTCGCTGAGCTTGCCCACGCCGGAGGGCTCGATGAGGATGCGGTCGGGGTGGAACTGGTTCTTCACCTCGATGAGGGCCTGGTGGAAGTCGCCCACCAGGGAGCAGCAGATACAGCCGGAGGACATCTCGCTGATCTGCACGCCGGTCTCCTTCAGGAAGCCGCCGTCGATGGAAATCTCTCCGAACTCATTTTCAATCAGCACCAGCTTTTCGCCCTGATAGGCCTCGGCCAGCAGCTTTTTGATCAGAGTGGTTTTGCCCGCGCCCAGGAAGCCGGACACGATGTCGATTTTTGTCATAGTATCACCTTTCTTCATTTCGGGGCCATAGGCCTATAACATTTCAAACTATATTGTATGCAGATTTTCGAAAAAAGCAAGAGGCGTCATGCGAAAGTTATGGTTGCCAAGCGGGGAAAATTGGTGTAGAATAGGCAAAATGAGTCCTCCGCGGTGCGCTGCGGAGCCGGTCTCGCGCAATGGATGCCCACGAATCATGTCAGGCGGGGAACCGAGCAGCATTAAGAGGGAAGATCCATGTGCCGCGAGGGTGCCGGCTCCGTGGCCCACCGGGGAGGACTTGTTTTTGACGTATTAAAGGAGGTGTGCGCCGTGTATCAGGCACTGTATCGCAAGTGGCGGCCCAAGACCTTTTCGGAGGTGGTGGGCCAGGAGCATATCACCGCCACGCTGCAGCGGCAGGT
The DNA here is from genome assembly GCA_946412355.1 of uncultured Clostridia bacterium. GTDB lineage: Bacteria > Bacillota > Clostridia > Oscillospirales > Oscillospiraceae > Vescimonas. The sequence goes on from CAMKGX010000056.1 coordinate 2,509, forward strand.
GGCCGAGGGCAAGACGGCCCACGCCTATCTTTTCACCGGCAGCCGGGGCACCGGCAAGACCACCTGCGCCAGAATCATGGCCAAGGCGGTGAACTGTCTCAACCCCCAGGACGGGGCGCCCTGCTGCCAGTGCGAGGCCTGCCGGAGCATTGACAGCGGCAGGGCGCTGGACGTGACCGAGCTGGACGCCGCCTCCAACAACGGCGTGGACCAGGTGCGGGCGCTGCGGGAGGAGGCGGTATACACCCCCTCGGTGCTGCGCAAGCGGGTGTACATCATTGACGAGGTACACATGCTGTCCACCGCCGCCTTCAACGCGCTGCTGAAAATTCTGGAGGAGCCGCCGGAGCATCTTCTCTTCATCCTGGCCACCACGGAGCTCCACAAGGTGCCGGCCACCATTCTCTCCCGGTGCCAGCGGTTCAGCTTCAAGCGGATTTTGCCCCGGGATATGGAAAAGCAGCTGCTCTCCATCGCCAAGGCGGAGTCCATCGACCTCACCGCCGACGGCGCGGAGATTTTGAGCCGCATGGCCAACGGCGCCCTCCGGGACGCCCTTTCCCTGCTGGACCAGTGCCGTGTGGCACCGGGCACCATCGACAGCGGCGCCGTGCTGGACGTGCTGGGCCTGGCGGGCAGCGTGCAGACCCAGAAGCTGATGGGCTGCATCCTGCGGCGCGACAGCGCCGACGCCCTGGCCCTGTTTGACGAGCTGTATCGCGGCGGCAAGGACGTGGCGGCGCTGCTCAGCGAGCTGGCCGACCTGGGCCGGGAGATGACCATCGCCAAGGCCGCCCCCGAGGGGGGCAGCGCCCTTTTGAGCGGCATGTATGACCGCAAGACCCTGACGGCCATGGGGAAGGATATTCCCCTGTCCCGCTTGATTTACCTGACCACGGCGGCCCAGCAGTGCTGCGCAGGGCTGAGCGACAGCATCCGCCCCCGGACGGACGGGGAGCTGTGTTTGCTGCGGATGTGCGACGAGAGCCTCAGCGGCGACTTCGCCGCCCTGGAGAGCCGATTGACACGGCTGGAGGACGCGGTGAAAAAAGGCGTGGCCTTCGCTCCTGGGGTGCAGTCCGCCCCGGCAGTCCCCCAGGCCGCTCCGGCGGTAACGCAAGCCCCGGCGGAGCCTGTCCCCGCCCCCGCCCCCCAGTTGGCGGAGGAGGAGCCCCCTCTGCCGGAGGCGCCACCCATGCCGGAGGAGCCGGGAGAGCGGGTGTACGACGTGCCGGAGGAGCCGGTGCGCCCCGGGCCTGCCCCCCGCAAGGCAGCGGAACGGCCCCGGCAGGACGCGGCCCCTTCCCCCGGCGGCACCCAGGGTGACACGGCGCTGTGGGGCCGGCTGCTGGACCAGTACAAGGGTCGGCTGCCGGTGAACTTCCGGGTGTTTTTGAACATGGCCAGCGGCGTGGTATCAGACGACGTGCTGACGGTGCTGTGCAACAACGATTTTGTGAAAACCTCCCTGGACAACGCCACCGTGCTGGACGTGCTCAAGCAGGTGACGGAGCAGGCCACCGGCCACCCCATCCGGGTGACCTTGCAGGTGGGCAGCGGCCCGGCGGCCCCGAAACGGCCGGCGGCGAAGCCCGCGGCAAAGCCGGCGCCGGCGGCGGAAAGGGCAGCCGAAGCGGCACCCCCCGCCCCGGCCCAGACGCCCCCCTGGGAGGCGCCTACGGCGGAAAAAGACCCCCTGCGGGAGCTGATGGCCCAGGGGCGCGACATGGAACACATTAAGATAAAAGGAGAATAACAATGGCAAAGGGATACAGCGCAAGAGGCGGCTTTGGCGGCGGCCAGGGTCAGATGATGAAGCAGCAGATGATGCAGCAGCGCATCATGAAGATGCAGGAGGAGATGGCCAAGGCCCAGGAGAGCGTGGAGAGCCAGACCTTCACCGCCAGCGTGGGCGGCGGGGCCGTACAGGCCACCGTCAACGGCAAGAAGGAGCTGACCGCCCTGGTGCTGAAGCCGGAGGTGGTGGACCCGGAAGACGTGGAGATGCTGCAGGATCTGGTGGTGGGCGCTGTCAACGAGGCGCTGCGCCAGGCCGACGAGGCCATGAGCAGCTCCATGAACGCCTTTACCGGTGGCCTGGGCATCCCGGGACTGGGACTGTAAGCTTATTCAAAAACGGCTGTGCCGTTTTTGAATAATGGGTTTGCAGTCCACTACGCGCACTCGCTTACGCTCGCACACTGCGTGGCCTGAGAAGTAAAATTTCCGACGTACATGCCGCCGGAAATTTTGATTGGACGGGTTCGCGCCTGCGGGCGCGAAATCTGCGATGCTCTTAATAGTTAAAACAGGGTTATCCGTGTGGGATAACCCTGTTTTTGTTTTCTATAAGTAGTATGCCAGCAGCATATCCACCACCGTGCCGTAGGATTGGAGGCCGTCGGTGACGCCGTTGGCGTGGAGGAAGCCCTCGTAGACCCTGTCGGACACCTGCTGCACGGCGCCGCGGTAGGCGGCCCAGTAGGCGTTATTATAGGCGATATCCAGCCGCACAGCGTAGGGCAGGCTGTCCCGCAGGCGCTGCCAGGCATCTGGGTCGGCCCGGTAGAGGGCGTTGGACAGATGGACGTAGCCCAGCAGCCAGCCGGAGTAGCGGCAGGCCGGGTCGGGAGACGCCACGGCGCCTAAAATGCCCAGGAAATTGCACTCCTGCTCCGACGCCACGCCCCGCTGGTGGGACATCTCGTGGCAGACGGTGGCCCCCAGGAAAGCCACGGGGCTGTCCATGTTCAAGTTGGCCTCCCCGGTGAAGGGGAAGTAAAACCCGGTGAACTGGCACATGCTCATGATGCGGGAGTTGGCGATGCCCTTGACGCTCCCTGCCGGGGCGGCGAGGAAGGGATAGTCGTCATACAGCGTCTCATAGGCGGCGGTGGCGTCGGCCATCACCTGCTGCCGCTGGGCGCTCATTAGGCCGTTTTCATCCCGGGGCACCTGGTCGGACAGGGCGGCAAGCTGGTTGGCGAACCGCTCCGTCACCTGCCGCAGCTCCGCCGCCGTGCCGCCCCGGGCGGTGATGCCGCTGCGCTGCTGGAAGGTGGGGGCACCGTAGTAGCAGCCCCAGGTGAGACAGAACAGGGCGTACACCGCCGCCACGGCGCAGGCAGCGCCCAGGAGATATTCATACAGCCCCTCCCACCGCCGGGGCCCGGCGAGGAGACGCCGCAGCAGCAGCATAGCCCACACCACCGCCGCCGACACCGCCAGGGCGATGAGCAGTTCCGCCACGGAGAAGGGCACCTTGGCGCACAGCCGGCTGACGGCCTGCTCCCATGGAAGGGCCACACGCTCTGACCAGAACGTCATAACCCCCCGGCTTTGGCGCAGCAGGTAAAAAAGACCGATGAACGCCGCCAGGGACACCGCCGCGGTATGCAGCCCCCGGTGGCGGCGGAGAAAGGCCCTCACAGCGACACCGCCTTGCCGGTGCAGTGGTACACGCCGTGGTAGCGAACCACGGGGGTGCCGTCGTCATCGGTCACGTCGGTGGTGCAGAACACGGTGCGGCCCCCGGCGTGGTCCACCCGTCCGTGGGCCGTCAGCTTCCCTTTGGGGGCGGCGGCGGCAAGGTAGTCCACCGAGGCGCTGACGGTGACCACCGCCTCATGGCGCAGGGCGATGGCCGCCAGGCCGCTGGCCACGTCGCAGAGGGTGAACAGAGCGCCGCCGTGGGGCGTGCCCCACACGTTAAGGCAGCTCTCCCCCACCGGCATGGTGAGGCAGGCGTAGCCCTCCGACAGGGCGGAGAGCTGCAGCCCCAGGTGGCGGGTAAAGGGCTCGGTGATGTCCCGCAGGGGTGTGGAATCGCCGGGAAAGGTCATAGGTAAAAACTCCTTTATGCTGCTTTTTTCTACTATATTACCCGTCATTCTCCCTTTTGGCAAGAGCATTGTGGCGGATGGATAGTATTGCAAAGGGCGGCAGAATATGGCATAATACGGATAATCGATTTTTCCCAAGGAGGGCCAAGGCTGTGAAAAAGTTACTGTTTATCGTGAACCCCAAAGCCGGTAAAACCAAGTCCATGGCGCCGCTTTTTGACGCGGTGGCCCGGTTCAGCCAGGCGGGCTACCTGGTGCGGGTCTTTGTGACCACCGCCGGGGGCGACGCCCGGCAGGCCGTGGCGGAGGCGGGGCGCGACTATGATTTGATCGTATGCGCCGGAGGCGACGGCACGCTGAACGAAACCATCTCCGGGCTGATGTGCCTGGAAGACCGGCCCCCCATCGGCTACCTGCCCTTTGGCAGCACCAACGACTTCGCCGCCAGTTTGCGGCTCAGCAGCAACCCCTCCATGGCGGCGGCTGCCATCGCCAGCGGCCGGGGCTTCCACCTGGACATCGGCAGCCTCAACGACCGGTATTTCTCCTACGTGGCCTCCTTCGGCGCCTTTACCAAGGCCTCCTACAACGCGCCCCAGCAGGCGAAAAACGCTCTGGGCCATTTCGCCTATATTCTGGAGGGGCTTAACGACCTCACCAGCCTGCGGCCCTACGCCGCCCGCATCGAGGCCGACGGCGAGGTGTTGGACGGCGAGTTCATCTTCGGCGCGGTGTGCAACTCCACCTCTCTGGGAGGCCTGGTGAAACTGGACCCCAGCCGGGTGCAGATGGACGACGGCCTCTTTGAGCTGCTGCTGCTGCGGATGCCCAAGACCCCCGTGGACCTGCAAAACCTCATCTCCGCCATGGTGGAGATGAAGTACGACGAGGCCCACGGCGTCATCTTCCGCCACGTGGAGCGTGTCACCCTCACCACTGCCGACGACCTGCCCTGGTCGCTGGACGGCGAGTTCTGCCCCAGCGCCCCCAAGGTGGAGATCCGCTGCCGCAAGGGCGCGGTGACGCTGATACGGTAATAATAGGAAAATCCCGCTGCTGATGCAGCGGGATTTTTTTACCATCTTCATGCCATTTCTACCAGAAGAACGCCCGGATCTGGCCGTATAGTACGATCAGCATCACGATGGGCGTCAGCACCCGGACGCAGATTTTGAAGAAGGTATAGATCCGCATGCGGTGGTCCGGGGTTGCCTCGCACTCGTCCCGAATCAGGTCGGTGCCGGTCTCGAAGCCCAGCATCAGCACCAGCAGCAGCCCGCCCAGGGGCATCATCACGCCCTCGGACAGCATGTCGAAGAAGTCCAGCCAGCAGTCGTTCCAGCCCTTGACGGTGAGGTGCAGAAGATCGGCGGGGGCGATGTGGTTGCTGCCCAGGCCGTCCACGCACACCAGCACGCACAGCGCCGCCACCAGCACGGCGATGATAAGGGTGTACTTCTTCCGCTTGTCGCCCAGGCCCCGGTCACGGGCGTCGTCTACGAAATGCACCACCACGGCTTCCAGCAACGAGATGGAGGAGGAGATGGCGGCGAAAATCACCAGCAGGTAGAACAGCAGCCCGAAGATGGGGCCGATGGGGCCCATGCGGTCAAACACGTTCTGCATGGTGATGAACAGCAGCCCCGGGCCGCCCAGAGGGCCGTCGGGGTCCAGAGCGAACCGGGCGGGAATGACGCACAGGCCCGCCAGGATGGCGATGAGGGTATCCATCACCACGATGACCAGGGCGTTTTTCTCCAGGTTTTCCTTTTTATCCAGATAGGAGCCGTAGGTGATCATGATGGCCATGCCGATGGACAGAGAGAAAAACATCTGCCCGCCGGCGGCAGAGATAACGGAAAAGATGCTGGGGGCCTCCTCGATAACACCGTTGGCCACCGCCCAGCCGGGGATGAACATATACTTCAAGCCGTCCACCGCCCCGGGCAGGGTGACGGCCCGGATGATGGAAATGACCAGCAGGATGAACAGCACCGGCATGCCCACGGAGCAGACCCGCTCGATGCCGTCGCTGATGCCGCCCATGACGATGAGCATGGTGATGGCCACGAAGATCATACCATAGAGGGTGCTCTCCCCCATGTTGCCCACGAAGGCGTTGAACACCTCGCCGCCGCTCATGCCGTTGGTGCCGAAGCCGCTGTGGAGCACGTTGCCCAGGTTCAGCACCAGGTATTTCAGGCAGTAGCCCCCCAGGGCGCAGTAGAAGCTGAGGATGAGGAAGGCGGAGGCCACCCCCAGCCAGCCTACCCATTTCAGCTTCTTGGACACCAGGCGATACGCCTTCACGGCGCCGGCCCCGGTCTTGCGGCCCAGGGCCAGCTCGGCGAGGAGCACCACGAAGCCGCACACCGCCGCCAGCACCAGGTAGGCGGCCAGGTAGGCAAAGCCGCCGTTGGCGCCCATCTTATAGGGGAAGCCCCAGATATTGCCCAGGCCCACGGCGGAGCCCACAGCCGCCATCAGGAAGCCGAAATTGGTGCCGAAGCCCTTTCTCTCATCCATTTTTATCTCTCCTTTACCCGCAGCGGGCCCTGCCCGCAGGAAACTATTCTATCATTTTCCGTTTTTTGCCCTGTGGCAGCCATATGACAGCGGAAACTGCCGCTGCATATCACCTTTTAGTATACAGGAAAGCCGGAGGGCGGACAACTGACGAAATGGACAAAATTCACAGGGGGATTTGTGATTTATCACAGTGGCGCGGCGGGGCGTAGGACGGGCGGCGCCGTCATAAAATGGTGTGCTTTCAGGGTTGACAGGGCGGAAAATCCTGCTATAATTTGAAAACGGTTTTCATTTTTGATTTCGGAGGTGACGCCTCGTGACCTATATGACGCGGCAGCAGCAGGCGGTGCTGGAGGGTATCCGGCGGCAGAGCCGGGGCTGCGCCACCGCCTCGGAGCTGACGGAGGCCCTTCACGCCGAGGGCAACCGGGTGGGCATGACCACGGTGTACCGCCAGCTGGAGCGGCTGGAGCAGCGGGGGCTGGTGCATAAAATCCTGACGCCGGAGGGCTGCTACTACCAGTACTGCGAGGCCCGGGCCCACGGCCAGGGCTGCATTCTGCTGAAATGCGAGCGCTGCGGTGCCATCGCCCACGCCGACTGCGACCACCTTGGGGAGCTGTACCAGCATCTTGCCCAGGCCCACGGCTTCACCGTAAACCGGCGCAAGACCCTGTTCTACGGCCTGTGCGCCCAGTGCCGGGAGGAGCAGGCATGAGGCGGGTTTTTGCGATAGGGCTGGCGGCGGTACTGCTGCTGGCATTGATGGGCTGCGGCGCCGCCCCGGAGGCGGACAGCGGCAAGCTGCAAGTGGTGGCCACGCTGTTCCCCTACTACGACTTCGCCCGGGCCATCGGCGGCGAGGACGCGGAGGTGACGCTGCTGGTGGCGGCGGGCCGGGAGGCCCACAGCTTTGAGCCCACGCCCCTGGACGTCATCAAGGTGTGGCGCAGCGACGTGTTCCTCTACAACGGCGGCGAGAGCGAGGCCTGGGTGGAGGAGATTCTGGACGCCGCCGGGGAGAACATCCGGGAGACGGTGGCCATCATGGACGGCCTGGAACTGCTGGAGGAGGAGATGGCCGAGGGGATGCAGGAGAGCGCCTCTGCCCACGACCATCACGATGAACACGACCACGACGAACACGACGAGCATGACGACCATGACGACGAGGAGATCGAGTACGACGAGCACGTGTGGACGTCGCCGGTGATGGCCTGCGGGATATGCGAGACCATCCGGGACGCCCTGTGCCGGGCCGACCCCGCCCACGCGGAGGGGTACACCGCCCGGGCGGAGGATTACATGGCAAAATTGCAGGACCTGGACGCCCAGTTCCGGGAGGTGGTGGCCCAGGGGCGACGGAGCACCCTGGTGTTTGGCGACCGGTTTCCCCTGCTGTACTTCTGCCGAACCTACGGGTTGGACTACCGGGCGGCCTTTCAGGGCTGCGCGGCGGACACAGAGCCCCGGCTGGGCACGCTGCAATATTTGATCGACTACGTGGGGCAGGAGGAGATTCCGGTGGTGTACACCATCGAGCTCAGCTCCCACAAGATTGCCGACGCCATTGCCGAGACAACGGGGGCGGCGGTGCTGACCTTTGAAAGCGGCCAGACGGTGAGCCGGGCGGATTTTGCCGCCGGCTGCACCTATCTTGACCTGATGGAGCGCAACGTGGCCGCGCTGCGGGAGGGATTACGCTGATGGAGACAGAAAAAAAGCTGTTATTGGACGTGGACAACGTGTCCCTGGGCTATGAGGGCACGGCCATCTGGGAGGGGCTGTCCTTCCAGGTGCACAGCGGCGACTACCTGTGCATCGTGGGGGAAAACGGCAGCGGCAAATCCACGCTGCTGAAAAGCCTTTTGGGGCTGATGAAGCCCATGGCCGGGCAAATCGTCCGCCACGGCGACCTGCGCCGGGGGGCCATCGGGTATCTGCCCCAGCAGACCATGGCCCAGAAGGACTTCCCCGCCACAGCGCTGGAAGTGGTGCTGTCCGGGTTCTTAAGCGCGGGGGCCGGCCGGTTTTTCTACACCCCGAAAGAGAAGGCCACGGCGCTGATGCACATGGGCAAGCTGGGCATTTTGGAGCTGCAGCGCAAGTGCTACCGGGAGCTGTCCGGCGGCCAGCAGCAGCGGGTGCTGCTGGCCCGCGCCCTGTGCGCCGCCGGGGAGCTGCTGATACTGGACGAGCCGGTGACAGGCCTTGACCCCGCCGCCGCCCAGGATCTGTACCGCACCCTGGCCTACCTCAACCGGAAGGAGGGCATCGCCATCGTGATGGTGACCCACGACATACAAAGCGCCCTGCAATACGGCTCGGCGGTGCTGTACGCCGGGCAGAAGCAGTGGTTTTACGGCACCACGGCGGAATATCTGGCCTCGCCCTACGGCAAGCGGTTTGGAGGTGGCGCAAAATGAGATTGCTGCTGCAGATGATGACCTATCCCTTCATCCTCCGGGCCTTTGTGGTGGGCATACTGGTGTCGCTGTGCGCGGCGCTGCTGGGCGTGCCGCTGGTCTTAAAGCGCTACGCCATGATCGGCGACGGGCTGAGCCACGTCAGCTTCGGGGCGCTGGCCATCGCGGTGGCCTGCGGCTGGGCGCCGGTGGCGGTGAGCATCCCGGTGGTGATCGTGGCGGCGCTGGTGCTGCTGCGCATGGCGGAGAAGAGCCGCATGGGGGCTGACGCCGCCATCGCCCTGACCTCCGCCTCGGCTCTGGCCACCGGCGTGATTGTCACCTCCCTGACCACCGGCATGACCACCGACGTGGACAGCTATATGTTCGGCTCCATCCTGGCCATGGACCGGGGCGACGTGGCGCTGAGCGTGGGGCTCAGCGTGGCGGTGCTGGCCCTGTTCATCCTGTGCTACCACCGCCTCTTTGCCATCACGTTTGACGAGAGCTTCTCCCGGGCCACGGGGGTGAACGTGGGGCTCTACCGCACCCTTTTATCCGTGCTGACGGCGCTGACCATCGTGGTGGGCATGCGGCTCATGGGCGCCATGCTGATTTCCAGCCTGGTCATCTTCCCCGCCCTCAGCGCCATGCGCATCCTCAAAAGCTTCCGGGGCGTGGTCATCGCGGCGGCGATCATCAGCGTGGGCTGCTTCACCGCGGGGCTGACGGCGGCGTATCTGCTCAACACGCCGGTGGGCGCCACGGTGGTGCTGGTGAACCTGGCGGTGTTCGTGGTGTGCTGCGCTGGGGCAAAGCTGCGAAAATAAAGGGCTTTTCCCCTTTTTTCGTGTCAAAAAAGGGTTGCAATTCCTATATAAATGTGGTATGGTACATAAGGTAGTATGACACGTTGATTGAGAGTGGACCTGCGGTCCGCTCTTTTTCATGGTCAAAATCAAAACGTTACGGACGAGGGCGACATGAAGAAAATCACCGACATCGTGTGGGAGCTGGCCCAGCCGGTGGCCGAGGAAAACGGCTGTGAGCTGTGGGACGTGGAATACGTCCGGGAGGCGGGCCAGTGGTATCTGCGGCTGTATCTGGATAAGGAGGGCGGCGTGGACATTCTGGACTGCGAGGCCGTCAGCCGCAAGGTCAGCGACCTGCTGGACGAGGTGGACCCCATCGAGAGCAGCTACATGTTCGAGGTGTCCTCCGCCGGCTGCGAGCGGCAGCTGAAGCGCCCCGGCGACTTCGCCCGCTTCATGGGCAGCCCCGTGCTGGTGAAGACGTACCGCAATCGGGACGGGCGCAAGGAGTTCGCCGGCGTGCTGGCGGGCTACGAGGACGGCGACGTACTGCTGGACATGGGCGGCGCGGAGCCGGAGCGGTTTGCCAAGGCCGACGTGGCCATGGTGCGGCTGAGAGTGGAATTTTAAGACGGAAACGCCATAAGGAGATATTGAAATGAAATGTGATGAGATTTTCGCGGCGCTGGCCATGCTGGAGAAGGAGCGGGGCATCCCCCAGAACTTCATGATGAGCAAGATCATCCAGGCCCTGACCACCGCCTACAAGCGTGACCACGAGGGCGTGGAGAACGTGATCGTGGACGTGGACGAGGAGAAGCGTGACCTGCGGATGTACGTCCAGAAGGAAGTGGTGGAAGAGGTGGAGAACCCCGGCACCCAGATCTCTCTGGAGGCTGCCCGGGCCATCAGCGCCAAATACGAGGTGGGCAGCATCGTAAACCTGCCCGTCACCAACGTGGAATTCGGCCGTATCGCCGCCGGCAACGGCAAGCAGGTCATCATCCAGGGCCTGCGGGAGGCGGAGCACGGCATGATTTACGACGAGTTCAACTCCAAGCAGCATGAGATCCTCACCGGCACCGTGCAGCGCATCGACCAGCGCAGCGGCAACGTGATCCTCCGCATCGGCCAGGGCAACGAGGCCACCGAGGCCATGCTGCCCCTCAGCGAGCAGGTCAGCGGCGAGGAGCTCCACGAGGGCCAGCTGGTGAAGGTGTATCTGGTAGAGGTACGCCGCACCACCCGCGGCCCCCAGGTGCTGATTTCCCGCACCCATCCGGGGCTGGTGAAGCGGCTGTTTGAGCTGGAGGTGCCCGAGAT
>CAMKGX010000057.1 GCA_946412355.1 uncultured Clostridia bacterium
TAGGAACGGCAAAATTTTTTGCACTTCTATTGCTTCTTTATCACACATAAGCAAACTCATAGGGACTGTATTTGGACAGGTCGTGGGTCAGCCCCTGCCAGTAGAGCCCCAGCCGGAAGCAGTATTTCCGCACCAGGCGGCGGTGCCGGTTGACGGTGTGCAAATGGTCAAAAAAGTGCATGGCGCAGCCTCCCTTGGCGGATATTTTCCGAATCACGGCTTATAGTATAGCATAGAAAAAAGCGGCGTGCAACGCACACCGCTTTTTCCGGAGCTACGATACAGCCGTCTTACAGACCCTTCTCGTAGGACTCGATCATCTTCTTGACCATCTGGCCGCCCACGCTGCCGGCCTCACGAGAGGTCAGGTCACCGTTGTAGCCGTCCTTCAGGTTCACGCCCATGTCGCGGGCAGCTTCCATCTTGAAGCGGTCCATAGCGGCGCGGGCCTCAGGGACGTTCAGCTTGTTGGTATTCTTAGCAGACATTGTTGGTTTCTCCTTTCCAATTCGTTGCGCGATTCGCTTGTTGGGTTATCGCAAGCCTATTTTGCATCGCCCCGGCGGAGATATACCCGCCCTGCGCTGGTAATGTTTCCCGCATCCATGTAAAAATCGGGCTTTTCACGGCTTTGGCCTTGTGGCAGGCATGATTTTTTGGTATACTATATACTGCTTTATTATGGCGCCGCCGCAGCGTAAGGCGGCAGGGAGGAGGCACAGTGGAATACGTCATCACTTTTTTAGAGGGCGTGGTGTCCTTTATCTCCCCCTGTATGCTGCCGCTGCTGCCGCTGTACGTCAGCTATTTCGCCGCCGGGGAGAAGCGGGGCACGCTGCTGCGGGCCGCCTGCTTTGTGGCGGGTTTTACGGTGGTGTTCACGGTGCTGGGGGTGTTCGCCGGCACGGTGGGGGCCGCCCTGGCCCGCTACCGGCAGGTCTTGAACATCGTCTGCGGCCTCATCGTGGCCCTGCTGGGCCTGGGCTATCTGGAGGTCATTCCGCTGCCCATGTTCAAGGGCATGGCCGCCGGGCGGAAAATGGAGAGCGGCGCCGCGGCTTTCCTGTTCGGCGTGGTGTACTCCGTCAGCCTGACGCCCTGCGTGGGGGCGTTTTTAGGTTCGGCGCTGATGCTGGCCTCCACTTCCGGCGGCGCCGTCAAGGGCGGCGTGCTGCTGGTGGTGTACTCCCTGGGCCTGGGGGTGCCCTTTTTGCTGTCAGCGGCGCTGCTGCAACAGCTCAAAGGCGCTTTCGACTGGGTCAAGGCCCATTATCGCATCATCAATACCGTCTGCGGCGTGGGGCTTATCGTGCTGGGTGTGCTGATGGCCACCGGGCTGCTCCACCGGCTGCTGACGGCTCTGATATAACGGAGGTTTTTGCATGAAAAAGACAATCGGCATCGCCCTGGCGCTGGTGGCCGTGCTTGCCCTGGCCTTCGTGGGGTATCGGTATCTGTCCACCCATCGGGAGGGCACCATTTCAAGTCCCGACGGCGTGCAGGAGATCGTGCCCATGACGGACGCGGCGGAGACTGCCCCGGACACCGCCCGGTTGGAGACCGGGGAGACCGCGGAGGACTACACCGCCCCCGATTTCATCGCCTACACCCTCACCGGCGAGGCGGCGCGGCTGTCGGACTATGCCGGCAAGCCGGTGGTCATCAACTTCTGGGCCACCTGGTGCCCGCCCTGCCGCCAGGAGCTGCCCGGCTTTGAAAACGCCTGGCAGCAGTACGGCGACGACGTGGTGTTCTTAATGGTGGAGTGCGGCGGCGAATCGGTGGACGAGGTGGAGAGCTTCATCGCCGAGGGCGGCTACACCTTCCCCGTTTACGTGGACAGCGACGGCAGCGGCGCCGCGGCCTACGGCATCAACGCCATCCCCGTCACCGCCCTGGTGGACGCGGAGGGCAACCTGTTCACCTATCAGGTGGGCGCGGTGGAGGAGGACTCGCTGCGCGCCGCCATTGACCTGCTGCTCAATGCATAAGGAGGATTCTATCGTGGGAGTGTTATCCAATCTGTCGCCCAAGGCGGTATTTGATTATTTTGAGGCCCTGTGCGCCGTGCCCCACGGCAGCGGCAACACCAAGGCCATCAGCGACCTGTGCGTAGCTTTTGCCCGTGACCTGGGCCTGCGGTATCGCCAGGACGAGCTGAATAACGTGGTCATCTGGAAGGACGCCTCCCCCGGCTATGAAAATGCCCCGGTGGTGATGCTCCAGGGCCACATGGACATGGTGTGCGCTAAGGCCCCCGACTGTAAAAAGGACATGGCACGGGAGGGCCTGGACGTCCGCACCGACGGGGAATGGGTGTGGGCCGACGGCACCACCCTGGGAGGCGACGACGGCATCGCCGTGGCTATGATCCTGGCCATTCTGGCGGACGACACCCTGTCCCACGGCCCCATTGAGGCGGTGTTCACCGTGGACGAGGAGACGGGGATGTACGGCGCCGCCGGCCTGAACTGCTCGGATTTGAAGGCGGAAATGCTGCTGAATCTGGACAGCGAGGCCGAGGGCGTGTTCACCGTGGGCTGCGCCGGCGGCATGCGGGCGGATTGCCGCATGAACGCCGCTGCCACCGACGCCGAAGGCGACGCCTTTACCCTCACCCTCTCCGGCCTCACCGGCGGCCACTCCGGCACGGAGATCGACAAGGGCCGCCTCAGCGCCAACGAGGGCATCCTCCGGGTGCTGTGCGCCGCCGCGGAGCAGTTCCCCGGCTTGCGCCTGGCCGCCATGGAGGGGGGCAAGGTGGACAACGCCATCTGCCTCCACGCCGCCGCCACGGTGGTGGTGCCCCACAGCGCCGCCGCCGACTTCCCCCACTTTGTGGCCGCCTGGCAGGACACGCTGCAAAACGAGTTTGCCGTCACCGAGCCCGGCCTGTCCCTGACCTGCGCCGCCGCAGCCGCGGACAAGGCCCTCACCGCGGCGGACACGCTGCGGATCCTCCGGTGCTTCTTCGCCCTGCCCCAGGGCGTCCAGGCCATGAGCCGGGACGTGCCCGGCCTGGTGCAGACCTCCCTGAACATGGGGGTGCTGCGGCTGGATGACCGGGGGGCGGAGGCCAGCTTTTCCATCCGCTCCGGCGTGGAGAGCCAGAAGCAGTGGCTGCTGCGGAAGCTGGAAACCATCCTGGCCCTCTCCGGCGGCACCGTCACCACCCACGGCGACTATCCCGGCTGGCAGTTCCGCCGCCAAAGCCCCCTGCGTGACGCCCTCACCGCCGCCTACCGGCAGCAGACCGGCCGGGAGCCCTTCATCGAGACCATCCACGCCGGGCTGGAGTGCGGCCTCTTCATCGGCAAGATGCCCCGGCTGGACGCCGTTTCCATCGGCCCCGACCTGCGCCACATCCACACCTGCCAGGAGCGTCTTGGCGTGGCCTCCGTGGCGCGGCTCTACGACCTGGTGTGCCGGACGCTGGAACTGCTGAAATAAGGCGGATTTCACTCTTGTTTTTCCCGAGGAATGCGTGTATAATAAACTGTCACATTGCGTGAAGACAGTTTCCCCCCATCTCCGCGGAGAAAGGAAGTTGACTATGATAAAGGTTCCCACCGAGCGCGGCGAGATCACCATTTCCAACGCCGTTCTCACCACCATCACCGGCGCCGCTGCCACCAACTGCTTCGGCGTGAAGGGCATGGCCTATCGCAGCGTGTCCGACGGTCTGGTGCACCTGCTGCAGCCCCAGAGCATGAGCAAGGGCGTCAAGGTTTTTTATAACGACGATAACACCGTCACCATTGAGCTCCACATCGTGGTGGAGAACGGTGTCAATATCACCACCGTCTGCCGGTCCATTATGAAAGAGGTCAAATACATGGTCTCCCAGAACACCGGCGTGGAGGTACGGGACGTAAACGTCTGCGTGGACTCCGTCAATATCGGCTAACAGGAGGAGCGCAGCGTCATGATTGAAACCGTAAACGGCAGCACCTTTAAGCAGATGGTGCTGTTCGGCGCGGCGTGCATCGCCGCCCAGAAGCAGGAGATCAACGATCTCAACGTATTCCCCGTGCCTGATGGCGACACCGGCACCAACATGAGCCTCACCATCTCCACCGCCGTGGACGAGCTGAAGAAGCACGACCCCGCCACGGTGGACGAGGCCGCCAAAATCACCGCCAGCGGCCTGCTGCGGGGCGCCCGGGGCAACTCCGGCGTCATTCTGTCCCTGCTGTTCCGGGGCATGAGCAAGGTGATGAAGGGCCTCCAAACCGCCGACGGCAAGCAGCTTGCCGCCGCCATGAGCGAGGGCGTCACCACCGCCTACGGCGCCGTGATGAAGCCCGCCGAGGGCACGGTGCTCACCGTGTCCCGCCTGGCTGCCGCCCGTGCCGTGGAGGCCGCCGCCGAGCACAACGACCCCATCTACGTGCTGGAGCAGGCCATCCGCGCCGGCGAGACCACCCTGGCCGAGACCATTGAGATGAACCCGGTGCTGAAAAAGGCCGGCGTGGTAGACGCCGGCGGCAAGGGCTATCTGGTGATTTTAGAGGGCATGCTGCGCTGCCTCAAGGGCGAGCCCATGCCGGAGCTGAACGGCTCCGAGAGCCGCACCCGGGCCGACTTCGACGCCCTCAGCGAGGAGGACATCACCTTCACCTTCGACACGGTGTTCATCGTCCGCAAGACGAAGGGACCTGTGGACCTCCAGCCCCTGCGGCTGTACCTCACCTCCATCGGCGACAGCCTGGTCATCGGCGAGGACGACGACGCCTTCAAGGTCCACGTCCACACCGACATCCCCGGCAACGCCCTCAATGAGGCCCAGAAGTACGGCGATCTGGAAGTGGCCAAAATCGAGAATATGCGCATCCAGGCCCAGGACGTGGCGGCCGGCCGCAAGACCATCAGCGCCGACGACCTGGAGGATGAGGACGAGCCCCACGGCGAAAGTGCCGCCCAGGAGGTAACCTTCGCCCCGGCGGAGAAGAAGATCGGCTTCCTGGCCGTCTGCGCCGGCGACGGCATCGCCGACACCTTCCGTGCCCTGGGGGTGGACACCATCGTGTCCGGCGGCCAGACCATGAACCCCTCCACCGAGGCCATTCTGGCGGAGGTGAACCGCACCCCCAGCGAGGTGGTGTTCGTGCTGCCCAACAATAAGAACATCATTATGGCGGCCCAGCAGTGCCAGGGCCTGACGGAGAAGCAGGTGGTGGTCATCCCCACCGCCACCGTGCCCCAGGGCATCACCGCCATGATGGCGCTGGACCCCGAGGACGAGGACGTGGACAGCGTCACAGCCGTGCTCACCGAGGCCGCTGCCACCGTGTCCACCGCCCAGATCACCTATGCCGCCCGTGACAGCGAGTTTGACGGCTTCGCCATCACCGAGGGCGACTATCTGGCCCTCATCGACGGCAAGCTGTTCGACACCGACCGTGACCTGAACGCCCTGCTGGAAAAGCTGGCGGCCTACGCCAAGGCGGGGGAGAAGGAGTACATCAACATCTACGCCGGTGACGGCGTGTCCGACGCCGATGCCGCGGCCGCCGAGGAGCTGTTTGCGGAGAAGTCCGGCGCCGAGGTGGCCTCCGTCCGGGGCGGCCAGCCGGTGTACTACTACATCATCTCCATGGAGTAATCCCAAAAACATAACGATTCGCCCCCGACGCTTACCGAAAAGGCAGCGCCGGGGGCGGTTTTTGCATTTTTATGGGTAAATGGCTTATTGCTCCCCGTGGAGACGCCGCAGCAGGGCGATTTCCTCGGCGTAGCCCGGCAGGTCGTTGGGGGTTTCCAGCACCATGGGCAGCCCCTGCAGCGCCGGGTGGCTGACGAGGCGGCGAAAGGCGTCTATGCCCAGATACCCCTCCCCGATGGGGGCGTGGCGGTCCTTGTGGGCGCCCACCGGGTTCAGGCTGTCGTTGAGGTGTACGGCCCGCAGCCGGTGCAGGCCGATGATTTTGTCAAATTCCGTCAGCACGCCGTCAATATCCCCGGCGATGTCGTACCCCGCGTCGGATACGTGGCAGGTGTCCAGGCACACGCCCATCTTATCTCCCAGGGTCACCCGGTCCAGTATCTCCCGCAGCTCCTCGAACCGGCTGCCCACCTCGCTGCCCTTGCCCGCCATGGTCTCCAGCAGCACGGTGGTGCGGATGTCCGGCGTGAGAATGGCGTTCAGCGTTTCGGCGATCTGGGCGATGCCCGTCTCCACCCCCTGGCCGGTGTGGCTGCCGGGGTGGAAGTTGTACACGTTGCCGGGGATATATTCCATCCGCTGGAGGTCGTCCGCCATGGTCATCCGGGCAAACTCCCGGGTGTGCTGGTCCTTGGAGCAGGGGTTGATGGTGTAGGGCGCGTGGGCCACAATGGTGCCGAAGCCATGTTCCGCCGCCAAGGCGCGAAAGGCCGCCGCGTCGGCGCTGTCAATGGCTTTCGCTTTACTGCCCCGTGGGTTCCGGGTAAAAAACTGAAAGGTGTTGGCCCCCAGGGCCAAGGCTGTCTTCCCCATGGCCAGAAAGCCGTCGGAGGAGGAGAGATGGCATCCGATGTACAGCATGTGCTTCTCCTTTACAGCCGGTATGTGGCGCATTCCAGCTTGTCCCGGGTGGCGGTGATGACGCCGTAGGTCAGCTTGGCGCCGTATTCGCAGGTGCCCGGGTTCATCACCCACAGCTCCCCCGCCTTGTCCACCAGCGGGCTGTGGGTGTGGCCGTAGAGCAGTACCTCCGCCCCCGCCTCCGCCGCGGCGTAGCGGGAGGCCATGTCGCTGTGCTTCACGTCGCCGTGGGTGTGGCCGTGCATCATCAGTATCCGGTGCCCGGCAAATTCCAGCAGCCGCTCGGTGGGGGCGTCCAGGGCCCAGTCGCAGTTGCCGGCCACGGCGTCCAGCGGGATGTGGGGGTAGAGCCGGCGCAGCGCCTCCGCGTCCCGGAGGCAGTCCCCCAGGTGGAGGATGTGATCGGGCCCCGCCAAATCCACGCATCTTGCCATGTTTTCCACCGCACCGTGGGAATCGGATAACACCAGAATACGCATAATGCCTCCTTATGACAGAAATTTTTCGACATTATATCACGCGAACCTTGCGTGTGCAAATGTTTTGTCATAAAATATCAGAAAAAGGAGGCGGGAGTATGGAGGGCATCGTCACCCTGGATCTGCACGGCAAAAATACCTATCAGGCCCGGGCGGCCATCGACGCCGCCCTGCGCCGGGCCAGGGCGGACACCTACCGCCTCCGCCTCATCCACGGCTACCACGGCGGCACCGCCCTGCGGGACATGATCCGCGCCGAGTACGCCGCCCGCTGCCGCCGCATGGTGCCCATCAACGAGGGCACCACCGACCTGGTGCTGCGGGAGTTTTAGGGCAGGGGAGAGGCTTTCCCCCGTTGAATCCGGCCCTGCACTATGCTATACTATACATACAATCTATTTTAGGAGGAGGCGCCACATGAAACAGTATCGTGACATGACCCTGCCGGAGCGGCAGGCGGAGTATCAGCGCGTCAAGGCGGACTTTGAGGCCCAGAAGGCCTTGGGCCTGTCCCTGAACATGGCCCGTGGCAAGCCGGGCAAGGAGCAGCTTGACCTGGTCACCGACATCTGCGGCGTGCTGCAAAAGCCGGAGGACTTTATCTCCGACGGCATCGACGTGCGCAACTACGGCAACGTGGACGGCATCCCCGCCGCCAAGCGGCTGTTTGCCGAGATTCTGGACTGTAAGCCCGAGCAGGTGTTCGTAGGCGGCAGCGCCAGCTTGCAGCTCATGTATGACGCCATCGCCCGGGCCTATTCCAACGGCAATCTCCACTCCCCCCAGCCCTGGAGCCGCCTGGACAAGGTGAAGTGGCTGTGTCCCGCCCCCGGCTATGACCGCCATTTCAAGATCAGCCAGAACTTCGGCATGGAGATGATCACCATTCCCATGACCCCCACCGGCCCGGATATGGACATGGTGGAGGAGCTGATCCGTGACCCCCAGGTCAAGGGTATGTGGTGCGTGCCCAAGTACTCCAACCCCGACGGCATCGTGTACAGCGACGACACCCTGCGCCGCATCGCCGCCATGCGCCCCGCCGCCCCGGACTTCATGCTCATGTGGGACAACGCCTACTGCATCCATGAGTTCGCCTGCGACTACCGCCCCTTCCCCGACATCCTCCGCCTGTGCGCGGAGCAGGGCAACGGCGATATGGTGTGGGAGTTTGCCAGCACGTCCAAGGTCACCTTCCCCGGCGCCGGCGTGGGCGTCATGGCCACCAGCGAGGCCAATTTGGCCTACCTGCTGCCCATCATCAACGTCCAGATCATCAGCTACGACAAGGTGAACCAGCTTCGTCACGTCCGCTACTTAAAGGACAAGGCCAACACCCTGGCCCTCATGCGCCGCCACGCCGCCATCCTGGCCCCCAAGTTCCACGCCGTGCTGGAGGCGCTGGACCGGGAGATCGCCCCCCTGGGCATCGCCCAGTGGCAGCGCCCCGTGGGCGGCTACTTCGTGTCCCTCAACGCCATGCCCGGCACCGCCAAACGCACCCTGGCCCTGTGCAAGGAGGCGGGCGTCACCATGACCGGCGCCGGCGCCACCTTCCCCTACGGCGTGGACCCCAACGACTCCAACATCCGCATCGCCCCGTCCCTGCCCCCCGTCAGTGAGCTGGAGCAGGCCGTGGCCATCTTCTGCAACTGCCTGAAGCTGGCGGCATTGGAGAAATTAGGCATCTGACAATACCATATAGCGTCATTATCCCCCGGCCCGCCGGGGGATAATTTTTCGCCTTAAATCGATTACCCATCGTATTATTTCGCCAACAGTTCACAAATTGTTTTCATTTTGGTCAAAGAAAGTCAAAATTCACCCCTTGACTTTTGGCCCGATGGTGGTATGATACAGTCAAACATCAAAGAAAGTCAAAGTCAAATTTGACGGAGGAGGACGCCATGGGTATTTCCGATTTGATTGCCGGCTTCATCCAGGAGGCACTGGAGGACAGCGACGGCGTGTTGGAGCTGCAGCGCAGCGACCTGGCCCAGCGGTTCAACTGTGTGCCCAGCCAGATCAACTACGTCATGTCCACCCGCTTCTCCCCGGAGCAGGGCTACATCGTGGAGAGCCGCCGTGGCGGGGGAGGGTACATCCGCATCACCCGCGTCCGGGCGGACAGGGAGACCCTTTTGATGCACGTCATCAACTCCCTGGGCGACACGCTGGACCTGCCCTCGGCCCGGGCCATTGCCCAGAATCTGGTGGATAACGGCGCCATTTCCCTGGAGGCGGGCCGCACGCTGCTGTCTGCCGTGGGCGACGCCGCCCTGCGCGCCGCTCCCCGGGAGAGCCGGGGCGCCATCCGGGCTGACGTGTTCAAGCAGGTTCTCATCCATCTGGTTTGATTTGACGAAAAGGAGGCTATTCTTATGAAGTGTGAACGCTGTGGCCGCAACGAGGCCACCTACTTTGTCCGCTCCAATGTGAACGGCCGGGTCACCCAGTCCCATCTGTGCCCCGCCTGCGCCCGGGCCATGGGCGTGGCAGGCCGCGCCTCGCTGTGGGACGACGACTTCTTCACCCGCCCCTTCTCCCTGCTGGAGCCCTTCTTCGGCACCATGGGACAGGGGCTGCTGGGTGAGTTCCCCGCCCCCGACGAGCCCGACACCCCCGCCCAGCCCCAGAGAAGCGACGATTTGCTCACCGGCGCCGAGCGGGAAAAGCTGCAAAATGAGTGCCGCCGCAACGCCCTGGAATCCCAGCTCAAGGACGCCGTTGCCCGGGAGGATTACGAGTCCGCCGCCCGGCTGCGGGATGAGCTGAAGCAGCTGCCCCAGACTATTTAATATTGTATAAAGCATGGCGGATTCCGCGCCTAAAAGCATCGCAGATTCCGCGCCCGATGGCGCAAACCATTTTGTAATAATGTATATTCACCCCGAAAAAGGAGGTTTCCCTTATGTCTGATATTCGTTTCACCCCCGAGGCCCAGACCGCCGTGGAGTATGCCCACCAGGCGGCCGCCGAGATGGGCCATAGCTACATCGGCACCGAGCACCTGCTGCTGGGCCTGCTGCGGCAGGAGGGCGGCGTGGCCGCCCGCGCCTTGCAGGAGCAGGGCCTTCGTGACGAGATGGTCACCGACATTTTGCAGCGTACCATGGGCCGCGGCCTGTCCGGGGCCGACCCCCAGAGCCTGACGCCCCGGTGCCGCACGGCGCTGGAGCTGGCCGCCGGTGAGGCCGGCGCCCAGGGCGCCATCGACACCGCCCACCTGCTGCTGGGCCTGCTGCGGGAGGGCAACAACACCGCCCTGCGCATCCTGCGCACCGTGGGCATCGACCCCCGCCAGCTCTCCGCCGCCCTCCGCCGCAAGATGGCGGAGACCGCTCCCGCCCCCGCCGCCGCGGCCAACGCCGCGCCCCGGGACAAAAAGAGCGGCAAGACCATGGAGGAGTTCACCCGCGACCTGACCGCCGCCGCCCGCGAGGGCAAGCTGGACCCGGTCATCGGCCGCAGCGAGGAGATTCAGCGTGTGGTGCAGATTCTCTCCCGCCGCACCAAGAATAACCCCGTCCTCATCGGCGAGCCCGGCGTGGGCAAAACGGCCATCGCCGAGGGCCTGGCCGAGCGCATCGTGTCCGCCGACGTGCCCGAGGAGCTGCTGGATAAGCGCATCCTGTCCCTTGACCTCAGCGGCATGGTGGCCGGCACCAAGTACCGCGGCGAGTTTGAAGAGCGCATCAAAAACACCCTGGAAGAGGTGAAAAAGGCGGGCAACGTCATCCTCTTCATCGACGAGCTCCACACCATCGTGGGCGCCGGGTCCGCCGAGGGCGCCGTGGACGCGGCCAATATTTTGAAGCCCGCCCTCTCCCGTGGCGAGATTCGCGTCATCGGCGCCACCACCCTCAATGAGTACCGCAAATACATTGAAAAGGACGCCGCCCTGGAGCGCCGCTTCCAGCCCGTCACCGTGGGCGAGCCCTCCCGGGAGGCCAGCGTGCAGATTCTGATGGGCCTCAAGGACCGCTACGAGCAGCACCACCACCTGACCATCACCGACGAGGCCGTCAAAGCCGCCGTGGAGCTGTCCGCCCGGTATATCAACGACCGCTACCTGCCCGACAAGGCCATTGACCTGATGGACGAGGCCGCCAGCCGCGTCCGCCTGGAGGCGGAGGCCATGTCCCCGGATCTGAAGAGCCTGGAGGAGAAGATCACCACCCTCCACCGGGAGAAGAGCCAGGCCATCGCCGCCCAGGACTACGAAAAGGCCGCCCAGCTCCGGGATATTGAGAAAAATTACCAGGAGCAGGTGGACATCGAGCGGGAGAACTGGCGCCGTCAGCTCTCCCAGAGCCGTGGCACCGTCACCGCCGACGACATCGCCTCCGTGGTGTCCGGCTGGACGGGCATCCCCATCACCCGCCTCACCGAGGACGAAGGCCAGCGCCTGCTGCACCTGGAGGACACCCTCCATCAGCGCGTGGTGGGCCAGGACGAGGCCGTGGCCGCCGTGGCCCGCGCCATCCGCCGTGGCCGTGTGGGGTTGAAGGACCCCAAGCGCCCCATCGGCTCCTTCCTGTTCCTGGGCCCCACCGGCGTGGGCAAGACCGAGCTGTGCAAGACGTTGGCCGAGGCCATGTTCGGCGATGAAAACGCCATGATCCGCATCGATATGTCCGAGTATATGGAGCGCCACACCGTGTCCCGCCTGGTGGGCTCGCCTCCCGGCTACGTGGGCCACGAGGAGGGCGGCCAGCTCACCGAGAAGGTGCGCCGCAAGCCCTATTCTGTGGTGCTGTTCGATGAGATCGAAAAGGCCCACGAGGACGTGTGGAACATCCTGCTGCAGATCCTGGAGGACGGTGTGGTCACCGATTCCCAGGGCCGCCGGGTGGATTTCAAGAATACCGTCATCGTCATGACCTCCAACGTGGGCGCCCGTGCCATCACCGCCGCCGAAACGGCCCCTCTGGGCTTTGCCGCAGGGGAGGAAAAGGAGGACGCCGGCCGCTTCGACCGCATCCGCGAGGCTGTCATGGCGGAGCTGCGCCGCACCTTCAAGCCCGAGTTTTTGAATCGTATCGACGACACCATCGTCTTCCACCAGCTCACCGAGGAGGACATCGTCTCCATCGCCCGCGGCATGCTCAGCCGCACCGCCGCTCGTATGGCGGAGCAGGGCATCACCCTCACCGCCGACGACGACGCTGTGGCGGCCCTGGCCAAGGGCGGCTTCGACCCCCAGTACGGCGCCCGTCCCCTCCGCCGGGCCATCCAGAACACGGTGGAGGACGCCGTGGCCGAGCTGATGCTGGAGGGCAAGCTCAAGCAGGGCGACACCGCCCGCGCCACCCTCCGGGACGGCAAAGTGGTCATCGAAAAAGCGGAGTAAAACAATAAAAACCGTCCTCGCCTTCCCTTTGTGGGAAGGTGGGGACGGCCTGTAAAGGCCGTGACGGATGAGGGGGCGACGCCCACCCAAAGCAAAATAGAACCCGCCTTCCCCCTGGGGGGAAGGTGGCACGGCCAGAGGCCGTGACGGATGAGGGGGCGACGCCCACCCAAATTACCGAAAGGAGCACCCACATGCCCAAATCAGAACGAAACAGCCGAACTGCGGATGCGCAAACGCTGCGAAAATATATGACACCCGAGGAACGCGCACTGTGGTATGACTATCTCAAGAAGTTGCCGGTAACTGTACGCCGTCAGAAGGTGCTGGGGCGGTACATTGTGGATTTTTATTGTGCCACCGCAAGGCTGGTGATTGAGCTGGATGGCTTGCAGCATGAAGAGCCGCAGCATAAAGCGGAAGATGAAGAGCGAGATGCGTATCTCCGCGGCCGGGGGCTGACCGTGCTCCGATACTCTAATTGGCTGATAAAAACGAATTTTGAGGGAGTATGCCAAGATATTTGGGAGCATATCGCCCCCTCATCCGCCCCAGTTTGCGAACTGGGGCACCTCCCCCCCGAGGGGGAAGGCAATGCGAAGTGAATAAAAACCGTCCCCGCCTTCCCCTTGGGGGGAAGGTGGCACGGCCGTAGGCCGTGACGGATGAGGGGGCGACGCCCGCCCACGCCCAAATAGAACCCGCCTTCCCCTCGGGGGGAAGGTGGCACGGCCAAAGGCCGTGACGGATGAGGGGGCGACGCCCACCCACGCACCGTAAGTCGCTGCAAAATCGCCCCCTCATTCCCCCCAGTGTGCGCACTGGGGTACCTTCCCCCCAG
>CAMKGX010000058.1 GCA_946412355.1 uncultured Clostridia bacterium
TCGGTGAGGGTGAAGTGTAGGTGTGCCCCGGTGCCGCGTCCGGTGTTGCCGCTGCGGCAGATGGGCTGCCCGGCTTTAACCTTCTGGCCTTTGGTGGCGATGTAGCCGCTCAGGTGGGCGTAGCCGGTGCGGTAGTGGTTGGTGTGGGTGATGATCATCTGGCGGCCTCCAGCCTCATTGCTGTACACCGATAGCACTGTGCCGTCCCATGGAGCGACCACTTCGGTGCCCACGGGCACGCCGATGTCCACGCCGTTGTGGTAGGTGGATGCACCGGACACTGGGGCCTTGCGCTTGCCGAAGGGTGATGTGACCTTACCGGTCACGGGATTGATGGGTTCTTTGTTCATACGCTTATATAGTTTTATAGCCAGCAGCAACGCCACGGCGGCTGCCAGCAGTTTGATAATATTATTATTCATGACACGATAAGATAAATGATTAATGCCTGTGCGGCTCCGCCCAGCAGTCCACCGGCGGCGGTGGCCAGGATGTCGAGCCAGTCCCACGAGCTCCAGTCCCACTGCCGTATGGGTTTCTTGGCGTTGCCGTGCGAGTGGTGCACGTCCTTCAGTTCCATGGATGCGGCGGCGGCCAGCGCGGCACGGAGGCCGAGGGTGAGCCCTACAATCAGTCCGCCCAGCGCGTGCAGCAGGCGGTTGGAGCTTCCCAGCCATTGACGTATGCGGTTCAACATGGGTCGTAATCCTCCTCTCTGCTGTCATGTCCCACCGAAAGGGTGGTGTTGTGGTGTTGCAGCCGTATGCTGCGTCCGTGGCCCACCAGCACGGGCAGCTGTGCCAGGGCGCCGAACACGCTCAGTTCGCCCACGGCGGTGAGCACCGAGCCGTCGATGATGCCGGTGGGCGGCACCAGGAATCCCCCCACTATCAAGGCCACGGCCACCACCAGCGTGGCTACAAATGTCCACGGGGCAGGGGATACGTTGTGTTTTTTCTCTTTCATAGCTTCTGTTTTCATAAGTCGCTGTGCGTTCGGGATTCGAACCCGCGTGCTGGAGGCAAACACCTTTCCTCCCGTCCTCGCCGTCGGACTGCCGCACAGTCGTTTGTTGCAGTTCTGTCGTCGTCAACCCGCAATCAACACCAGTTCCCAACCGGGTTAATTATTAAGGTTTATTACGTCTCTGGGCACTGTTGCCCATTGGCCGCCGCCGTGGCTCCCGCCACTGGCGGCGGCAGAGGGTTAGAATTCTAAATGTCCGCCATCGGTAATGCCCTCTGCGCCGGTGTGTGCGGGCACAGTGGCGATATCCGAGCGGTCAATGCCTATCACGGCGTCGCCGCCGGGCGTGTAGCCCGTCCGCACGGCCATAGCCGCGAAGTCGCCCTGTATGTCGGCGGCGGTGATGGGCTGTGTGTAGGTGTGCCAGGTGTAGGATGTCTCGTCGGTGGGGTCGCCCGTTCCGGCGGGGGCGGTGCCGTACAGCAGCTGTCCGTTGCCGGTCAGTGCCAGCTTGCCGTCGCCGGTCTCCACAATGCCGGGAGCCTGCAAGGGCGCCTGCACCATGATGGCATATACCAGCTGCGAGTTCCACACGTTGCTGTGCCGCAGCGAGAGTGCCACGGCGGCGGTGTCGTCGCCGGTCACGAAGTCCAGCATGTACACCTTGGGCGACAGCCAGCGGCCCGTGGTGAGCAGGGTACTCCTCAGCGGAGCGTCGGTCCCCAGCACGGCCCCGGCGGCATACTCGTTGAGACGCAAGGACTCCATGTTTGGTGTCTCGGTCTTGATCATGAGCAGATAGCGTGTGGATGGGCTTACGGTACGCAGGCTCTTCATGCAGTAGATTCCCGACGTGCTGGTCTTTTTCACGCCTAATGAGTTATAGTAGCCGGTCTGCCATTCGCCGCTGATGCCGGTGGTGACGTTGGCGTTTCCCCAGATGACGCAGGGTGTCAACGTGTCGCGATAGCGCGACTTCGTCACGGTGCCGTATCGACCTGTGAGTGCCAGCACCATGTGGTCGGCCGGTGTGGTGCCGTCGGCCAGCTGTGTGGTCTTGTCCACACTGCCGTTGGTCTGGTGGCACGTAATGCCGCTGGCCAGCTCTTCAGCGGTCAGGAAGTTGTATTTCGCACCGTTGTGCGTGGGGGCGTTGAGTATATAGCCACCCTGGTTGGTCTCCATGGCGTAGGCATAGCGCACCGCCTCCGGTGTCTCCACATGGAATGTGGCTATATAACTGCGTTGGTACTGGGTCTGCACCACATAGTCGATGTCGAATTTCAGCGTCTCCCAATAGGTGGCCCCGGCCTCGTCGTCTCCCAGATGCAGCACGGCACGGTAGTGGCCGTTGTAGGTGTGTCCCTGCAGCTGACGCAGCACGTCGTCCACCCGCACGTCGATATAGGTATCCTCCACCTCGCCGTCGCCGCGGTCCAGGGTGTAGCTGAACGGGCCGTGGCCTTGGGGCACGGTGTAGTTGGCGGCGGTCAGCGTGTGCACTGTGGCCCACTGGCCGGTGTCCGGGTCTTCCCTCTGCAGCTCTATGCTCCAGTCCGAGGCGTGGTTTTGTCCTGTAGCCCCGTGGCGGGTGCGTATATTCAGCCACAGCGGGTCGCTGTCGCTCACCTCCACGCGGTCGCCCAGGAAGGTGCAGATGTTGTCGGTCTGGCTGTAGTCGTAAGGCGTGTAGTCGTCCTCCGGCTCGGCGGGCGCCCACTGGCGGCTGCGGCTGAAGGCGTAAGGCTCATACAGGGCTTCCATGGCACGGGTGCGCACCACCTTGCCTATGCCGTTGTGGTATCTCTGCATAAAGGTGCGCATGTAGTCTACGTCAAATAAGCGGTAGTTGGCATCGCCACCCCCGCTCTCGAACACCTCTATCCAGTGCACATTGCCTTCTGCGTCCTTGATGGTACGCACAATAACCAACAAGTGGTAGGTCCCGAACGCCAGCACGTCCAGCGGGCGTAGCTGCTTGGCCGTCTCGTCGGTCAGGGCAGTGTAGCTGGCTATCACTGTCGAGGCTATGGTGTGTGTGCCGGTCAGTGCGTTGTTCTGCGTCACTATCGAGCTCTGCGCCGAATACTGGCTCTCGTCTATCCTCGGCACAAAACCCAGCGCGATGGCGGCAGCGGTATTGCACACCATGGCGTAGTAATAGCGTTTGGCTTCGTTGCTGTTGCCGGGCTGGTACAGTTCTTCCAGCTCGTATTCGCTGATGGGTGCTTGAGGAAACTCGCTGGTGGGGTTCGGATAGGTAAACTCCGTGTAAGCCACGCTGCGTGGGTTCCTCATGGCGGTCATGTAGCTCTCCGGATCCACTCCGCAGCAGTACACCGGGCCGCTCCCGTAAGGCACGCTGAAGGCTGTGCCTGTCCCTTTGCCCTCTCCGTAGCGGGCGTTGCCCTTGCTGGCCCGCAACAGGCGCGGCAGCGTGTTGTGCCAGGCACTCATCGCCAGCCGTGCGTCGGTGTAGCGGCTGTCCGCCTCGTTCGCGTCCGGCTGCTGCCACAGGTGGTCCACCACCATCAGCTCCCGTACAAAGTCATCGTCCGGCGAGATGGGCAGCTTGTCTGCCTCCGCCACTGATGACGAATAACTCATGTTCTCTGGTATGTGTTCCACTATGAACTGCACCGTGTACCCCTTAGGCACCTCCGTGCCGTAGGCCTGCCGTCCGGAATAGGCGCGCGGGCTGTGGATGTACCGCTGCCCGTCCGGAGCGGTCAGGTACAGTGCCAGTATCCGGTACAGCCCCTTCACCTTCAGCCCCACCGTGTGTCCGCCCTCTATAGGCTCGCTGGTCACATACTTGGTGCTGTCCGCGCTGGGGTTGTACAGGTTGCCCTGCACCCATCCCACCATCGTATGGGCCGAGGCATTCAGTATATTCTGTCTGAACATAAGGCAGCCCTCCCTACTGTGTCACCTCGCAGGCCGTGATTATCCCGTGGTGCACACTCACCACATAGCTCTTCCCTGCCGACAGCATGGGCCTTGCCGGGGCAAAGCGCGCGCCCGTCGGCCATGTGGCACCCGTCCAGCCTTCGGCACAGGCAAACTCCACTGTCGCCTCCATCGCCGTGTTGCCCAGCGCCGTCACTGTCAGGTCTGTCAGCGCCGTGCTGCACGTGTGGTGGCTGTTGCCTTCCAATGTCGCTATCGTCACGCTCGCACCCGTGTGCACCACCTCTGTCGGGGCCGACGCTCCGCTCTGCTTCGGCACCAGGTGCACCTCCTCCGCGCCTCCTTGGTACCAGTATTCCACAATAGTGTTGCCGCTCACTATGCCCACCGTCAGTCCGAGTGTGTTCACCTCGTCGTCGGCCAGTGCCGCGTGCGCTGCATGCACACTCGCGTAGGGTCCGTAGCGCAAGTCTATATTGGGCATCGAGCCCTTGTTGGTGGACACGCCACCGTTGTTAATGCTAAGATTTGCCATAATCTATCTATTATTAAAAGGTTAATTGAATCGTGTCTGTCGGGTCGTAGGTGCTGGCCAGGCGTATGCCGAACAGCTTGTACACCGTGCCGCTCACCGTCACGTCCGCATGCCCCGCAAAGCTGTTGTCGCTCTCCAGGTTCTGCGCCATCGTCTGTCCTGAGCTTATCAGGTTCACCGTCTTGGGCGCCTTGTCGCTCTTGTACAGCAAATAGAATATCTGCTTATCGCCAAAAGCATGCTCATACGTGCTGTCCGTGGCCGTGCTGTGGCTCGTAGTCATGTTCGCCAGCTCCGCGTCGGTCAGGGCGTTGAACTCACTCTTCGTGCCGTTTGCCCAGCCCACCATATAGTCGGCTCCCGACGCGCTGTCAGCCGCGAAAGTGGCCGTGTACGTCTTGTTTCCCGTCACCGTCACCGTCCGGCTCGCCTCCTTGTTTCCGTCGCTCCACTGCACAAAGTGGTAGCCCGTCTTCGCCGTCGCTGTCAGCGTTGCCGTAGCTCCGCTCGCATAGCTCCCGCCGCCGGTCACCGTCCCCATGCTCGTGTTCGCGCTCGTCACCGTCAGGGTGTACTGCGTCGGTGTCGGTGTCGATGCCGGCGTCAGCACATAGTCTGTCCCGTTCACGGTGATTATGTTGTTGCCCTTCCACTTGATTGTTGGCAACTCGTTCAGTTTCGCCTTCAGGCTCGCGGTGAATCCGCAATTGCAGCCGCCGCCTTCGCCGCTGCCTCCGCCTATCACCAGCCAGTCGTCCGCTGTGCCGGGCATCTGTGTGGCACTGATGCCGTGGCGCCGTTGCAGGCACAACACACTGCCCACTGCGGCATTGAGGCCTTCCGGCAGCTCGCCGTCGTCATACACGAACTTTACACCTTCGGCATACACTTTACTACGCCGAATGTCTTTCTCGGCCATCATGGCCGACCATGTTCTAATCTTTCTTGCCATAGTAATTGATTTTTATTGATTAACTTAATGCTATCAGTGAGGCGGCCCCCACGGCCAAAACCCCGGCGGCAATGCCCAGCATCAGGCTGCCAGCTGTGGTGCGGCAGTACAGAGCCCATTCCTTCTCGCGACGGTCCACCAGTGCCTGGCTCACCTTGCCGCCAGCCAGTCGCCATTCTTTCCACTCCCGCTCCAGTTCCGGGCGCGGCGTCGCGTCGGCGGCTATCAGCAATGCCGTGTTGCTCCGCCCGAACCGTCCGGTACCGATGTTGTAGGCCAGACTCACGCAGGCGTCAAACTGGTTCTGGCTCAGCCTCGGGTTCACACGGACCACAGCCGCCTCCACCCTCTCCAGGTCTTCGGCCAGCAGTCGCTCCGCCTCCTCGCGGCTCACCCGCTGCCCGGCAGTCGCTCCATGGTGGCCGTAGCCTATGCTGTAGCCGTCCACGTCCCAGTAGGCCGTCTCGCGGAACCCCTCCGCCGTCTTGATCAGGGCAATGCCCGCTTTACTTGTCTTCATGATAAATACTTTTTCGCCAGGATCACCAGCAGGGCTGTCACCAGCACCGCGGCACACAGCAGCACTATGCTCATGCTCTCCACGCGCACCGTCACCGGGATGCCGTTCTTGTAGGTGTCCAGAAATTCATTAATCGCGTTCATATCAGTGTAACTTTAAGAGTTAATATAGAGATTGTGCGCATTACACAGTATCTTATAATCCTCAAGGGGTATCTGCCACTTGCTTTTGCTGTTCACAGGCTTTTCCACGGGCTTGATAAGATTCACGAAGGGCTTTATACTGGGGTTGGCCGGGGATGTCACCTTTTTCAGGTTGGCCACGGCGGCCTCCGTCTTGTCACCCCAAATGCCGTCCACCGTCAGTTTCTCCGGTGTCAGGGTGGGCACAGTCCAGTAGTTGCATATCGTCTGAATGCTCTGCACAAACCGTTTCACGTTCTCAGGATTGGCGTTGCGGCTCGTGCCGCTGCCCCATTGCAGGGGGAAGGTCCCCAGCTCCGCCTTCTTTCCTCCGTTGCCGGTTCCGGAGCCGTTCTCGCTTCCGCCCTTCTTCTCGTCGGGTTTGTAGGCGCGACGCTCCAGCACCTTGGCCATAATCCACATCACCAGCAGCGCCAGCAGCGCGGCGGCCAGCAGTCCGCCCGTGGTGTATGCTATTATCTTCTTCTTGTCCATAGCTTCATATTGTTGTTTTTATTTTCTTCCTTGCCAGTATGTATCTTAGTGTGGTTCGCTCACCGGTACTGAGATTGTCGCTAATGATGCGCTCCATGTCGCCCGTGTGCTTCACACCTATAATGGTGCCCAGCTTGGGACTGTCGCGCACTCCGAACTGGCCTTTCACAGCCTCCCAGTCCGCCTGGTTCATGATGCGTTGCTCTATGATGTTGTACAGGCTCTCCTCATCGTCGTTGAATGGGTCAAAGCAGTTGTATATAGCGTCGGCCACAGCCTTGGCCTGTTCCTTGCTGCGCAGGGTGGGCATCTCGCCGGTCGCCTCAGTGATTTGCTGCACCTCCCGTGCCGCCTTGATGCGTTCGGCAAGGTCGCGGTAGGGCTTGGTGAGGAAATCCCAGAGATTACCAGCTTCATTCTTTACGTACTTTTTTACGACGAAGAGCGTGATAATGGTCAGTATCACCAGCACGATGCCTGCCACCCATATACCGGCAATATTCCTGGCCGTAAAACCACGGCTCACAGTCTCCAGCGTCCGGCTGGTGTCGTTCACATTCTTCAGTGCGTCTTGATAAGTGGCCATGGCGTTACTTTTTAATCAGTTTCACAATCAGCAGCACCACCACCGCCACCACAGCCAACAGCAGTGCCAGTCTCAGCATGCGCATCAGCTTGGCTTTCTGGTCGGCCTGCCGTGCCTCCGCGTCCACGCGGTCGGCCTCGGCGGTCTTCTGCTTGGCCTCGGCGTCGGTGGTCTGAATCTCGGCATCCTTGCGGTGGCGTGCCTCCCAGGCGGCGGTGTCGAACGGGATGGTGTACACCAGTCGGGGGCAGAAGTCATAGGGTTCTACCTCCTCCACCCGTCCGCCGCTCAGGCGGTACTGGTCGTCGTCCACCTTGTCCGGCAGCCCGGCCACGGTGCTGTACAGCGTGCTCAGCCGCTCCATCATCTCGGTGATTAGATACTGGTATGTGTTGTCGGCATAGATGCTGACATACGAGCGTGCACCGCTGTTGCGTTCCCAGCCGCGAACCTCCGGATGCACCCGTTTGCACAGCTGCAGCAGCTGGTTCATCTCGTCGTCGCTCACACCTTCAGCCCGAAACACACTGCGGTATCCTTCCTGGTTGCCGTATCGCTTCCGGTCGCTGTAGTCACGCACCAGGCGCGACGCGGTGGCCAGTGCCGGGAGGTCGGCGGGGGTGAGGTGTACCGGCTGGCGGCTCCAGCCACCGTCGGCACGGAACAGTCGTTGTTTCTCCATCGTCCGTCCCTCCTATTTGTTAGTGTAATGACGAACCACCAGCACCACCAGCACCACCACCACGGCCCCTATGCCTATGGTGGCCGCCTTGTGTGCCGACATCCATGCCTTCATGCGTTCCCAGCGGGTCTGTTCCGGACGTATCACCACCTCAGGCAAGTTGGCATCGGTGGGCAACAGGCGTTGCTGCTGTCCGTCGGCCCATACCACCACCAGCTCCACGCCGTCCATCTTGGCATCCACCGGTGCGGGCTCTTTTGTCATCAGCTCGCGGAAGTTCATCCATTGTGCATAATTGATAGTGCCATTCTCGAACCATGCGTACACTCTGCGCATCAGCTCGTCGGCACGGCTCGCCTCCTTGCCGCTCCCGTTGCTGGCCGGTGGGGTGTCGGTGGTGGCCACGACGTTGGTGCCCCCAGCGGCGGTGCCGCCAAAGGGGTTGGCCCCGGTGGCGAAGAGTATCTGTTTACTGTTGTAATTACGTTTTTTCATAGCTTGTTGTTTTTTGGGTTATCACTTGCCGCGACGCAGGCGTACCACGTTCAGCACCAGCGTCAGCAGGCACACGGCCAGGGTGGCGCAGCGCAGCCCTATGTCCAGCTGCGCCAGCGTCACCTCCGCGCCCATCAGCGTCACGGTCTCGTCATACTGGTCGGTAAGCATCTGTGGCCTCCTATTTTCTTACCAAGGCAATGATGCCCACAATCAGCACTCCGGCCAGCAGTATGCTCTCCAGGCTCACGAACACTCCGTTCACCCTCAGCCCTGCACGGCGGCGGGAGGGTCCGGCTATGATGTCGCCCAGCACCTGTGCGGCGTTGGCCACCTCGGCGGCCCCGGCTGCGGGCATTCCGCTCTCCTTCTCGCCGTCAGCGCGTTGCACAAAGATATTGCGGTCCAAATCGTTGTTCAAATTCTGTTTCTTCATACGTCTATGTTTTTTAATGGGTTAATAATTCGTTTATCGGTGGGTGCGGTCCAGTTGCCGCGCCACGGTGTAGAGGGCTTCCAGGCGGCTGTAGGGTATGGTGTGCAGGCGGTTCAGTGCCTCCAGGCTCCGCATCAGGCTGCGGCGGCCTGTCCCGGCCAGCAGCCCGAGGGCAAAGGCGTCGGCCAGATGCTCACTCCCGGTGTCCAGCAGCCAGTGTCCCAGCTCGTGGGCCACATAGAACCGCTGCGCCCATTCCGGCGAGGTGCCGAAGGTCAGGCTGTTCACCAGCAGCGTCGCGTCGCCGTTGGCCTCTATCTGTACCGCTGCCGGGCATGTGCCCATCCGTTCCGGTCCTACTGCAGCTATCTTCATTGCTCCGCCCTCCTACTTTTTGCCAAGCACCAGGATCAAGGCTATCACCACCACCAGCCCGGCCACCACTATCACAGTGACCGTTGTGCCGTTGCTCCAGCTGAAGCGTCCGGTGGTGTTGTTGATGTTCTCGTCTATGTTGTGCTCGGTCACGTCCACATTGGTAGTGCGGTTCCAGTTGTTGGCTCCGGTCACTATGCTGCCGATGCCATTCAGGATGTTGCCCATGTGGCTCACCAGGTTGTTCCAGCTGAAGCTGCTGCCGCCCGTGTCCGTGCTGCCGCTCTCGCCGCCTCCAACCCAGTCGGGCATGAATGGACCATTCACGGCATTCTCGTCGGCCCACTGCGTCACTCCGCCGCCCAGCGGGTTATTGGTTGGTATTATCTGTTTCTTCATACGCTTAGTTGAATTAATGAGGCCGGAGCTCCGGGCGCACACCCATCGCACCGGCCTCGGTTTTCACACGCTTGTCCGTTCAGCTCTTAGTCCTCGGGAGGATAGAAGTCGATAGTCACCTTCATGATGGTGGCGCTCTCCACCTCGATGGCCCAGTACAGCAAGTCGTTCCACTGCAGGTTGCCGTAGTCGTAGTCGATCACGATCTTGCCGCTCTGGAACTGGTTGGTTTGGAAATACTGGCTCATGTCCACCTCGCGGGCCGCCTCTTTCTGGAAGGGGTTGAGGCTGGCAAGGAACATGCTGGCGTTGAAAGCGTCCGGCTTCTCCTTGCGTTGGCCGTTTTCCACTGCCGAGATGGTCACGCGCTTCACCATGCGGGGGTTGTGCTGCAGGTAGCGCTTGCAGTGCACAATGCTCTTGCCTGCGGCGGTGGTCATCTTGATGTTGGCGCCGTCGTAGTCCACTCCCTCCGGAGCGTCGTCCAGCACCACGTCGGCCACATAGCCTGCCGCCAGCAACCCGGCGTTGTTGTGGTTGTGTTTCTTCACCTCGCCGCCTACCAGCTCGAAGCCCTCGACGTCGATGTTGCCGCTGGCAATCACCACGGCCACCTTGTCGGTGGTGTGTCCGTTCTCGATGGTGAACTGCATGCGGTCAATAATACTTGATTGCAATTTGTTCATACTTTGTTCTCCTGTAATATAATGGGTTAATACTTTGTTTGCGTCGGCCATGAGCCGCTGTTTCCTGATTAGCTCGTCCATGTCGTGCTATTTGGCGTCGGGTTTGGTGGAGGCGTTCTGCACGTCGCAGATCTCCATCACCTTCTGTTTCTCCTCGGCGGTCCAGCCCACTCCGTTGGCGGCGGGCATCTGGCGGAGGGTTTTACGGTTCCGCGAGGCCATATACAGTGCCACGGCGGCCAGCACCAGTGCCAGCAACAGGAACCAAATGATGTTGTCGTTGAAAAATTTCTTCATACCTTACTGTTTTTTGTTTGTTAATGATTTTGATGATTTCGGCTGCAAAAGTACACACTTTTCCCCACTCCTATAGCCCAGTGCAATAATATGCAATAAAATGCAATAAAATGCAATAAAAAGCAATAAAATACAATAAAACCGCCCCGTCCGCCAACCCTGCCCCGCCGCCTTTTGACAGCAATTTGCAAACACAAATAAAAATTGCCGACATCCGCGTGGCTGTCGGCGTGGTGTTTGCTGGGCCATAAAAAATCACTCCGTGTCCAGATCCAGGCTGGTCTGCACGCCGAAGGCATGTTCGATGAGCTTCAGCTGCCCCGGCAGGAAGAAGTAGCTGCCCGACCCCCGGCGGCGGACCATATAGTCCAGCCCCGCGCCGTGCAGCATTTTCTGCATGGTGCGGTAGCTCACGCCATAGTGGTGGCACACCTCCTTCAGCGTGCGTGGCCGGTCGAAGAAACCTTCGTGGGTCATAGCGTGGGGTCCAGCTTGATGAAACGGCACTGGTACCGCTTACCCGCCCGGCTGTCGGCGTTGAGCTGGCGCTGGGCGGTGAGTATGCGGCTGTAGATATCGTCGTCCAGCTCGCGCTTGCGGCTGCTGAAATTCTCGGTGGTGGCAAAGAGTATGAGGTAGCTGCCGAAGGTGAAGCACTGCACCGGCACCTGGCGCAGCCCGTGGGCCACGATATATACGTCCAGCCCCCGCTGGCGGCGGCGTATGTAGAGGGCGCGCAGCGTGTCGGGGGTCTGGAACTGGAGGTAGGTCATCGCGTCGTCCAGCACCAGCGTGCCGCCGTAGAAGTAGCGCACCACCATCTCCAGCGTCTCGGGTCCTTGGTACACGATACGGCCATGCCCCTGTAGGGCATACACCTCTTGTGCGGTGGAGACTTCGGGCAGCTCGCGCCACTCCATCTCGTCGGGTGTCACTATGAGTGCCTTGGCCGCACGGCTCACCACCTTCTCGCGCAGGAAGGTGGTTTTGCCCGTGCCGTTGATGCCCACCACCAGGTTCATCTGCGTCTTGCGGCGCGCCGGGGTGTCAGTCATGGCTCTGTTCCTCCTTCCGTCGGGCAAAGGCCAGCTGCTGCTGCAGCCGGGCGTTTTCGGCCTGCTGTTCCTCCAGCTGGGCACGCAGGGCGGCCAGCTCGTCGCGGCGTCGGCGGTCGGCCACGGCGGCCACTATCTTGCCGCCATACACCGTCACGATGGCAATAAGCAGCACCACTCCCGGCGAGGCCTGTATATTTTTATCGCCCAGCCATCCCGCCCAGGCGGTCACGAGGGTTTCCCGCTCGTCGGGCTCCAGCTTTATGTCGTCCTTGTCCGTCCCCTTGATCAGCAGCACCAGCGCCAACGGCAGCACCACGTCCATCACGCCCACAATCAGCTCGGCGGTGGGCTGCTGAGCCAGCCGCATGTTGGTCACGTTGCGCACGTCCTCGTCGGTCACTGTGGGTGCGCCGCCGAAGGGTCGGTCGGGGTCGTAGTCGGGTTCGGGGTTGAGGGGTTCCGCCTCCGGGGCCGGTGGGGCCTCGAAGTCCTGTATCTGTTGTTCCTGGCTGGCAAACCAGCTCGAGGCGTCGTCTTGTACCATATCTTCTATTGTTTAGAGGTTATTATTACAGTTTTTCCAGCAGCGAGGCCACCAGCTGGTCGAGGGGCATCTGGGAGTAGCAGCCGGTCAGGGTGCGGGTGGCGGTGTCCACCGTCCACACTCCGCCCATCACCGTGCCGTCGTCGGTGCGGTTCACCACCAGCAGGCATTTCTCGCCAGGCGTGGCGGGGTAGGAGGCCGTGAGCGCGCCGAACAGGGCGTTCATATTCTCCGGTGTGGCGTGCTTCTTGGCCAGCGGCTTCACCATGCCCAGTATGGGCGACAGGGCTTTGTCCATCTTCATAGGGCGGCCTCCTTCTTTTGGGGTGCGGCGGCGCGGCGGGGGTCAAGGCTTATGCCCAGCTGCTGTTCCACCTTGCGGCATTCGCTGTCGGGCAGGGCGTTGAGGTCGCCGTTCAGGTTGCCTTTTATAAAGCGGCTGTAGGTAAAGAACCCTATCACGTCGGAGGGTGTCCAGGGCTGGCCGCGGCGTTTGCCCTCCAGCTGGGCCACACGTTCCAGCACTTCGTAGTATCCGGGACGGAAGGCGATGACATGTTCGCCCTCCTTCAGGCTTTTGCTGTCGCTCTCCTGTTGCAGCTGGCGCAGGCGGTTCTCGTAGTCCAGCTGCTGGGCGTTGGTGGCCTCGGCGTTGCTGTTGGCGTCGGCGCGGGCCTGTTCCAGCT
>CAMKGX010000059.1 GCA_946412355.1 uncultured Clostridia bacterium
TCTGATTCCCCGCAAGAAACGGTCTATATCCCTTTTTGGAACGGTGTAAACAGTAGGCGCCAACGTTGGCAGACGGCCAGCTATTTATCTCAATGTCGCCGACATTGAAATTGACCGGCTCTTCCAGCTTCCTGCCGTCTGTGGTGGGAAACGACGCCTCAATATTGAATACGCGATAATCATCAGTACCCAGATTTTGATTGAGGGCGTTTGCCTGCTGCAGCGTCAGTTTGCCGGAATTGATGGGATTAACGATGGGATCGATCTTCATCGTTACGCCGTCGCGCAGCATATTGACGGACGAATCCAGACCGTACCAGGCCTGTGTACCGCCGCTCTCCTCACGCATCCACACGCACACCCGTCTGTCCTGGGCCAAATCCAGCGGCTTGACAAGATCACCCGAAATCTCAACCTGGCTGAGATTACCATTACCTGAAAGGCGCAGGTTGACAGACTGATCTATGGGCATTTTTTTAATCTCAAGGATTTGCTCATTGCTGAGGGATTCCACCTTAACGCCGTCCTCCGTCGCCGTGCCGGAGACGGTCACCGTATTGTCGGCCTCAAAGGGCTCGGGCGCCGAGAGGGTGAACGTGGCGGAGGCAATCTCGCTGCTGACCCCGTCCTTCACCGCGATGGCCTTAACGGTGGCGGTTGCGGTCAGCGTAATGGCAGAGGTATACACGGTGCTGCCGGTGGTAGGCTCGGTGCCGTCGGTGGTGTAGTAAATGACGGCGTCCGCGGTGGCGCAGGACAGGGTCACGCTCTGGGAGGCGGTGAACTCGCACGCTTCAGGGGTGAACATGGGGGCTTCCACAGGCATTCTCAGTCTGGGGCTGCCGTCCTTCATCATCCAGGTATTGGTGAAGTCCCAGTTGGCGTATTTTTCGGCATTGGCCACGTCCGCGCCGGACAGCTTCGTGCCCTTGCCCTGATTGCTGCCGGCATGATCCACGTCGCCGGCAAAATAGCAGTCAATAACCTGCATCTTGGGGGAATCGCCGCCTACGATATAAAAGGCGCCATTGTCATGAGCGGTCGCTTTGAAATCGGAGCACTCCGAGCTGAAGCAGCGCGTTACGGTGGACGTCACGTCCGCGTTGGAGCAGGTGATGCCGCCCACCCGGATATTGCCGCTGATGACGCCGGTATTCAGGCAGTCTGTGGCCGAGCCGCCAAAGCCCACGATGCCCGAGGCGCCCTGGGCACCGAAGCCGCTGACGGAGGCCCGGTTCCAGCAGCGGCTGAAGGTGCCGCTGCCATAGGCGGCAACGGCGCCCAC
The DNA here is from genome assembly GCA_946412355.1 of uncultured Clostridia bacterium. Classification (GTDB taxonomy): domain Bacteria; phylum Bacillota; class Clostridia; order Oscillospirales; family Oscillospiraceae; genus Vescimonas. The sequence goes on from CAMKGX010000059.1 coordinate 1,286, forward strand.
GTTGCCCTCAACGCCGATAACGGAACCGTCGGTGATCAGATTCCGGACGGTGCCGGACACGTTTTCAAACAGGCCCGTGTTCCATTGTCCCTGGGTGTGGCTGATGCTCAGGGTGACGGTATGGCCGTAGCCGTCAAACACGCCTTTGAACTCCCCGGCAATCATGGTGTCCATGGAGACGTCCGCCGTCAGGCGGTAGTTGCCGGACAGCGGATAGGCGTCGTCCTGGCCGATCTTTTTCAACTCGTCCGCCGAGCCGATAAGAATCAGATCGTCCGCGTTGGCCGTCATGCCGGCGCACGGCACCAGACCTATGACCAAGACCAGCGCCAGGAGAATGCCCAGCAGTTTCTTGCCCGTTATTCTCTTCATGGAAAGACCTCCTCATATTTTTCCCGGACGGCAAGGGCCTCCGGGCGGATGTTTGGAATGATTATAGCGGAATTTCGCCAGATTTTCAACTTTTTTCGAAGTGGGCCTCCCCTGCCCTGTCGCCCCACAGGAATGTTTATAAAAATGACATGACTTTTGGCAAATAGTGTGGTATCATCCATAGCAACGTGTATGAAAAGGAGGGGTCTCCCCTTTGAAAGCGATTTATGAGGCGGTGGATCGGTTCTGCGCGCGCCATCCCCGGTTCGGTATTCCCAATCTGATGCGCTATGTGGTCATCGGCAACGTGATCGTGTACGTGCTGATGATGTTCACCCGGGCCAATGACGCCAGTGCCCTTTCTTTCCTCACCTTTTACTGGCCGGCGGTGCTGAAGGGTGAGATTTGGCGGATCGCCACCTTTGTGCTGGTGCCCCAGGAGGGCAGCATCATCTTCCTGGCTATCAGCCTGTATTTTTACTACTGGATCGGCTCGGTGCTGGAGAACAAGTGGGGCACGGCCAAATTTAACCTCTACTACTTCGGCGGTATGCTGGCCACCATCATCGGCGCCGTGCTGGCGGGGCTGGTGCAGGGCAGCCATTTCTACATCGCCGGGGCCACCTACGTGAACCTGTCCATGTTCCTGGCCTTTGCCTGCCTCTTCCCCGACACACAGGTGATGCTGTTTTTCGTGATCCCGGTGAAGATGAAGTGGCTGGCCTATCTGGACGTGGCGCTGTTCGCCTTCGACATCATCAACTCCATCCGCCTGGGGCTGTGGAGCGGCGTGGTGCTGCCCGTTGTGGCGCTGCTGAACTTCGCCGTGTTCATCTGGCCGGAGGTGCGGTATCTGCGGGAAAAGGCAGCCTACCGCCACAGCCCCCAGACGGTACAGTTCAAAAAAGCGGTGAAGCAGCAACAGCAGCAGCGGGGCTACACCCACAAATGCGCCGTGTGCGGGCGGACGGACGCGGACTACCCCGACCTCCAGTTCCGCTATTGCAGCAAGTGCGCCGGGTATCACTGCTTCTGCCAGGATCACATCTTTACCCACGTGCATTTTGAGGAGTAAATCTCAATTTAAGGCATGAAAATCCCGCCTTACGGTATGGTAAGGCGGGATTCTTTTACTTTTCTTCCGCAGCGGGGGCGGCTTGGGGCTCGTCCTGCCGCTCCAGCAGGTAGAGGCGGCTGTCGAAGTCGCGCATGACGGCGGTGCCGCCGTCGTAGCCGGTGCCGGAGAAGTGCTGCACGGGGACGAAGCCCAGGCGCATCAGGCCAAGGCCGGAGGCGGTGACGTCGATGCTGTCGCATTCCAGCTTGACGAAGTGCTCGGCAAGCTGGGCGGTGAGGGAGTCGGGCTTGATGGGCACGGGGGACATCATGTTCACCAGGGAGCCGAAGTCGTGAAGATGGGGGGTGACGGGCAGGTTGGTGACATGGTAGAGGGCGTCGGGGGTCAGGCCGCCGCAGCGGACCCGGCGCATCGGCTCGTTGGGTCCGTTGAGGGCGCAGAAGTGGAGGGTAAGGGCCTCGCTGCCATCGGTGGCGGCGGCGGTCCAGACAGTCTCGTTCTCGCTGACATTGCCGCGATAGAGCTGGCCGAATTGCAACGTGCGGCGGTGGGCCTTATAGAACGCCACCTGCTGCTTTAAGGACTCACGCTGGCCCTTGGGCAGGTCTCCCAAATCCAGCTCGAAGCCCAGCAAACCGAAGCAGGCCACCTGCAGGCGGCTGTCCAGCGGGGAGCGGCGCAGCGTCTGGTGGTTGGGGGAGGCGGAGACATGGCAGCCCAGGACGGACTGGGGGTAGCCGTAGCTGTAGCCGTTCTGAATATTGGCACGGCACAGCACGTCCGTATTATCGCTGGCCCAGACCTGGGGCATAAAGCAGAGCATGCCCAGGTCGGTGCGGTTGCCGCCGCTGGCGCAGGCCTCGAACAGCACATGGGGGAAGGCGGCGTTCAAGCGGCGCAGGATGCTGTAAAGGCCCAGGACGTAGCGGTGGCACACCTCGCCCTGGCGCTCCGGGGCAGCGGTGGAGGACCAGGTATCGGAGAAGATGCGGTTCATGTCCCACTTGATATAGCTGATGTCGGCGGAGGACAGCACGTCGGCCACGGCCTGGTACACATAGTCGCACACGTCGGCCCGGCTCAAATCCAGCACGTACTGGTTGCGGCCCAGAGCCTGGTCGGCGTGGCCCAGAATCCAATCGGGATGGTCGCGGAACAGGTCACTCTTTTCGCTGACCATCTCCGGCTCCATCCACAGGCCGAAGTCAAGGCCCAGGGCCTGCACGTCCTTGCACAGGCCGCCCAGGCCGCCGGGCAGTTTGCCGGTGTCCTCCTGCCAGTCGCCCAGGGCGGCGGTGTCGTCCTTGCGGCCCCGGAACCAGCCGTCATCCAGCACCAGCAGTTCCGCGCCCAGGGCCTTGGCCTCCTTGCCCAGGGCCAGCAGCTTGCGCCGGTCTACTTTGAAATACATGGCCTCCCAGCTGTTCACCAGCACGGGGCGCTCACGGTACTGCCACTCACCACGGACGATGTGGCGGCGGGCGAAGCGGTGCATCTGCACGCTCATGCCGCCGAAGCCGGAGACGGAGAACACGCTGACGGCCTGGGGCGTATCGAAGCTCTCGCCGGCGGGCAACTGCCAGGTGAGGCCGTCCACGCCCTGGACCACGCGGACGCCGCCGAAGGGGCCCCGCTCCGCCACGCCCAGATGATTGCCGCTGTACAGGAGGTTCAGGCCCCACACGGCGCCGAAGCGCTCGGTGGCGTCGGCGGCGGAGACCATGGCGAAGGGGTTGCACCGGCTGGAGCTGACCCCCACCTTGGCGCCCCAGGTCTGGCGGCCGGTGACGGGGGCGGTGATATGGTCCATCTCACGGGCCCAGGCGCCCCGGAAGGTGTGGAGCAGATAGTCGCCCCGGGGCAGGTCGATCTGCTGGCTCATGAGGCGGCGAATGGTGACAGTGCCGTCGGTATCGTTGCTGAGCCGGGCCCAGCGGACAATGGCGTCCGTCTCGGGGAAGACGGTGTAATAGAGATTGAGATACACCTCGTGGCGGGCGTCCTTGCACACCACCTGCAGCGTTTCCCCCTCCCCTGCCGCGGCGGGCAGACCGGCGGGGGTATCCAGCTCCGGGCGCATGGTGTGGAAGTAGCGGAAGGAGGCGCTGCTGTCGCCGTCGGGGAAAATGACGTCTACGGCGCACTCCCGGCTGTCGCCCCAGCCGGCGGTGCCCACCTCCTGGTCCATCCGCTCCAGGGCGGCGCCGCTTTCCAGCACCACGGCGTTGCCGGGCTGATGGCGGTAGACCGGGGCCAGGGCCTCGTAGTCCTCCCTCCGGCCCAGACGGGCGCCGTAATAAAGGTGCTCCAGCACGCCATCCTCCCGGGCACGGAAGCAGTAAGCGGTGCGCTCGGTCTCCAGAATAAAGAGGCGATTCTCAACGGTGATCATGGCAAGTCCTCCCTCGTTTTGATTCTATTTGCCATTATACGATATACCGAGGGAAATTGGTATGGGGATTTTACTATTTTCACAAAAAAATGCCACCCGAGGGCGGCGCAGCGGCGAGCCACAGGCGGTAAGGGAAAAGGAGGGCGGGACGCAGCACAGGCGCTGCGCCCCGCTATGGAAAAGAATGAATATAGCAAATCAACGGACGGCGTGGGTCTCCAAAATGGTGCGCAGGGCAGACATGGAGCTGGAATGGGAGCGGGCGATAACGGTGTCCTTCCCCTTCACGCCGCTGAGGGCGCCTTGCAGCATCTTGTGGGACATGGTGCCGGTGAACAGCACCAGCAGGTCGGGGTTGCCCACCTTGCCGGCCATGCCCTCGGCCTTGGTGTACACCTTGGTGCGGCAGTCAAACTGGCGGCACAGGTCCTTGTACTGCCGCTCCATACACTCGTTGCCGCCGACGATGACCACGCTCATGGGTGCCTCCTGTCTCAAGAGTTAGCTAGTGCTAACAGTTGGTTTTAATGTATGCCGCCGCTTGCGCGTCGGCTGTGGTTAGTATAAGCTAACCTCCGGAAATCGTCAAGTGTTTTTGAGGAAATCATTGCGATTCGGCACATAATGACGCCGCCGGGACTTCCCTGCCCCGGCGGCGGTTGGCTTGCTATGGACTTATTGCAGTGCGGTGAACAGGGCGCAGAGGGCGTCCTCCGCCGTGGGGGCAAGGTGGTTTTGGCAGACGATGAGGGCCCGGCGGATGCCTTTTTCCGCCAACAGGGCGGTCAAGCCATCAAATATGCCTCTGCCGAAGTGGATCTCCACCGGCTGACGGTACAGAAACTCACCGATCATAGATCTTATCCTCAATGGCGCTGACCTGGACGGCGAACTTCTTCATGTTCTTCCGGCGCCAGTCCTCCAAATCCTGGCACCAGTCGGTGGCCAGGAAGGTTTTCACCATCTCCACCGCCATCTCGGGCCCTACGATCCAGCCGCCCATGCAGAGGATGGAGGCGTTGTTGATGGCCCGGGCCATTTTGGCGGAATAGACGCTCTCGCAGGCCACGGCGTAGACGCCCTTGTACTTATTGGACACCACGCACATACCCGCGCCGGTGCCGCAGATTAGCACGGCCCGGTCATAGGCGCCGCTTTGCACCAGGGGGGCCACCTTGTCGGCCACGGCGTAGTAGGGCACAACGTGGTTCAGGTCGGTGGTGCCCAGGTCGTCAAATTCGGCGCCGATCTCGGTGAGGTACGCCTTGACAGCCTCCTTGGCGGCAAAGCCGGACTTATCGCTTCCGATGGCAATTCTCATAGTAAACTCCTCCTGTTATTTGGCGCTGGCGGCCTCTTTGATAACCGCCTTGATGTGTTCGGGGGTGAGGCCCATGGCCTGGCGGAGATAGGGCAGCTTGCCCACCTCGCCGAAGCGGTCCTCGACGCCCACGGCATAGACGGGGATGCGCTCATGGGCCAGGGCTTCCAACACGGCGGAGTGGAGACCGCCGATGACGTTGTGATTCTCCACCGTGACGGCCACGCCGGTTTTACGGGCGGCGGCGATGACGGTGTCTCTGTCGATGGGCTTGATGGTGTGGACGTTCACCACATGGCAGGAGAGGCCCTCCCGGGACAGCTCCTCCGCCACAGCCACCACGTCGGCGGTGGGATAGCCGGAGGTGAAGACGGTGACGTCATCGCCCCGGCGGAGAGTGTCGGCCCGGAACAGGTCGAAATGGTAATCATCATCAAAGACCCGGGGCATCTCCTTGCGGGCCAGACGCAGGTAAAGGCAGCCCTCGTAATCATTCAGCACCGGCATGGCGGAGCGGAGCTGCACCTCATCCACCGGCTCGAAGATCACCATACCGGGGATGGCCCGCACCACGGAGATATCTTCAAAGCTCATGTGGGTGCCGCCGTTGAGCTCGGCGGTGATGCCGGGGTCGGTGCCTACGATTTTCACGTTCCGCCCGGCAAAGGCGATGGACAGGGTGATCTGATCGCAGATGCGGCGGGTGGCAAAGGGGGCGAAGCTCTCGATCCAGGGCTTAAAACCGTAGCTGGCAAGGCCGGCAGCCACGGAGGCCATGTTCTGCTCGGCAATGCCGCAGTTGATGGTTCTGTCGGGGAAGCGGTCATAGAGGCCCCGTGTGCCGCTGGCCTTGGAGAGGTCGGCGTCCAGGAGGCAGATCTTCTCGTCTTGTTCCATCAGCTCGCCCAGGCACTGGGCGTAGACAGCGCGCATTTCCATCCCTTACGCCTCCCCTCTGATCTCCGCCACAGCACGGCGGGCTTCCTCTTCCGTCACCTTGGTGTTGTGGTTGCCGCAGCCCCGCTCTATGATGAAGCTGACGCCGCAGCCCTTCACCGTGTGGAGGATGACCATGGTGGGCTTGCCGGTGCCCCGGTTGCGTTTGGCAAGGGCCACCGCCTGGGCCACCTGGTCCACGTCGTTGCCGTCCTCCACCTCGATGACGTGCCAGCCGAAGGCCCGCCATTTGGCGCCCAGGGGGGCAATATCGTTGATAACGGCCACGGGGTCGTCGATTTGGAGCTTATTATAGTCTGTAAAGGCAATCAAGTTGTCAAGGTGCTTATTGCCTGCCAGCATGGCGGCTTCCCAGATCTGACCCTCCTGGCTCTCACCGTCGCCGATGACGGTATAGACGGTGGCGCCGTCCCCCGCCAGGCGGGAGCCCAGGGCCACGCCTACGGCGCAGGAAAAGCCCTGGCCCAGGCTGCCGGTGGTCATGTCGATGCCGGGGGTGCGGAGCATATCGCAGTGGCTGGGCAGGCTGGTGCCGCCCTGGTTCAGGGTCATCAGCAGCTCCGGGGAGAAGTAGCCACGGCGGGCCAGCGCCGCGTACACCGCAGGGCCGGCGTGGCCCTTGGAGCAGATGAAGCGGTCACGGCCCGGCATATCCGGCTGGGCGGGGTCGATGTGCATCTCCTTGAAATACAGCACCGCCAGCAGCTCCACGATGGACAGGCTGCCGCCGGCATGGCCCACGCCAAGATGGCCGATGGCAGTCATGATGTCGCAGCGCAGGTCGCGGCACAGGGCTTTCAAATCCTCATGCAACGGTAATCGCCTCCATGAAACAGAGTTATTCCACCATTGAGTTTAGGCGCTGACGCCGCCTTTGTCAACCTAAATCACGGTGTATCATCTATGTGTTGACAAAATGTACCCCGGGGCGATATGATGAGGACACATATTGAAATAGGAGGTCTCTATGAGCGACTTCGTACCTGTATACGTGGGTGTGGGCGTGCCCACCTTTCACATGGAGAGCGCCCAGGCCCAGTTTGACCGCAGCCGGGCGCTGCTGAAAGACATCTGCGGCGACTTCGTGTGCCCGGAGGAGATGCTGCTGGGGGTGGACGCCCTCCACGATTTCCTCGCCCCTCTGCACCCGGACATGATCGTGTTCCAGAATCTCACCTTTGCCAACGCCGCCTATATGTCAGAGGTGCTGCGGCGCTTTGGCTGCCCCATTCTGCTGTGGACGCTGCGGGAGCCTGTCATCGACGGCGGACGGCTGCGGCTCAACTCCCTCACCGGGGCCTACTCCGCTGCCAACACCCTCCGCGCCTTCGGCAACAGGCCCTTTGGCTATGTGTTCGGTGGGCCCCAGGAGGAGAGCGTGGGCCGGGACATCGCCGCCTTTGTGGCGGCGGCCCGGGTCAAAAAAGAGATGACCTCCCTGAAAATGGCGGCGGTGGGACACACGCCCCAGGGCTTCGGCTTCGGCCGGGCGCTGGACAGCGAGCTGATGCACACCTTCGGCGTGGAGCTGGAGGCCATAGAGGCCCGGGAGCTCATTGACCGGGCCAAGGGGTACAGCGACGAGGAGTGCCGGGAATGGCTGGAGCGCACCAGAAAAGCCACCTGCGGCCTGGAGGCCACCCCGGAGAAAAACGCCCTGGACCACGCCAGGCTCTATAAGGCCTACACCGAGTATGTGCGGGAAAAGGGCATCAAGGCCCTGGCCTCCCGATGCTGGCCCGACTTCTTCACCGCCTTTGGCACGCCGGTGTGCACGGTGCTGTCCCTCCTGAACGACGAGGGCGTGGCGGCGGCCTGCGAGGCGGACATCTACGGCGCGCTGTCCATGTGGGTGGGCATGGCGCTGTCGGGCAAGCCGGTGTTCTTCGGCGACCCGGTGTCGCTGGACGAGGGCGAGAACACCATCACGTTCTGGCACTGCGGCGCGGCCGCCTGCTCCATGGCCCGGCGGGATACCGGCGCCACCGTGGGCGTACACCCCAACCGGAAAATCGGCCCTGCCATGGACTTTGGCTGTGAGGCCTTCCCGGAGGCCACCGTGTTCCGCATCGGCCGGGAGGCCGACGGCTCCTTCCGCTTCTTCATTCTGGAGGGTGAGGCACTGGACAAGCCCAAGCAGTTCACCGGCACGTCCATCGTGGTGCGGACGGACGGCGACAGCCGGGACATTGTGGAGCGCAGCGTCAAGGCGGGCTTTGAGCCACACTATGTGGTCATCCAGGGACGGTACGGCAAGGCGCTGGAAATGCTGGCGGAGCTGTTTGGCTTTGCCGTGTATCGGTACTGACCGTTTGCAAATCTCATCTGCATAGTGAAGAGCCGCGGCCCTCGGGCCGCGGCTCCTTTTTTCAAATGGGTTACTCTTTCAAATGCGATTATTGGCCGCTCTGGGACTCCATCATTTTCTCCTTCTCCACCTGGAGCTGGGCCACCCGGGCCTTGCTGAGGGGATAGACGAAGCGGAGGATGATGAACACCAGCAGGAACAGCACCGCGGGGATCATGACGGAGAAGTTATACATGGTCTTGAGGGCGGCGGCGCTGAGGCCCTCGGTTTTCAGCTCGCTGCCGCTGTAACCGATGCGCAGCAGGGGCACGTTGATGAGGATGGTGGCCACGGTCTGGCCCAGCTTGCGCATGAAGCTGTAAAAGGCGTAGCTGGTGGCCTCGTCATTGAGACCGTAGGTGACCTTATTGTAGTCGATGGCGTCGGTGGCCAGCACCCATACCAGCAGGAAGATGAAGGCGGTGCCGATGCCGCTCATGAGGCAGGCCAGCAGATACAGCCACACGTTGGTAAAGCCGAACAGGGCCAGCACGAACAGCACCAGGTAGAACACAGCGGCCAGCAGCACGCCGTAGGAGCAGACCTCACGGCGGCCGAACTTGTTGCCCAGACGGGTGGCGAAGAACATGATGACCGCCACCGGCAAGTACTGGAACACGGTGGGCAGCATGGTAAGGCCGGGGGCGTTGAAGTAGTGGTGGAACAGGTAGCTGTTGTAGCCCTGGCCGAACATCTGGGCCGCCAGGAACAGCATGCTGGCCAGGCTCACCGCCATGAAGGGGCGGCTCTTGAGCAGCGTGCGAACCACCTGCATGGTCTGGCCCTTCTGCCGGGGGGCGGGCTGGGAGACCACCCGCTCACGGCTCCAGGCGTAGCTGAGGAGGTAGGCGATGACGCTGAGCACAGCAATGGCGCACACGCCGATGAGGACCCGGCGGTCATCCATCCGCTTGGTGCCGTCGGCCAGCGTGACGTAGCACAGGGAGGCCAGCACCATGGCGGGCATGGCGCCGAAGGTGGAGCCGATGGAGCGGAACACCGACAGGGACGAGCGCTCCTTATCGTCGGAGGTGATGACCTGGGCCATGGAGCCGTAGGGGATATTGATGCAGGTATAGAGCATGCCGAAGAGGATGTAGGTGACGTAGGCATAGGCCAGGTAGCCGTTGCCGCTGAGACCGGGAATCTTGACGAACATCAGCACGGCGGACACCGCCACAGGCACGGCGAACACCTTCAGCCAGTGGCGATAGCGGCCATCGGGACGGACCCGGGCGCCGTCGATGATGCGACCCCACAGGGGGTCGTTGATGGCGTCCCAGATGCGGGCGATGATGGTCATCACCATGACGCTGAGGACGCTCAATTCCAACACGTCAGTATAGTACTTGTTCAGCACGCTCTGGGTCAGGCCGAACACCAGGCAGGAGGCCAGGTCGCCCATGGCGTAGCCGATTTTATCCTTGGCCTTGATGCCGCTGGTGCGGGAAATGTAGGAATTCTCCATCTCGATACCTCTCTTACTTATGAATTCCCGCTGCCTCGCGGAACAGCGGTGCGAAGGGACTGTTCTTGCGGTAGAAAACGGGGATCTTGCCCAGGGGGGCGGCGATCATGTGCTCGGTGCCGCCGGGGTACGCGGTGCCGGACCAGAAATGCACCCACTCCCCTTCCGGCAGATGGACCTGGCGGCGGTGCTCGCCCCGGCGGATCACCGGGCAGACGTACAGGTCATCCCCCAGGAAATAGGAATAGGGGTCATGGGAGGCGCGGTAGTCGCCGGCAAACCAGAAGTCGGGCCGCATGGCGGGCATCCCCTCCCCTGCCTGGGCGGCGCAGTGGGCGATATAGGGCTTCAGGGCGGCGTGGATGCGGGTCAGGGCCACGGTGTGGGCCTTGACGCCGGGGGCGTCGAACTGGCTGTTGGCCCAGGGGCGGATGGACTCATGGCTGCGCATCAACAGAGAAAAGGTATTCATCTCCGTCCAGCGGGTCATCAGCTCATCGTCCCGTTTCAGCTTGCCGAAGGAGAAGAAGCCGCCCACGTCGCTGTGTACCATGGGCGCGCCGGAGAAGCCCAGGGAGAAGCTGGCAGGCATGACGCAGGGCATGCCGTAGTCGTGGGTATAGTCGGTATGCTGATCGCCGTTCCACATAATGGGGGCGTAGGTCTGGATGCCCAGATAGCCGCTGCGGGTGAAGAACATGGCGTCCTTGGCGCCGTATTCCTCAATGGCCTCCCGGTTCACCTTGGCCCACAGCACCGGCCAGCGGTTGTGGAGCACGGCGGGGTCGCCGTCGTGGAGGACACAGTCCACAGGAAGATATTCGCCGAAGTCTGCCATCCAGCCGGAGATACCCAAATCCAGCATATTCCGCTTGATCAGCGTCTCTTTGATATACTGCACCGCCTCCGGGTTGGTGAGGTCCAGCATGCCGGCGTCGAAGGTGGTGGACTTGATGTGGTAAATGGTGCCGTCGGTGCGGGTGA
>CAMKGX010000060.1 GCA_946412355.1 uncultured Clostridia bacterium
TAGCCTGAGAAGTGAAAAAACTGACGCGCATGTCGTCAGTTTTTTCGGATTTCATTGGTTCGCGCCTGCGGGCGCGAAATCTGCGATGCTTTTTTGACAATCTGAAGAGCCGCCAGCAGGAGGCTCTTGGGGGCTGGGCAGATTATTTATTCCGGTGCTTGTTGTAGGCCTCGATGCCCAGGGCCAGCAGGTCCATGGCCCGCTCCAGGTCGGCCTGTTTCAGCACATAGGCCAGACGGACTTCATTTTTGCCCTTGCCCGAGCCGCCGTAGAACCCCTCGCCGGGGGCGAACATGACGGACTCGCCGTGGTCGTTCCACTCGTCCAGCAGGAAGTATTGCAGCTTTTCGGCGTCGTCCACCGGCAGGGCGGCCATGGCATAGAAGGCGCCCTTGGGGCACTCGCAGATGACGCCGGGGATCTGGGAGAGCTTGTGCATCACCGTGTCGCGGCGGACGTGGTATTCATCACGGACGGCGGCGAAGTAGCCGGGGTCCACGTCGTAGAGGGCGGCGGAGGCGATCTGGTCCAGAGTGGCCACGCTGAGGCGGGCCTGGCAGTATTTCATCAGGTGGTCCAGCAGCTCATGGTTGCGGCTGATGACGCAGCCCACCCGGGCGCCGCAGGCGCTGAACCGCTTGGAGACAGTGTCGATGAGAATGACGTTCTGCGCCACGTCGTCAAACCGGCCCATGGACTCCAGCGGCTCGCCGGCATAGACGAACTCACGGTACGTCTCATCGCTGACGATGAACAGGTCATGCTCCCTGGCGATGTCGGCGATGAGCCGCATCTCCTCCGGCGTCAGCACGGTGCCGGTGGGGTTGCCGGGGTTGGTGAGCATGATGGCACGGGTGCGGGGCGTGATCTCCCGCTCGATGCGGTCACGGTCGGCGTAGAAGTAGCCCTCCTCCGGATAGGTGGGGATGGGGTGGATGGTGGCGCCGGCCAGGCTGGCCATGGTGTGGTAGTTGGGATAGTAGGGCTCGGGGATGAGAATCTCGTCGCCGTCGTCCAAAATGGCGGCGAACACCATCAGCAGCGCTTCGCTGCCGCCGGCGGTGATATAGATTTCATCGCTGCCGTAGTGGATGCCCAGGTTGTCGTAATACCGCTGGATGGCGGCAATCAGCTCCGGCACACCGGCGGAGGGGGCATAGGCCAGGGTGGGGGCGCTGAAACGCTTCACCGCGTCGAAAAAGGCGGGCGGCGTGACGATGTCCGGCTGGCCGATGTTCAGATGATACAGCTTGACGCCCCGCTGCGTAGCGGCCACGGCCCGGGTGTGGAACTTGCGCATGGGGGACAGGCGGCTCTCCACAATCTTATGGGAAAATTGCATTGTCGGCTCCCTCCTGTTCGTAGCATTTTGAGAATGAATACTAATGCGTGTATATTAGCCTATTTTGGTAAAAAATGCAACTGAAAAACGCATAAAAGTCAGTGGCAATTCTGCGAAAAATGCGGGCATTTCGCCCGCATTTTTTAGACCGCTTGAAAAGCTTCGCAGAATTCGCGCCTCGAAAGGCGCGAACCTATTCCAATCAAAATTTCTGACGACATGCACCCCAAGGGCACTGGCTCCACCACCCGCTCGTCCCTCGCGGGGTGTCGCTGGCGCGCGTCAGAAATTTTACTTCTCAGACCGCGCAGTGTGCGAGCGAAGCGAGTGCATGGAGCGGGCTGCCAACCCAGTCTTCAAAAATGACAGCGTCATTTTTGAAGAGAATCAGTTCATCTGGCGGCGACGGCTCAGGTTCACGGTGCCGTCGGTCATGGAGTTGAGGCTGTCCAGGCTGCGGCCGGTGCCCTCTGCCACGCAGGAGATGGCGTTCTCCGCCACGATGGTGTGGATGCCGGTGCGGGCGGTGATCAGCTTGTCGAAGCCGTCCACCAGGGAGCCGCCGCCGGTCATGACGATGCCGTTGTTGGAGATGTCGGCCACCAGCTCGGGGGGCGTGCGCTCCAGCACGCCGTGGACGGCCTCCAGCACCCGCTCCACAGGCTCCTCAAAGGCCTCCAGCATCTCGGTGGAGGACACGGTGATGGTGCGGGGCAGGCCGGTGAGCATGCAGCGGCCCTTGATCTCGATGCTGGTCTCCTGCTCCTTGGGGAAGACGCAGCCGATTTCCATTTTCATCAGCTCCGCGGTGCGCTCGCCGATGAGCAGATTGTGCTTGCGGCGCATATACTTGACGATGGCCTCGTTGAACTGGTCGCCGGCCACCTTGATGGAGGCGGACTCCACCACGCCGCTGAGGGAGATGACGGCGATGTCGCTGGTGCCGCCGCCGATGTCCACCACCATGTGGCCGTCGGGCTTGGAGATGTCGATGCCGGCGCCGATGGCCGCGGCCACAGGCTCCTCGATGAGGTACACACGGCGGGCACCGGCCTGGATGCCGGCGTCTACCACGGCGCGCTCTTCCACCTCGGTGATGCCGCTGGGCACGCAGATGATGACCCGGGGCTTGAACAGCTGGAAGCCGCCCTGCACCTTGTGGATGAACTCACGGAGCATGCGCTCGGTCATGTCGTAGTCGGAGATGACGCCCTCCCGCAGGGGACGGATGGCCACAATGTTGCCGGGGGTACGGCCCAACATGGCCTGGGCCTCGGCGCCCACCTTCAAAAGGCGGCCGGAGTTCTTATCGATGGCCACCACGGAGGGCTCGTTGAGCACCACGCCCTTGCCCTTTACATATACCAGAACGGAAGCGGTACCCAGGTCGATACCGATGTCCTTTGCCAAAGCACACATAGCTTGCACCTCATTATCCTTAGAGTGATATGGTTTACGGCGAGCCATCGCCGCTGATTCCTCGAATGGTTATTATAATAACGAAAAGGCAAATTTGCAATACTATTTTCAAATGTTTACAAATGGGTCATATGGCGATATTGTACACCGTTTGGGGAAAAATCATTCCCGGGGCGTGATGGCCAGCGTCAGGCACACCACGTCGGCGGCGCCGGCCTCCCGCAGCACCCGAACGCACTCGCCCAGGGTGGCGCCGGAGGTCATCAAATCGTCCACGAGCAAAAAGCGCCTGCCCCGGATGGCCTCGGGCCGGACGGGGCGGTAGGTCCCCAGCACGTTGGCCCGGCGGCGCTCGGTGCCCCGGAGGGAGGACTGGGGCGGGTTGTCCACCACCTTGCGCAGCGTCTCCTGGGGCATGACGTGCCAGTCCACGCAGAGGCTGGCGGCAAGGAGGCGGGATTGGTCGAAGCCTCGCTTGCGCAGCCGTTTGGCGCTGACCGGCACCCAGGTGACGGCGTCGAAGGCGCCGTCATACCACTGCTTGGCACACGCCGCCATCAGGCTGCCGAACAGGTCCAGGCCGCCCATGCGGCGGCGGAACTTCAAGTCCATCAGCGCCTTTCGGACGGGGCCGGTATACCACAGCGGGGCGGACACCACGCCGTAGTAGGCGCCCCGTATCTGGGTGTCGCACCGGGGCAGGGCGGCGCGGCAGCTGTCGCAGACCAGCTCCTTGCCCAGGCCCACGCCGCAGAAGGGGCAGCGGCGGGGATAGAAAAAGCGGGTGACGCTGTCGAGGGCATCGTTAAGGCTGTCCAGGAAGGAGGGCTTATCGCTCATTGGGCCCCCTCCTTCAGCCGGCGGCGCAGGCCGCTGTACCGGCGCTGGGGCCTGTCGTTGGCGGCCATCTGGCCGGGGATCACGTCGTCGCCCACCAGCACCAGCAGCTCCCGGGCGCGGGTGATGGCGGTGTACAGCACGCCGCGCACCTGCAGCGCCGGGGCCACCGGGGCCGACACCAGCACCACACAGCGGTACTCGCTGCCCTGGGACTTATGTACGGTGATGGCGTAGGCCAGCTCCAATTGATTCAGCAAATCGGAGGTATAGGTGCTGAGGCGGTCATCAAAGCGGATGGACAGCAGCTCGCCGTCGGCGGAGATTTCATCAATCACGCCCAAATCGCCGTTGAAGATGCCGGTGCCCACCTCGCCGTTGTCCCGCTCCCAGACCACGTCGTAGTTGTTGCGGGTCTGCATGACCCGGTCGCCGGTGCGAAACACCACGTCGCCCCACCGCTTTTCCCGCTTGCCGGGAGCGGGCGGGTTCAGCGCCGCCTGGAGGACACGGTTTAAGTTGGCGGTGCCCCATTCCCCTTTGCGGGTGGGGGAGAGCACCTGTATATCGGCGGAGGGGATGTGCATATTGTCCGGCAGGCGCTGGGCCACCAGCTCCACCACCGTCTGCACCAGCCGCTCCGGCGAGCGGCGGCAGAGAAAGAAGAAGTCGCCGCTGCCGTTTTTCAGTTCCGGGCTCTGGCCGCTGTTCACCAGATAGGCGTTGCGGATGATGGCGCTGTTCTGGGCCTGGCGGAACACCTCCGTCAGACGCACGGCGGGGATGACGCCGCTGCGCAGCAGGTCGGACAGCACGTTGCCGGGACCTACGGAGGGCAGCTGGTCGGCATCGCCCACCATCACAAGGCGGGTGCCGGGGCGCATGGCCCGCAGCAGGGCGTCCATCAGAGGCAGGTCCACCATGGACATCTCGTCCACGATGACGGCCTCGCACGCCAAAGGGTCTTTTTCACATTTACGGAAGGCGGTCTCCCCTGTCAGCTCGTTGAAGCTCATGCCCAGGGCGCGGTGGATGGTCTGGGCCTCCCGGCCCGTCACCTCCGTCAGGCGCTTGGCGGCCCGGCCTGTGGGGGCCAGCAGGGCCATGGTGAGGCCCATGCGGTCAAAGAGGGCCACGATGCCACGAACGGCGGTGGTCTTGCCGGTGCCGGGGCCGCCGGTGAGCAGTACCACGCCGCGCTCCGCCGCCAGGGCCATGGCCTGGCGCTGGGCGGGGGCATAGGTGATGCCCGCCTGGCGCTGCAGCTCGTCAATGATCCGCTCCGGGTTACGGAGGGCGTCGGCACCGTCGTGGGCCATGGTCAAAAGGCGCTGGGCCACCGCCGTCTCCGCCTCGTAGAGGGGCCGGAGATAGCAGCCCGTGACCTTGCCCACGGCGCTCTGGCAGACAGCGTGGCGGTCCAGCATACCGTCCAGGGCGGCTTCCACCGCGTCGGGGGCCACGTCCACCAGTGCGGCGGTGGCGGCAAGCAGCTTTTCCCGGGGCAGGAACACATGGCCGTTGCCCAGGTTGTGGGACAGCTCATAGGTCAAGGCCGCCTCCAGGCGGCAGGCGTCCTCGCCGCCTACGCCCAGGGCGATGGCGATCTCGTCGGCGGTGGAAAAAGGCACGCCGAAGCGCTCATCCACCAGCAGGTAGGGATTGCTTTTCAGCCGGTCCACCGTGGCGGGACCGAAGGCACGCAGCAGCGCCACAGCCATGGAGGCGGGCAGGTCGTAATAGGTGAGGAAATCCATGACCCGGCGCAGGGCCATCCGGGCCCGGAGCTGCTCCGCCATCTCGGCGGCCTTTGGGGCGGTGATGCCCTTGACGGCCTTCAATTTCTCCGGCTCGTGCTCCATCACCCACAGTGTGTCGGCGCCGAAGCGCTGCACCAGCTTGGCGGCGGTGGAGGGGCCCACACCCTTGACGGCGCCGGAGGAGAGAAAGGCCAGGATTTCGTCCTCCGTCTCCGGCATGCGGCGCTCCGCACCGTCTACGGTGAGCTGCTGGCCGTAGGAGGGATGCTCCGTCCAGGTGCCGGTGAGGGCAAGATGCTCGCCGGGGACGCACTGGGGCAGGCAGCCCACCGCCGTCACCACCTCGCCGGTGTCGTCACACAGCAGGGTCAGCACGGTGTAGCCGTTGTCCTCATTTTCAAAAATCACGGATTGTACGGTGCCCTCCACCGCAGACTGGTGCTCCATGGGCTCACCTCCCGGGGAAAAATAGCGGCGATGGAGGCAGCGGACGGCGGTGCCGATGCCCCATGCCAGGAAAAATGCGATTACACTGTCGCGCAGCAGCGCCATACCATCCCCTCCCCCGCCATTCTACGGCGGCGGAGGCAGAGCGGTTACAGCATGCGGCGGAGATATTGCCCGGTGTAGGACCGGGGCTCCCGGGCCACCTGCTCGGGGGTGCCGGTGGCCACGATGGTGCCGCCGCCGCTGCCCCCCTCGGGGCCCAGGTCGATGAGATAGTCGGCGGACTTGACCACGTCCAGATTGTGCTCGATGACCAGGACGGTGTTGCCGCTGTCCACCAGGCGCTGCAACACCTCCAGCAGCTTCTTCACGTCGTCGGAGTGGAGGCCGGTGGTGGGCTCGTCCAGAATATAGATGGTGCGGCCGGTGGAGCGTTTGGAAAGCTCCGTGGCCAGCTTGACACGCTGGGCCTCGCCGCCGGAGAGGGTGGTGCTGGACTGGCCCAGCTTCACGTAGCCCAGGCCCACCTCGCACAGGGTGCGGAGGCGGTCGGCGATGCGGGGGATGGGGGCGAAGAAGTCCAGCGCCTCCTCCGCCGTCATGTCCAGCACGTCGGCGATGGATTTGCCACGGTACTTTACCTCCAGAGTCTCCCGGTTATACCGCTTGCCGTGGCACACCTCGCAGGGCACGTACACGTCCGCCAGGAAGTGCATCTCGATCTTCAGCATGCCGTCGCCGGAGCAGGCCTCGCAGCGGCCGCCCCGGGTGTTGAAGGAGAACCGTCCGGGGCCGTAGCCACGGGTCTTGGCGTCGGGCAGAGAGGCGAAGAGATCGCGGATATCGTTGAAAAGATTGGTATAGGTGGCGGGGTTGGAGCGGGGGGTGCGGCCGATGGGGCTTTGGTCGATGTTGATGACCTTATCCAGATGCTCCAGGCCCTCAATGGCGTCGTGCTTGCCGGGGTGGGCCTTCATGCGGTTGAGGGCCACGCCCAGCTTTTTATAGAGAATCTCATTGACCAGGGACGACTTGCCGCTGCCGCTGACGCCGGTGACGCAGGTGAAGGTGCCCAGGGGGATGGACACGTCCACGTTTTGCAAATTGTTCTCCCGGGCGCCCCGAACGGTGAGCCATTTGCCGTTGCCGATGCGGCGGTGGGGCGGCACCTCGATGCGTTTTTTGCCGCTTAAATACTGGCCCGTCAGGCTGTTGGGGTTGGCCATGACCTCCTCCGGCGTACCGGCGGCCACCACGGTGCCGCCGTGGCTGCCGGCGCCGGGGCCGATGTCGATCAAGTAATCGGCGGAGCGCATGGTGTCCTCGTCGTGCTCCACCACGATGAGGGTGTTGCCCAGGTCACGGAGACGGCGGAGGGTGGCAAGCAGCTTGTCGTTATCCCGCTGGTGGAGGCCGATGGAGGGCTCGTCCAGAATGTACAGCACGCCCATAAGGCCGGAGCCGATCTGCGTGGCCAGGCGGATGCGCTGGCTCTCGCCGCCGGACAGGGTGCCGGAGGAGCGGTGCAACGTCAGATAGCCCAGGCCCACCGACTGGAGGAAGTTGAGCCGGGCCCGGATCTCCTTCAAAATTTGGGCGGCGATCAGCTCCTGGTTGCCGGTGAGGGTCAGATCGTTGAAGAACGCCACTTCATCGGTGACGCTGAGGGCGGTGGCGTCGTAGATGCTCTTGCCCCCTACGGTGACGGCCAGAGCCTCGGGCTTTAAGCGGCGGCCCTGACAGGCGGGGCAGGGGCACTCGGCCATGAACTCCTCGATCTCCCGCTTGCTGGCGTCGGACTGGGTCTCCCGGTAGCGGCGCTCCAGATTGTGGACGATGCCCTCAAAGGCCTGGTGCAGCACGCCCTTGCCACGGGGCTGGTCGTATTCCAGCGTCAGCTTTTCGCCGCCGGTGCCGTAGAGAATCACGTCCTTCACCCGGTCGGACAGCCGCTCCCAGGGGGTGGACAGGGAGAAGGCGTACTTCTTGGCCAGGGCGTCGAAATACATGCGGCTGATGCCGTCGGAGCGGATGGACTGCCAGCCGCTGGCGGCGATGGCGCCGTCTAAAATGGACAGGCTCTCGTCGGGGACGATGAGGGTGGGGTCGGCCTTGAGCTGCATGCCCAGGCCGGTGCAGGTGGGGCAGGCGCCGAAGGGATTGTTGAAGGAGAACATCCGGGGGGCCAGCTCCTCGATGGAGATGCCGCAGTCGTCGCAGGCGTAGTTCTGGGAGAAGTGGATATCCTCCCCCTGCTGCACCAGATTGACGGTGACCAGGCCGCCGGAGAGAGCAGAGGCCGTCTCCACGCTGTCGGTGAGCCGCTGCTGGATGTCGGGGCGGAGAATGAGGCGGTCCACCACCACCTCCACGGTGTGCTTCACGTTCTTCTCCATGGGAATCTCTTCGCTTAAATCGTAGAGATTGCCGTCCACCCGGACCCGGACGTAGCCGGAGCGGCGGGCGTTTTCCAGCACCTTGGCGTGCTCGCCCTTGCGGCCCCGGATGACGGGGGCCATGATCTGCAGGCGGGTGCCGTCTCCCAGGGCCATAATCTGGTCGATGATCTGGTCGATGGTCTGCTGGCGAATCTCCTTGCCGCACTTGGGGCAGTGGGGCACGCCCACCCGGGCCCAGAGAAGACGCATATAGTCGTAGATCTCCGTGACGGTGCCCACGGTGGAGCGGGGGTTCTTGCTGGTGGTCTTCTGGTCGATGGAGATGGCGGGAGACAGGCCCTCGATGTAGTCCACGTCCGGCTTGTCCATCTGGCCCAGGAACATGCGGGCGTAGGAGCTGAGGCTCTCCACGTACCGGCGCTGGCCCTCGGCATAGATGGTGTCGAAGGCCAGAGACGATTTGCCGCTGCCGGACAGGCCCGTGAGCACCACCATTTTGTCACGGGGGATGGCCACGTCGATATTCTTCAGGTTGTTTTCCCGGGCGCCTTTAATCAAAATTTCGTTTGCCATAGTCGTATCACTCCACTGTCACGTCTGCCGCCCCGGCGCCGATGAGGGCCATGAGGGCATGGGGGTCTGCTTCCACCTGGGCGCCGATTTTGCCGGCGCTGACGTAAATGGTATCGAATAGAATCACCGTTTCATGGAACACGGTGGGAAAGGGCTTTTTCATGCCCACGGGGCTGCAGCCGCCGTGGACGTAGCCGGTGAGGGGCAACAGCTCCTTCTGGGGCAGCATGGCGATGGACTTCTCCCCCACCGCCCGGGCCGCCTTTTTCAAATCGAGGCTGTCGCCCACCGGGATGTCGAACACGTAATAGCCGCCGGAGGCCCCCCGGGTCACCAGGGTTTTGAACACCGCCTCCGGGTCGGCCCCCACGGCTTGGGCCACGGAGAGGCCGTCGATGGGGCCGTCGGGGTCGTAGAAATGGGGGGTATAGGGGACGCCGTGCTGGTCCAGCAGGCGCATGACGTTGGTTTTATCATCCTTGGGTTTTGCCATGAGGGGTCTCTCCTTTTGCAAGCAATACGGCGGCCAGCAGCACCAGCACGATGCCGAGAACCGTCCAGACCGTCAGGGTTTCGTGGAAGAACACCACGCCGGTCAGGGCCGCCACCACCGGTTCCACGTTGGCGATGACGGAGGCGGTGCTGCTCTCCACGCCCTCCAGGCCACGGGTGTAGAAAAAGTAGGGCAGCACGGTGGCGATGACCACCAGGCCCACCGCGCCCCAGAGGCCCGCAGGCTGGCGGAGGGTAGCGGCCAGGGCGGGGGCGTCCAGGAAGACGAAGCTGCCCAGGCCCGCCACGGCAAAGGTCCAGTAAATCATGGTGTAGGCGTCGTAGTGGGCAAGGCCGTAGTGGGCAAAGAGGGTGTAGCTGGCGTAGCACAGGCCCCCCGCCACGCCCAGGGCGATGCCCAGAGGGCGGTTGGTGCCCAGGCCGCCCACCACGCCGCTGACCAGGGCGCAGCCCGCCAACGCCACCGCCACCGACAGCAGCTTGCAGCGGGTCAGAGGGGCGTGCCACAGCAGCGCCGAGCCGAACACCACGAAGGACGGGGCCAGGTACAGCAAGATGCCCGCCACCGCCAGGGAGCACATAGTCTGGCAGGAGAAATACGTCCAGCCCAGGCCGATGACGCCGATGGCACCGCTGCCCAGGAAGATGGGCAGATGACGCCACCGGATGCGGAACACCTGGGGGCGGAGGACGGCGAAGACGGCGGTC
Organism: uncultured Clostridia bacterium; assembly: GCA_946412355.1. Classification (GTDB taxonomy): domain Bacteria; phylum Bacillota; class Clostridia; order Oscillospirales; family Oscillospiraceae; genus Vescimonas. The sequence continues at coordinate 9,999 of CAMKGX010000060.1, forward strand.
ATCAGGGCGAAGCTGCCGAAGTTGCGGATAAAGACGCGGTTGGCGGTGGTGACGCCGGCGTCGAACAGCATGCGGTTGAACAGGCCGATAAAGCCCCAGCACGCCGCGCCGAGGATGACGTATAGGTAGGGGAGGTATCGTTTCATGGGCACTCCTGTGGGGTGGTTTTTGGGGGATGGATGGGCGTCGCCCCCTCATCCGGCGGCTTTGCACCTCATCCGACGGCAGGGCATCGCCCCCTCATCCGGCGGCTTCGCCGCCACCTTCCCCCCCAGGGGGAAGGCTTTTTTATAAGGTTATTTCTGATTCCGCAGCTCGATGATCTGGTCGCGGAGGGCGGCGGCGATCTCGAATTCCAGCATTTTGCTGGCCTGCTTCATCTCTTTTTCCAGGCGGGCGATGGTTTCCTGCCGCTGGGCGTCGGTGAGCTTTTGCTTGCTCAGGCGGGACGCCTCCTCGGCGGTGTGGCTGATCTCCACCATCTCACGGACGCTCTTGCGGATGGTGCGGGGCACGATGCCGTGGGCTTTATTATAGGCGTCCTGAATCTCCCGGCGGCGCTCCGTCTCGGTGATGGCGGCGCGCATGGAGGGGGTGACGGTGTCGGCGTAGAGGATCACCAGGCCGTCGGCATTGCGGGCCGCCCGGCCGATGGTCTGGATGAGGCTGGTTTCCGACCGGAGGAAGCCCTCCTTATCGGCGTCTAAAATCGCCACCAGGCTCACCTCCGGCAGGTCCAGGCCCTCACGGAGCAGGTTGATGCCCACCAGCACGTCAAATTCGCCCAGGCGCAAATCCCGGATGATCTCCATGCGCTCCAGGGCGGCCACGTCGGAGTGCATATACCGCACGCGGATGCCGCCGGCGCGGAAATGCTCTGTCAAATCCTCCGCCATGCGCTTGGTGAGGGTGGTGACCAAAACCCGCTCGTTGCGCGCCGCCCGGGCGGCAATCTCCGCCGTCAGGTCGTCAATCTGGCCGGTGACGGGGCGCACCTCCACCCGGGGGTCAAGGAGGCCCGTGGGGCGGATGACCTGCTCCACCACCTGGCCGGCGTTGGCCTTTTCATACTCGCCGGGGGTGGCGGAGACGTACACCGCCTGGGAAAACCGCTCCTCAAACTCCTCGAACCGCAGGGGGCGGTTATCGAAAGCGCAGGGCAGACGGAAGCCGTACTCCACCAGGCTCTGCTTGCGGGCGTGGTCGCCGTTATACATGGCCCGGACCTGGGGCAGGGTGACGTGGCTCTCGTCCACGAAGAGAATGAAATCATCGGGGAAGAAGTCCAGCAGCGTCATGGGGGCGGAGCCCACCGGGCGCTGGGAGATGATGCGGGAATAGTTCTCGATGCCGGAGCAGTAGCCCAGCTCCGTCATCATCTCCATGTCGTACTCCGTGCGCTGGCGCAGGCGCTGGGCCTCCACCAGCTTATTCTGGCCCTCCAATTCCGCAAGGCGCTCGTCCAGCTCCTTGCGGATCTGGCGGATGGCGGCGTCCATCTTGTCCCGGGGGGTGACGTAGTGGCTGGCGGGGTAGACGGCCACGTGCTGCAGCGACTTGATGGCGGCGCCGGTGACGGGGTGGAATTCGGTGATGCGGTCGATCTCGTCGCCGAAGAACTCCACCCGGACGGCCCGGTCCTTATAGTAGGCGGGGTACAGCTCCACCGTGTCGCCCCGGACCCGGAACATATTGCGCTCGAAGGCGATGTCGTTGCGCTCGTAGCGGTCCTCCACCAGACGGCGCAATAGCTCGTCCCGGTCCATGGTCTGGCCCACCCGGAGGGAAATCATCATGCGGGCGAAGTCCTCCGGCTCGCCCAGGCCGTAGATGCAGCTCACCGACGACACCACGATGACGTCACGCCGCTCCAGCAGGGCGCAGGTGGCGCTCAGGCGCAGGCGGTCGATCTCCTCGTTGGTGGAGGCGTCCTTTTCGATGTAGGTGTCGGTATGGGGGATGTAGGCCTCGGGCTGGTAGTAGTCGTA
>CAMKGX010000061.1 GCA_946412355.1 uncultured Clostridia bacterium
GATTTCATGGGTTCGCGCCTGCGGGCGCGAAATCTGCGATGCTTTTTGACAATCTAAAGACGGATGCCGAAGCATCCGTCTTTTTTACATTGGTATCGGTAAATCAGCCCGGAGGCCAGGTCATATCCCGGCCGCTGAGGACGTGGAAGTGCAGGTGGGGCACGCTCTGGCCCGCCTGCTCGCCGATGTTGGACACCACGCGGTAGCTGTCCAGGCCCAGCTCCTTCGTCACCTTGGCGATGACGGCGAAGATATGGGCCACCACGGCGCTGTTGCTATCGTCAATGCCGGCCACGGAGGGAATATGATCCTTGGGAATCACCAGAAAATGCACCGGCGACTGGGGGTCGATGTCATAAAAGGCGTAGCATAAATCGTCCTCATACACCTTTTTGCTGGGGATTTCCCCGGCGGCGATGGCGCAGAACAGGCAATCGTTTTTCATACGGGATGCTCCTTTCGTCAAATAAACTGATGGGAAGCCTCGTCATACCGGGCGGACACGCTGCACAGCGTATCCTCCAGGGCGGAGCGGTCAACGTCCAGCACGGCGCACAGTTCGTCCAGATCGGCGAACTCGTCCCGCAGCTTGGTGTTGACGTAGCTCAATAGAATATACGGATCTTTGGGCAGCATCACGCCAGCACCTTGGACACGAAATCGTCCACCGACGCCAGAGCGTCGTCCACCTTCAGCACGTCGGTGCCGCCGCCCATGGCGCTGTCCGGCTTGCCGCCGCCCTTGCCGCCGCAGATGGTGCACACGCTGCGCACCAGGTCGCCGGCCTTCACGCCCTTGGCCACGGCGTCCTTGCCGCACACCGCCAGGAACGTCACCTTGCCGTCCTTGACGCTGGCAAGCACTGCCACCACGGCAGGATTCTTATCCCGCAGGAAGTCGCCCATCTGCCGCAGGGCGTTGGCGTCCAGACCGTCCCGCTGTGCGGTGACCACGTCCACGTCGCCAATCTTCTTGGCGGAGGCCAGGAACTGGCGGGCTTCGCCCACGGAGGCCTCGGCCTTCATCTTATCCAGCATGCGGCGCAGCTCCTTCGTCTCGTTGGCCTGCTGCTCGATGCGCTCCAGCAGGTCGGCGGGGCTGGTTTTGAAGAACTGGGCTGCCCGCTGCAACATCTCATTGGCACGGCCCATCATCTCCAGGCTCAGCTTGCCGGTGGTAGCCTCAATACGGCGCACGCCGGAGGCCACGCTGCTCTCGCTGCGGATGTGGAACAAGCCCGCCTTGGCGGTGTTGTCCAGATGGGTGCCGCCGCAGAACTCCATGGAGAAGTCGCCCATTTCCACCACGCGCACCATTTCGCCGTACTTCTCGCCGAACATGGCCACGGCGCCCTTCTTGCGCGCCTCGTCAATGGGCAGCACCTCGGTGACCACGGGGATGCCGGACAAAATGGCGTCGTTGATCATCTTCTCCACCTGGTTAAGCTGCTCCGGGGTAACAGCCTCAAAGTGGGTAAAGTCGAAGCGCAGACGGTCAGGCTCCACCAGAGAGCCGGCCTGATGCACATGGTCGCCCAGCACCTTCTTCAGCGCCGCATCCAGCAAATGGGTGGCGCTGTGGGCGCGGCGGATGGCGCTGCGGCGGGCCTCGTCATAGGCCACATGGCACTTGTCGCCCACCGCCAGCTCGCCGGACACCAGCTTGCCGTAGTGAAGATACTTGCCGCCCTTGTTGGCCTTCACGTCGTTAACCTCGAAGCGGCCCTTGTCGGTGGCAATCACACCCTGATCGCCCACCTGGCCACCCATTTCGGCGTACATGACGGAGCGGTCCAGCACCACGATGGCGTCCGTACCGGCCACGATTTCATCCCGCAGCTCGCCCTCGGACACGATGGCCAGCACATGGGCGTCGTTCTCGGCGTTGTCGTAGCCCAGGAACTCGGTGGCGGGGATCTCCTTGCCCAGGTCCACGTCGTCCCAGCCCAGGTCGCCCAGGGCCTTCCGAGCCTCGCGGGCCCGCTCCTTCTGCTCCTGCATCAGGGCGCGGAATTCGTCCTCGTTGACCTGCAAGCCCTCGTCGGCGGCCATCTCAATGGTCAGATCGATGGGGAAGCCGAAGGTGTCGTACAGCTTAAAGGCGTCGGCGCCGGAGAACATGGTCTCCCCCTTGGCCTTGTGCTCGTCCAGCATCTCGGTGAAAATCTTCATGCCGCCGTCGATGGTGCGGGCAAAGTTCTCCTCCTCGGTGCGGATGACCTTGGTGATGTAGCCCTGCTTCTCCCGCAGGTCGGGGTACTGGCACTCGTTCTCGTGGATAACGGTGTCTACCACCTGGTAGAGGAAGGGCTCGTTGACGCCCAGCAGCTTGCCGTGGCGGGCGGCCCGGCGCAGCAGACGGCGCAGCACGTAGCCCCGGCCCTCGTTGGAGGGCAGGATGCCGTCGCAGATCATAAAGGTGGCGCTGCGGATATGGTCGGTGATGACCCGCAGGCTCACGTCCCGCTTCTGGCTCTCGCCGTAGTGGGCGCCGGTGATGTCGGACACCTTGTGGGTGATGTTCATCACCGTGTCCACGTCAAACAGGCTGTCCACGTTCTGGCACACGCAGGCCAGGCGCTCCAGGCCCATACCGGTGTCGATGTTCTTCTGCTTCAGCTCGGTATAGTTGTTGTGGCCGTCGTTATCGAACTGGGAGAACACGTTGTTCCACACCTCGATATAGCGGTCGCAGTCGCAGCCCACGGTGCAGGTGGGCTTGCCGCAGCCGTACTCGGGGCCACGGTCATAGTAGATCTCCGAGCAGGGGCCGCAGGGACCGGCGCCGTGCTCCCAGAAGTTGTCCTCCTTGCCGAAGCGGAAGATGCGGTCCTTGGCGATGCCGATCTCCTTGTTCCAGATATCGAAAGCCTCGTCATCATCCTGGAACACGGAGGGATACAGCCGGTCGGCCTCCAGGCCCACCCACTCCGGGCTGGTGAGAAACTCCCAGGACCAGGCGATGGCCTCGTGCTTGAAGTAGTCGCCGAAGGAGAAGTTGCCCAGCATCTCGAAATAGGTGCCGTGGCGGGCGGTGTGGCCCACGTTGTCGATGTCGCCGGTGCGGATGCACTTCTGGCAGGTGCAGACCCGGCGGCGGGGCGGCTCCTCCTCGCCCTTGAACCAGGGCTTCATGGGGGTCATGCCGGCGTTGATCAGCAGAATGGACTTGTCGTTCTGGGGCACCAGCGAAAAGCTGGGCAGGCGCAGATGGCCTTTGGTCTCGAAGAACTTCAGGAACATCTCCCGCAGCTCATTCAGGCCATAATAGGGATGAGACATGGTGTTTTCTTCCTTTCTGAAATCAGAATATGTAATTACGCTGTAAAAAAGAGAAAGACCCCGCCACCAGTATAGGGGCGAAGTCCAGCTTCACGGTACCACCCTAATTATCCTCCCGCAGGAGGCGTCTTAGTCACCCGGTAACGGGGGTGAAGCGTGCCGCTCGTCGCGGCCGGCTCAGGAGCGGCTGGCGAATGCGCGGTGCCGGCGGGCTCACACCTCTCCCGCCTCGCTTTGGGCTGCTGCAAACGCTTCTCTCCATCGTAGCTTTTAACTTTGCCTATTGTACCACAATTCTATCCGTTGTCAAGAAAAGGATTTTTGTGGAGCAGCAATATAGAGAAAAACCGCCCATTTTAAGGCGGTTTTCGTTATTCTTTTGCGCTCAATTCAACCCCGTGGCGGACGAAGCTCATAGGCGGCACCGCCTGGGGCAGCTTCATGCGGAACACCATCTGGGGCGTTTTCGGCTCGTCCAGCGGAGCGCCGTCCTCCGCTTCCATCATGGGCGCAACCATGGCAAACGGTTTAGTGTCCGGGCCCACGATCTCGATTTCATCCCCGGCGCGGAATTTGTTCCGCAGGCTCAAGGTGGCGTTGCCGTCGCTGTCACAAGCGGTGACTACGGCGCAGATCTGCCAATCCCGTATGTACCGGGAGTTTTCGTAATACTGCCCCGGCGGGCCGTAGAAAAAGCCGGTGGAATAGTGGCGGTGGCTGACGTGCTCCACCTCGTCCCGCCAGACCGGGTCCACTTCCCTGCCCGCCGCCACGTCGTCCAGCACGTGGCGATAGGCGCCGGTGACGATGGCGGCATAGTAGGCGGACTTGGCCCGGCCCTCGATTTTCAGGCAGTCCACCCCGGCGTCCATCAGGTCGCCCAGGTGGTCGATCATGCACATGTCACGGGAATTCATGATATAAGTGCCCTTTTCGTCCTCAAACACCGGGAAATACTCCCCTGGCCGCTTCTCCTCCATGAGGGCGTACTGATAGCGGCAGGGCTGGGCGCATTCGCCCCGGTTGCTGTCCCGGCCCGTCATGTAGTTGCTCAAAAGGCAGCGCCCGGAATAGCTGACGCACATGGCGCCGTGGCAAAAGGTCTCGATCTCCAACTCGGTTGACACACGGCGGCGGATCTCCCGCACCTCGTCCAGGCTCAGCTCCCGGGCCAGCACCACCCGGGACGCCCCCAGGTCATACCATGCCTGGGCGGTGGCGTAGTTGGCGATGGACTGCTGGGTGGAGATGTGCCTCTGGCAATGGGGCGCATACTTCCCCGCCATGGTAAAAGCCCCCAAATCGGCCAATATCAGCGCGTCCACCCCGGCGGCGTCCAGCCGCTCCAGATGGGCGGGCAGGCCGTCCACCTCCCCGCTGCGGGGCATGGTGTTGACGGTGGCGTGTACCTTAACGCCGTGGTCATGGGCAAAGGCCACCGCCTTGGGCAGCTCTTCATCAGTAAAATTCCCGGCGAAGGAGCGCATGCCAAATGCGGTGCCCGCCAGGTACACCGCATCGGCGCCGTATAACACGGCCATCTGCAATTTTTCCCAATCCCCTGCCGGGGCCAGGATCTCCGGTTTTTTTCTCATGCTCAGTCGGGTTGATACATATCGCTGTTGACGAAGTTGATGTGGTCGTTATAGTTGGTGAAGAAATGGTTGACGCCATCCTTACCGGCGGCGAAGTAGAAGTAATCGGTGTGGTTGGGGTAAATGGCCGCCGCAATGGAGCTCATGCCGGGGTTGCAGATGGGGCCGATGGGCAGCCCCTGGTGGAGATAGGTGTTGTAGGGGCTGTCCAACTCGGTGGAGAAGGCGGTCTTGTCCTTGCCCTCCAGGGACAGGGCGTAATACACCGTGGTATCCAGCTGCAAGTAGCCGTAGGTCTCCCGGTCCTTGGTGCTCATGCGGTTATATAGGACGGAGGCGATATTCTTCCGCTCCTCCACATCGCCGATACCCTCCTTTTCAATAATGGAGGCCATGGTGATGATCTGCCGCAGATCGTAGCCGCTGTTTGCGATGGCGTTGGCGATCTCCGCGTCGATCTTGGTGACAAAGCCGGTCAACAGCGTGTCGATGGCGTACACGGCGGACTTGTTGGGGTTAAAGTCGTAGGTATCCGGGAACAGGAAGCCCTCCATGCGATTGATTTGTCCCAGCATATCCTCCCGGAGGAAATCATAGTCCTTGAACTCATAGTTGGCACAGGCGTCCTCCAGCTCCTCCACGGTGGCCACGCCGTTTTCCGCCAGCAGGTCGATGATCTGGCGCACGGTGAGACCCTCGGGGATGGTGATGCGCACCAGGCCCTCCGCCTCACGGCGGTCCTCCTCATAGTCGTGCATGTTGGCGATGAGGCTGCGGTAGTCCATATCCGTGTTCAGCACGTATTCGCCGGGATCTATCTTGCTGGAGGCGTGCATGAACTTGCCCACAAACTTGAAAAAGCCCTTGTAATTGATGAGCCCTTCCTTTTTCAGCTTTTTCGCCACGTCGGATACGCTGTCGTCCTGGGTCACCACAATGGTGGCCTCCTTGTAAGGCTTGTTAAAGGCGCACAGGTCGTTGGCCAGCATCCAGCCAAAGCCCGCCAGCAGCGTGGACACCAGCAGGACGCTGACGAGATAGATGGCCACACGGAGACCGGCGTTCTTGCGGCGCTTCTTCCGGGGCCGCTGGCTGGTCTGCCGCCGCACCTCCTTGGGGTCAAAATAGGTGGTTTCAAACTTATCATTTGCCATAACGGTAAATCCTTTCGCATCATCGCCGTCCGAGCGGCGCTATGTCCATAAAATAACACGATAAGTATACCACACTCCCCCGGGATTGTAAACCATTCGACAAAAACAAAAGCGGGCAAGTGCCCGCTTTTGCAAAAAGGTATATGGAATTATTGCGGAATCGCCGGTGTCCAGTACTCCTGGGCGTAAATGTCGGTAAAGAGGTAGGAAGCCAGCGCCGGGGACGTGAGATACACGTTGCTGATCTGGTGGTCGCCGGAATAGGTCAGCGGCTCACCCAGTGTGTAGCTGCCATGATACTGTCCATCATAACCGTAATAATCGCACAGGAACACGATTTCGTCCCCTTCTTCCAGCTCGAAGGATTTGGGCAGGGTGTCCGTCTCGCCGTCCACGTATACGTCCCGCGCCCCGGCGATGTAGCCGTAGGGATGGGCGGTGTCGAACACCAGCAGCAGCTCGGCGCGCCGGTCGTTCAGCAGCACAGGCACACGTCCGGTGATGGTGTAGTTTCCGCCGTCATACACGGTGTCCATATAGTAGTAGGCTACGGGCTGGTCGTCGATGGCAAGCCATGTGCCGTCGAACTCTCCCAGCAGACCGCCGTCGGCTGTAAAGGAGAATACATTGTCAAGGCCCATGTCCAGATAGCCTTCGCCGTCATCCAGGAACACGTTGAGCTGTAAATCGTGCACCAGATCCCACTGGTCATCACTCATGCGCAGCACGTAGGCGCCGTCCTCGGGAAGCCACACCAGCTGCCCCGGGTCAAAGCGGTTTTCCGCCAGGAACCGGGCGGCGCTGTCCATGTCCATGGACCTGCCGCTGTCCCCCAGCAGGGTCATCAGCAGCGAAGCGATTTGCTCCGTGTCCACCTGCTGCATGGCGCCGCTTCCGCCGAGAAGCTGGGAGAACATGGAGCTGGCGCCGCCACCGGAGATCTGCTGCCCCGCAGAGGCCATGGAGGCGAACTGACGGATACACTGACTATACTCATCGTCCATGCCGATGGCGTCATAGGTGGCCACGGCGCTGCTCACCTTGCCCTTACTCTGATAGGGGAAATAGATGGACAGGCCGTAGGCGTTGGTCATATCGGAGGATGTCTTATTATACTTAATGGCGCTCAAAAGCGCCTGGGCCAGCGCGCTGCCCTCCTTGGTGCCCATCTTCCCCGCCATGTGAACAAGGTCCACCTGGTCGATATGGTTGGAGGCGGCGAACTCTCTGGCGCCGCCTCGGGCGTTGGACACAGTAGTATACTGATTGGCCTGTAACAGTGCTGTGGTGCTCTCTGCAAAGTCATTCAGCTTTACAGGCACAGTGGCGGAAAGCTCCGCCAAATCCACCAGGGACAGGGTGGTTTTCTGCCCCGGGCACTTCTGGGCGCAGACGGACACAAAGTCGTCAATAATGTTCTTGCCCAGCTCCGTGGTGGGCATGGAGGTGTTTTTGGACAGCTTGGTGAGCCAGTTGGTATAATACCAGCCCACGCCCGGCTCCGTCTCCTCCGAGGCCACCAGATAGTCGCCATACTGATCCAGCATCAGCGCGTTTTCCAGCGTTGCCATGAGGCAGGTGTCAAAGCCGATCATATCAAAGGTCACGCCGGCAGCATCCAAGGCCTCGTTAATGCCCTTTAAGCTCATGGAGCCGGCGGAGGCGTATTTCTCGTCGTAGCCGTAGCCGCTGATGGAGCCGCCGCCGTGGTCCCAGAAGATCAGCATATTCCGGTTGGCGTCCGGGAAATGTTTGGCGCAGTATTGGATAAACCGGGTCAATGTTTCGGGGCTGGTCATGGCACGGCTGCCGTCGTCATCCACCAGCCGCACCAGGCCCTTGCCTGTCACCTGGTAAATCTGATTGACGCTGCTGCTGATCACATTGTTCCGCCATTGCTTGGCGCCGCCGGTATAGATAATCAGGTTCACGTTGTCGCCGATGGTGGCGTCCAGCATCTCCTGCAAATCGTTGGTGGCCATGCCGCCGCGGGACTCCAGATCCGCGCCGCACATATACACCATCAGGTTGATGGTGTCCCGGCCGCCGCCCAGGATAGTGGTGCGCTTGGCCCGGGCGGTGGTGACGGTGTCGGTGTTCAGCCGGCCCACATTGGCCCCCAGATCCCATCCGCTGGAGGTGGTGCCGTTGCCGGTGTAGCCGCCGCTTAAAAGGCCGCTCAATACGGAGCTGGTGCCGCTGTACTGCTGGCTGACGGTGGCGGAAGGCGTGGTGGGCGCAGTAACGTCGCCGCCGCCCAAAAGGCCGCTGAGCCCCGCTCCGCCGCCGCCCAGCAGCATGACGGCGATGATGATAATGGTAATTAGGGGGCTTCTCCCCCCTGCCCTGCCGCCGCGCTGTCCGCCGCCGGCGCCGCCCTGGGGCCTGCCCTGATAGCCGTCCTGGCGCCCGACGGGGCCGCCTGTGGAGACCTGTGCGCCTTTACGCACGTCCATTCCTACGCCGGTGATGTGTTTTTCCCGGCCTGTGGGTCGATTATCCATGATTTTTCCTCCAAAATCGTTGCGTATATCACTCCGCCAGCAGCGTGAAATCCATCATCACCGGGTTATGGTCAGAGTAGGCAAAGCCGGTGTCCACCACGCGAATGCCGTTCATCTCCACGTTGGCGGAGGTGATGAAGCCGTCGATGGTCAGCACGTACTGGCCCTGGTGATAGGGGCCGTCGGCATTGCGGCAGGTGGGGATGGGGTTGTCCTCATCCAGCGGCGCATGGAGCGTCAGCTCGGGGTGTCTGTCCAAAATCTCCTGTGGAATGGGCTGGGCCCAGGTGTACTCCTTATCAGACGCGCCGAAATAGACGTGGGAATCGCCCAAAATGTCCTTGTTGAAATCGCCGCCGCCGATGACGTAGTTGCCCTTGGCGTACTCCGCGGCCATGGACCCCAGCACCAGCTCCAGCTGCTCGTTGGAGATGGTGCCGTCGCTGGTGTAGGCGGACAGATGGAAGTTGTAGAGCACCAACTCATGGCCGCCCTCCACGGGAATCCGGGTCACGCTGTAGCAACGGTCCAGATCCAGCAGCTTCATCACGCTGTCCTCAATGGGCAGCTCATACCGCTGGGCGTCGGTGATAGCAAAGGGCGACAGGGTCATAATGCCCGCCACTGACTTGCCGTGGGGCTGGGTAAAGGGGTAGAACAGGAACGGAGAATCGTAGTTCTGAGCCCAGATCCAGCCCATATCCGGCAGCGCCGCCACAATGGGCTCCACCTCGTCCCGGTGATAGGAGCGGGTGGCGTCCCGGTCCACCTCCTGCACGATGTAGAGGTCGGCCTCCTGCGCCGCCAGCTCCCGGGCAATGTTCTCCATGTTGGCGTCCAGCCGCTCCTCGCTCCAGGCCCAGCTCTCGGTGCCGCCGTCCATAAAGAAGCCGTAGTCGCTCTCGTAGGCGCCGAAGCCGATGTTCCACGTCATAATGGCGTAGTCCTTGGCGGGCTGCATTTCCCCGCTCTGCGGATTGCTGACTTCCAGCGCCATATCGCCCAGGCGGTGATAATCGATGAACACATAGGCCACATAGCCGCCCACGATCAGCACCAACGCCAGCACCACGCACAGCAGCGCCTTCAACCATTTTTTCATAGCATTCCCCTGCCTTTACTTTTTTCTTCACTTGCATTATAATAGGAATCAATTATTCGGCGGCGCACCGCCGTCACCTGCCATTATAATCGCTATACCGACGTTTGAAAAGAGGAAATTCCATTGAGAAGACTTGTCATTCGCTTTAACGCCCCGGTGATCCTCACCTTTGCGGCATTGAGCCTGGGGGCGCTGATTTTGGACGGCGTCACCGGCGGCGTTACCACCCACCGCTTTTTCAGCGTGTACCGCTCCTCTCTCTATGATCCGCTGACCTATGTCCGCATGCTGGGTCACGTGCTGGGCCATGCCAGCTACGCCCACTATATGAGTAATATGCTGCTTCTGCTGCTGGTGGGCCCCCAGGTGGAGGAGAAATACGGCCATAGTCCCACCTTCTGGTGCATCGTTATCACCGCCGTGGTCACCGGCATCGTGCAGGTGGTCGTCTTCCCCACCACCGCCCTGCTGGGCGCCAGCGGCGTGGTGTTTATGATGATTGTGCTCAGCTCCTTCACGGAGATGAATAAGGAGGGCATCCCCATCACACTGATACTGGTGGTGGTGCTGTACCTGGGCGGCGAGCTGGTGAGCGGCCTGTTCAACAGCGACAACGTCTCCCAGCTCACCCATATCGTTGGCGGCGTCTGCGGCCTGGTGTTCGGCTTCACCTTGCGAGGCCGTGGCCGCGGGAAGCGCTGACCCTCCCTTTTATGACAAAACTCCCCCTGAGAAAACCGGGGGAGTTCAGATTGTCAAAAAAGCATCGCAGATTTCGCGCCCGCAGGCGCGAACCCATGA
>CAMKGX010000062.1 GCA_946412355.1 uncultured Clostridia bacterium
CGGATTTCATGGGTTCGCGCCTGCGGGCGCGAAATCTGCGATGCTTTTTTGACAAGCTGAAGAGTACCATTCCGAGAGGAACGATACTCTTTTTTATATCACGGTAAAACGCCATTATCGAAGGGCGGACAGCAGCCTCTGCACCTTCTCCGCCAGCGCGGCAAATCCCGCCAGATCCAGCGCCTGGGCGCCGTCGGAAAGGGCGGAGGCGGGGTCGTTGTGTATCTCCACCATCAGTCCGTCTGCCCCGGCGGCCACCGCCGCCAAGGCCAGGGGCGCCACGTAATCGCTGCGCCCTGCGGCGTGACTGGGGTCTACGATCACCGGCAGATGGGTGGCCTGTTTCAGTGCAGGGACGGCGCCCACGTCCAACGTGGCCCGCATTTGCCCCGCAAAAGTGCGGATGCCCCGCTCGCACAGCACCACGTTGCCGTTGCCGTACCGCAGCAGGTATTCCGCCGACTGCAGCAGCTCCTCTATGGTGGCGCCCATGCCCCGTTTCAGCAGCACCGGCTTGCCAAAGGCTGCCACCTCCCGCAGCAGAGCGAAATTCTGCATATTCCGCGCCCCCACTTGCACCATGTCCACATTCTCGAACAGGGGCAGATTCGCTGCGTCCGTCACCTCACTGACCACCGGCAGCCCGGCCTTACGTCCCGCTTCCATCAGCAGCGAGAGGCCCTCTGCCCCCAGCCCTTGGAAGGTGTAGGGGGATGTGCGGGGCTTAAAGGCGCCGCCTCGCAGCACTGCCGCGCCGCTGCGGGCCACAGAGGAGGCGATGGCGGCCATCTGTTCCGCCGACTCCACCGCGCAGGGCCCCGCCAGCAGGCAGAAGTCCCGGCCGAATTCCGCCCCGCCCACGCGCACCACCGTACCCGCCTCCTTGGCGGACCGCGCCGCCAGCGGGTAGGGGGACGTCAGCCGCTGCACGTCCACCACGTAGGGCAGGGCTTTCAGCCCTTCGCCGTCGATTCGCCAGGTCTCCCCAGTGAGGTACAGCAGCGTGGCATCCTCCGCCGTTACGGTGGTGACGCGCAGACCCCTGTTCTCCAACGAAACGGTGAGCCGAACCAGGTCGGCGGCGGGCGTATCTTTTGCAATGATGACCAGCATGGGCAATCTCCTTACGGTATTTCAAAACTTGTGCCATTATATCCTATTCCGCCCCAAAGCGCAAGGCGGCTCGCCGAATATCGCAAAATAAAACGGCGCAGGAGGCTTATCCTGCGCCGTTATGTTGTCAATAGGGGGGCTTAGCCGCCCAGGTACGCCTTACGCACCTGCTCGCTCTGGGCCAGCTCCTTGCCGGTGCCGGACAGGGAGATATGGCCGTTTTCCAGCACGTAGGCCCGGTCGGCGATGGACAGCGCCATCTGGGCGTTCTGCTCCACCAGCAAAATGGTGGTGCCCGCCTTGTGGAGGGAGCGGATGATGTCAAACACCTGCTCCACCAGAATGGGGGCCAGGCCCATGGAGGGCTCGTCCAGCATCATCAGCTTGGGCTTGCTCATCAGCGCCCGGCCCATGGCCAGCATCTGCTGCTCGCCGCCGGACAGGGTGCCGGCGATCTGCCGCCGCCGCTCCTCCAGCCGGGGGAACAGCGCGTACACCTGCTCCAGCGACCCGGCGATCTCCGCGTTGCTGCGGCTGAACGCGCCCATTTCCAGGTTTTCCTCCACGGTCATCTGCAGGAAGATGCGACGTCCCTCCGGCACCAGCGCCAACCCCTCCTTCACCACGGAGTGGGCGGGGATATGGGTGATGCTGCGGTCATGGAACTTCACGTCGCCGGTCTTGCTGCGCAGCAGGCCGCTGATGGTGTTCAGCGTGGTGGTCTTGCCGGCGCCGTTGGCGCCGATGAGGGTCACGATTTCGCCCTCTTCCACATGGAAAGAGATGCCCTTGATGGCGTGGATGGCGCCATAGTACACGTTGATATTATCCACTTCCAGCAGCATACTCAATCCTCCTTTTTCTTCTTGCCCAGATAGGCCTCGATCACGGTGGGGTTGGCCTGGATCTCCTCGCTTGTGCCCTTGGCGATGACACGGCCGAAGTTCAGCACGCAGATGCCCTCGCAGATGCCCATCACCAGGCGCATATCGTGCTCAATCAGCAGCACCGCAATCTGGAACGTATCCCGGATTTTCACGATGTTCTCCATCAGCTCCGCCGTCTCGGAGGGGTTCATACCGGCGGCGGGCTCATCCAGCAGCAGCAGGGAGGGGTTGGTGGCCAACGCCCGGACGATTTCCAGCCGCCGCTGTGCGCCGTAGGGCAGGGAACCGGCGGGATAGTCGGCCAGGTCCTGCATGTCGAAGATGCTCAAAAGCTCCATGGCGGACTCGTGGGCCGCCTTTTCCTGCTTCCAGAACTTGGGCAGCCGGAAAATGCCGGTGGCGGTGTTGTAGGGCGTCTGGTTGTGGAGGCCCACCTTCACGTTCTCCTCCACCGTCAGATTGTTGAATAGGCGGATGTTCTGGAACGTGCGGGCGATGCCCATGCGGTTGATTTGCTCGGTGGTCTTGCCGTGGGTGTCCATGCCGTCCAGCATAATGATGCCCCGGGTGGGCTGATACACCTTGGTCAGCAGGTTAAACACGGTGGTCTTGCCGGCGCCGTTGGGGCCGATGAGGCCCGCGATCTCCGTCCGGCCGATGGTCAGGTTGAAGTCGTCCACTGCCTTCAGGCCGCCGAAGTCAATGCCCAGATGGCGGCACTCCAGAATGGGGGTGGAGCCGATGTCGCGCTCGGGGATGATGGACGTGCTGGGCACAGCCACCATCTTGCCCTTGGTAAAGGTTTTACTCATTGTCAGCGCCCTCCTTTTTCCGTCCGGGAATCAGCTTGCCCAGCAGCGTTTTCATCTGGGCCGTGTTGGTGGCCAGCATGACGAGAATCAGCACAATGGCGTAAATCAGCATACGGTAGGTGGCGAAGCTGCGCAGGGCCTCGGGCAGGATGTACAGCACCACCGTGGCGATGATGGAGCCCCAGATGTTGCCCAGGCCGCCCAGCACCACGAACACCAGCACCAGAATGGAGGTGTTGAAGTCGAACTTGGCTGCCGCCAGGTTGGAGTAGTTCAGGCCGAACAGGGCGCCGGCGGCGCCTGCCAGAGCTGCGGAGGTGACGAAGGCAATCATCTTGTACCGGGTGATGCTGATGCCCACGCTCTCGGCGGCGATGCGGTTGTCACGGATGGCCATGATGGCCCGGCCCGTGCGGCTGCGAATCATGTTCTGCACGACGAGCAGCGTCACCATAATCAGAATAAAGCCGGCGGTAAAGGTGGCGATGGTCTGGGTACCGGTGGCGCCTTGGGCGCCCTTGATGATGACCCGGCCGCCCTCCAGCAGGTGCAGGTCGTCGGCGGTTTTACTGCCGGTGATGTTGAAGAGGATGTGGAGGCCCTTGCCGTCGGAGCCCACAATAAGGCAGGTAATCAGCTCTTTGAGAATTTCACCGAAGGCCAGCGTCACGATGGCCAGGTAGTCGCCCCGGAGCCGCAGCACGGGGATGCCCACCAGGAAGCCCACAACGCCCGCCATAATGGCGCCCACCACCATGGCGATGGCCAGGCGGATGCCGGGGGAGGGGATGATGTCGGCCAGGCTCATGGCGGCGATGATGCCGCTGAAGGCACCCACACTCATGAAGCCGGCGTGGCCCAGGCTCAGCTCGCCCATGATGCCCACCGTCAGGTTCAGCGACACCGCCATCACGATGTAGCAGCAGATGGGCACCAGCAAACCGGTTTGGGAGCGGTTCAGCGCGCCGGTGCTTTTCAGCACGGTCAGAATGATAAAGGCAACGGTCACGCCCAGATACGTCAGCATATCGGTGCGGGCGCTGCGATTTCTGTTCTTAAAATTCATACCCTCACCTCACACCTTCTCGGGCACATACTTGCCCAGCAGACCGGCGGGACGCACCAGCAGCACCACAATCAGCACCGCAAACACGATGGAGTTGGAAAGCTGCGTGGAGATGTAGCCCCTGGCCAACGATTCAATCACGCCCAGCAGAATGCCGCCCAGGAATGCGCCGGGGATGGAGCCGATGCCGCCGAACACCGCAGCGGTAAAGGCCTTGATGCCGGGCATGGAGCCAGTGGTGGGCATCAGCGTGGGGGAGAAGGAGCACAGCAGCGCGCCGGCGATGGCCGCCAGAGCGGAGCCGATGGCGAACGTGAGAGAAATGGTGCGGTTCACGTTGATACCCATCAGCTGGGCAGCACCCTTGTCCTCGGAGCAGGCACGCATGGCCTTGCCCATCTTGGTGCGCCCGGTAAACAGCGTCAGGGCGATCATGATGACGATGCAGGCCACGATGGTCAGCAGCGACACGTAGGAGATGGTGAGCTGCCCGTCAAACAGGTGCAGCGTGCCGGACACCACCGGGGTGTAGGACTTGGGGTTGGCGCCCCAGATCAGCAGCGCGGAGTTCTGCAGCAGATAGCTGACGCCGATAGCGGTAATCAGCACCGCCAGCGACGGCGCGCTGCGCAGCGGCCGGTAGGCCAGGCCCTCGATCAGCACGCCCAGAATCGTGCATACCGCCATGGCGACAATGACGGATACCACCGTGGGCAGGCCCAGGTAGTTGGCGGCAATAAAGGAGATGTAGCCGCCGATCATGATCACGTCGCCGTGGGCAAAGTTCAGCATCTTGGCAATGCCGTACACCATGGTGTAGCCCAAGGCGATGATGGCGTACACGCTGCCCAGGCTGATCCCACTGATCAGATAGGCAAGGAATTTCATGAAATGCACCTCTCAATCTAACAAAAAAACACTGCGCCTTCTTCTGGCCTTCGCGCCAGAAAGCGGCCCGGCAGGGGGAAAAGGCGGGTTTTGCCGGGCTCCTTTCCGGAGTGAATAATACTCCAATTGCCGGGGGGTAAAGCCCCCCGGCAATCGTATGACGAATCAGAGTATCCTTAAATCGTCTCAGTTCTCGGGAGTGACGTACATGCCGTCCTTGATGACCACGGCCATGGGAGCCTTGGACACCTCACCGGTGGCGGCCCAGGTCATGCCCTCGCCGGTGATGCCGTCCACGGTGATGGTGGGCATCACCTTGATGAGAGCCTCGCAGATCTCAGCGGCGGACATGTCGGGCGTGCAGCCGGCAGCCTCCAGAGCGGCCTTGACGATGTACACAGCGTCATAGCCGTCGGCGGCGAACTGGTTGGGCACCTCGCCGTAACGCTTCTGGTACTCGGCCACGAAAGCCTGGGTACGGGCGTCGTCAGCGTCGGCGGAGAAGGGGGTCAGCAGGTACACGCCCTCGGCCAGGGAGGTGTCGAAGTTCTCCAGGGTCAGAATGCCGTCCATGCCGTCCACACCGAAGAAGGTGGGGGCGTAGCCCATCTGGTTGGCCTGCTGCAGGATGACGGCGGCGGGCTGGTAGTAGATAGGCAGGAACAGTATGTCAGCGCCGGCGCTCTGGGCGGCGGTGAGCTGCACGGAGAAGTCGGTGGCGGTGTCGGCGGTGAAGGTGCCCTCATACTCCACTTTCAAGCCCTTGGCGGTGAACTCGGCCACGAAGGTGTCGCGGATGCCCTGGGAGTAAGCGTCGTCGTTACGATAGATCACGGCCACCTTGGCGCCGGGAAAGTGCTCGGCGATGTAGTCAGCGGAGCCGGTGCCCTGGTTGGGGTCGGTGAAGCAGACCTGGAAGGCGTTGTCCTTATCCTTGATCACGTCCACGGAGGAGCCGGAGGGGGTCAGCATAAAGGTGCGATCCTGGAAGGCCTGGGCGGAAACGGTGATGCCGGAGCCAGAGGTAACGGTGCCCACCATGACCTGCATACCCCAGTCCATCAGGGTGTTGTAGGCGTTGATGGCCTTGTCGCCGGAGTCAGCCTCGTCGTCCTGGGCCTGGAACTCAAAGTGGATGCCGTCCATGGCGTTGATCTCGTCCACGGCGATGCGGGCGGCGTTCATCACAGCGGTACCGTAGATGGCAGCGCCGCCGGTCAGGGGGCCGCTGGAGCCAATCTTAAAGGTGGGGTTACCGTCGTTGTTGGCGGGGGCGGCGGTCTCGTTGTCGGCGCTGTTGCCGGCGTTGGAGCCGCAGCCCGCCAGCATGCCCACGACCATTACGAGGGCGAGCAAGAGGCAAAGGGTCTTTTTCATGTGTGTGTTCTCCTTTTAAAAATATGGATTTTTACTTTATGCATATAAAAACGGCCCTGTCCGATGGGACAAGGCCGGATGCATCAACCGGTATTATCTCACTCGGAGCTGTGCGGGGGTGACGTTGACAACCAGGGCAATCAGGGCTACCAGGCCCAGAATAATGCACAGTCGTACGGCTACGATGTTGCCCAGGAAAAAAATAACGGACATCGCCATAGCGATGCCCGCAATCAGCAACACGGCAGAAGTGTGCGCAGCAAAAGTACCGCCACAGCGGTTGGCGGTGGAATTATTCGTTGCAAAAGAATAATTACTCATTTGGCGCACTCCTTCAAAATTTGTTTGTATGATAGCACGCCGCGCTTTTTGCGTCAATGGGGAATTTTGCGAAATTTGCACACCTTATACCGGCAATTTTGTAAAAATTCACAAAGGACAGATAAAAATACACTTCCCGTCCGCTTTTCCACCCCTCAAAACCGGACGAAAAGCCACTTTTCAAATCCCGTATTAGATGGTATACTTGTGGCAAATTCACAATCGAAGGAGCGTTACCCATGAAGAAATCCGTTTTGCGTCAATATGCCCGCCTCATCGCCCGCAGCGGCGTCAACGTGCAGCCGGGCCAGGAGGTCTTTATCATCGCCGAGCTGGACCAGCCGGAGTTTGTGGCCATGGTGGTGGAGGAGTGCTATCGCTGCAAGGCCAAGAAGGTGGTGGTGGACTGGGATTACCAGCCCCTGCAAAAGCTCCACTATCGCCACGCCAGCCTCACCACCCTGGGCACCGTCACTGACTATGAGCTGGCCCGCTGGCAGCACTATGTGGACAACATCCCCTGCCGCATCTACCTGATTTCCGACGACCCCGACGGCCTGAAGGGCATCAACCAGGAGAAGATGGCCAAGGCCCAGCAGAAGCGGTATCCCATCATCAAGCCCTTCCGTGACAAGCTGGAGAACCAATACCAGTGGTGCATCGCCGCCGTGCCCGGCAAGGCCTGGGCCAAGAAGCTGTTCCCGGAGCTGCGGGCCTCCCAGGCCATGGAGAAGCTGTGGCAGGCCATCCTCTCCACCTCCCGGGTGGACGACGACCCCGTGGCCGCCTGGCAGGCCCACAATGAGGACCTGCGCCGCCGCTGCGAATACCTGAACGGTCTGGGCATTGAGCAGCTCCATTACCACAGCGCCAACGGCACCGAGTTCACCGTGGGCATGATTCCCCAGGCCCATTTCTGCGGCGGCAGCGAGACCAGCCTCCGGGGCGTGGTCTTCAACCCCAACATCCCCACCGAGGAGTGCTTCATCTCCCCCATGCGGGGCCAGGCCGAGGGCGTGGTCTACGCCACCAAGCCCTTGTCCTACCAGGGCCAGCTCATCGACGGCTTCTGGATCCGCTTCCACGAGGGCAAGGCGGTGGAGTGGCACGCCGAGAAGAACAACGACCTGCTCACCAAGCTCATCACCATGGACGAGGGCAGCGCCTACCTGGGCGAGTGCGCCCTGGTGCCCTACGACAGCCCCATCAGCCGCTCCGGCCTACTGTTTTACAATACCCTCTTTGACGAGAACGCCGCCTGCCACCTGGCCCTGGGCATGGGCTTTGCCGACACCATCAACGATTTTGAGCATAAGACTCTGGACGAGTGCCGTGCCCTGGGCGTCAACGACTCCATGATTCACGAGGATTTCATGATCGGCTCCCCGGATATGAACATCGACGCCATCTGCCGGGACGGCAAGACCGTCCCCGTGTTCCGCAATGGCAACTGGGCCTTTTAAGGCACCATAGGAGAGAACCATGGTAGATTTCCACACCCACATTCTCCCCGGCATGGATGACGGCGCCGCCACTGTGGCGGACAGCCTGGCCATGCTGGAGCGGCTCCGGGACCAGGGAGTGGACACAGTGTGCCTCACCTCCCATTTCCTGAAAGAAGAGCCCTCGGTGGAGGACTTTTTGCGCCGCCGGGCCGCGGCGTGGGATGCCCTCCGCGCCGCCCTGCCAGAGCAGCACCCCCGACTGCTGCTGGGGGCGGAGGTGCAGTACCGCCCCGGCCTGGATAAAATGCCGGGCCTCCACCGGCTGTGCCTGCAACACACCAACGTGCTGCTGCTGGAAATGCTGTTCCACCCCTGGAGCCGGGAGGAAATCGACACCGTCTTCCGTCTGGCGGAGGGCGGGGAGTACACGGTGATGCTGGCCCACGTGGAGCGGTATATGCCCCTGCAGCGGCCTGGACTGTGGCAGCAGCTGGCGGACAGAGGCGTCATCTTCCAGTCCAATGCGGAGATTTTCCTCCTGCCCGCTATGCGCGGCGTGGCCCTCACCATGCTCCGCAGCGGCTACATCCACGTCCTGGGCACCGATACCCACGATCTCCGCCTTCGGGCGCCCCGCATGGACGCGGCCCTGGACCTGATTGCCCGGGAAATGGGCGTCGGCGCCCGCCGCGCCATGGCGCAGCGCAGCGACGACTATCTGGCCATGTGGACGATTTAATGATATTGTAACCTGAGAAAAGGTGGCTGACGCAGCGCGTCAGCCACCTTTTCTGCGCCTGATTGTCACCGCGGCAATACGCCCTCCAGCCGCAGCAGCGCCGTTTTCCGTTCCAACCCCCCGGCGTAGCCCGTCAGCTTTCCGCCTGCGCCAAGTACCCGGTGGCAGGGAATAATAAGGGAGATGGGGTTGCGTCCCACCGCGCCGCCCACCGCCCGGGCCGATACGTTGCGGCCCAGCTTACGGGCAAGAGCGGCGGCGATTTCGCCGTAGGTGCGGGTCTCTCCGTAGGGGATGGTCAGCAGCACATCCCACACCGCTCTCTGAAAGTCCGTGCCCTCCGGTGCCAGAGCAGGGCGTCCCTCCGGGACAGCGCCGCCGAAATACCGCTCCAGCCACGCCTCCGTCTCCCGGAACACCGGGCACTCACCGGCTGCGGCAGCAGGGGAGGGGCCCGCCCCAAAGTGGGCCTGGCCCACAAACCAGAGCCCCGTCAAAGCCTCCCCGTCGCTGCGCAAAAGCACCCGCCCCAGCGGCGTATCGGTCTCCCACGTCCACTCGTTTTTCCTCATACCGCACACCCTTTCATCGTTTGAGGCTTCCATTTTATCCCTCTTTTCCCCGCCCTGCAACAAGAAAACCGCCCCTCGCCAAACGGCAAGGGACGGCCTTTTCAATCAGAAGCGATTATTCCCACTCAATGGTGGCCGGGGCCTTGGGCGTCAAATCGTACAGCACCCGGTTCACGCCCTTCACCTCGGAGGTGATGCGCGCGGTGATATGGTGCAGCAGGGCATAGGGGATCTCCTCGATGGTGGCGGAGGTGGCGTCCACGG
>CAMKGX010000063.1 GCA_946412355.1 uncultured Clostridia bacterium
AGCTATGCCGCATCTGCGACTGCACGCCAGACCAGGTGGTACGGTTCCGATAAGACGTCCTATTTTATAGAGATTAGTGGGGCCAGTTAAGGGGGCAGCTTTTTGCAATTCTGCAAAAGTTGCCCCCTTAACTTTCGGCTTTCCTTTAATAACGGTGAAAATATCTCCTCTTAAAACGGTAGCTCTCCGTCCTCTTCAGCCATAGAATCATTTATTACACCCAGCACGTTTTTTGCCCTCATAAGCAGATGATCACAGGTTAAGATAGAGAGTTGGTTATATGCGGCGTTAAGGATCCTGTATGCCTCGCGTTGCTCATCGTTCCAATTATCGGAACGACCATAGATCAAAGGGCCTGACACCTGCTCAACACAGATACCAGACCCTTCACGTCGCTTAATTATATTTTTGTCTAACTTTTGGGGTTCACTTCAGGGCTGTCCGGCGATACATTTCAGGTTTTACAAAGCGGCTCTGACACTGTCTTGTTGAAAAAGGCGATTACCGGGCCAAAGCCGAAGGCTGAAACCAGGGTTCCCAGTCCGACGATCCCGCCTGCAAGAAAGCAGATCAGCGCACAGCTTCCGTCACAGAGGATCCGGCACCAGAAGTACGGGAGCTTTGGCAGCTTCCGATCCAGGATCAGCGCCAGTGCGTCATAGGGCGCAGTCCCCATTTCAGAACATTGATACAGGCTCAGTCCCAGACTGCAGATCAGCATGCCGATTACCATGGCGATGAGCTGAAGGGCAAAGCTGCCGGGGCTTCCGAGGATCTGAATAAGAAGACCGTAAGTAAAGATGACGATATATCCGATCAGAAAGATATTGACCACAGTGCCGAAACCGATCAGCTCCCGTGCCGCAAGCAGCTGGATGGCGAAGAAGAGGATATTCACCAGAATCTGCAGCGTGGGATAGGGAAGGGAAAGAAGCTCCGAGAGAGCCATATTCATGCCGTTGTAGGGATCATTTCCCAGCGCTGCAACTTTGAAGATCGCCACACCGACCCCGACCAGCAGATTGCCCGCAAGGCTCATACAGATCCGCTTCATGCCTGCTTTCTGAAAATAGCGTTTCAATCTCATAGTGTGATCATGTTCTCTCCGACCTGGAGTTCTCTCCTTGTTCCGTCGGGAGCAAGGAAGCTCGCCGAGGTATTGGCGGGGATTGAAACCGTATAGACTACCTTATCGCCCACATACTCCCAGCCGCTCTCGATGCGCCCCAGGGGAGAATCGAAAACCGCCTCGGCGTGATGCATCAGCGGATGCGGCTGGGGCCGGATCGTGATTTTCCCATCGCTTACGCGGATGCCGCAGATCCCCTCGATGAGCCAGGACACCACCGCGCCCTTGGAATAATGATTCAGCGAGGCGACGCCGGTGGAGCCGGTGTTGCCCTCCCAGCTCTCCCAGATTGTCGTCGCACCCTGCTTGACCTGATACAGCCAGCCGGGGCTCTCCTCTTGCAAAAGCAGCTTATAGGCGGTCTCCACATAGCCGTTATCCGCCAGCACCCGGCAGAGGTGGGCCGTGGTCAAAAAGCCGGTGTTCAGATGATAACCGTTCTTTATGATGAGCTCGTTCAGATCCTTTGCCGCTTGCTTTGCCTCGTCCTCTGTCAGCAGCCCCATCTGCAAGGGCCGCACATAGCGGCATTGCCGCTCGGAACGGATCTGCCCGTCCGGCAGCTCCAGGGAATGGTACGCCGCGTTGACCTTTTCATAGAGCGCGGCGTATTTTTTCGCCTCGTCCTGTTTTCCGAGGATCTCCGCGATCTCGCTCATCATCCGGCAGCTTTGGGCAAAGTAGGCCGTGGCGATGTCCGGAACGCCATCTAGGAGCATGGCCTTGGTGGAATCTGCCATGCTGACGCCTGCCTCCAGCCACTCACCCCAGTGGATGCCGGTGTCGATGATATAGTCGCTGTGTTCGCTGCGATGAAAGCGGTTTTTCAGGCGGCTCTTCTTCGCCTTCTTCTCACAGTAGCCCATCCAGCGGCGCATGAAGTCCCAGTTTTCCTCCAGAATTGCCTTGTCGCCCCAGAGGCGGTACATCTCATAGGGCACGATCACCGCCGCGTCGCCCCAGGCGCAGGAGCCGTCATAGAGCGTATCGAAAAAAGAGGGCTTGGCTGTACGGCGCGGGGAGATATTGCAGACCTTGCCGTCCGGGTACTGATCCACCCGGCATTCCGCCAGCCACCGGGCATAGACGGGATAGGCGTTCATCAGGCGAAGGCCCGTGTGACAATACAGTCCCGCGTCGCCGGTCCAGCCGCTGCGCTCCCGCTGGGGGCAGTCGGTGGGGATATCCACGAAGTTGGACTTCTCGCTCCACACCGCGTTGCGGAACAGCGCATTGACCAGCGCATGGTCGCAGGTGAAGGACGCGGTTTCGTCCATGTCGGAATAGACCGCGTGGGCGGTGAACTCGCTGCCGTCGATGGGGATGTCCGTCTCTACCAGCACGTATTGGAAACCGAAGATGCACAGCGTGGGCGTGTATTCGTTGAGGCCGTCCCTGCAGATGTATTCCACCACCTGATGCAGCTCGCCGGTTTTGCGCCCGACGGTTTGGAGGTTTTGGTCAGAGAACTCTCCGTCCGCGCCGATGTATTCGCCGTGGGTCATTTTGATGGTCTGCCCGGCACTTGCATTCAACTTGAAGGAGACATAGCCCGCCATGTTCTGCCCAAAGTCCAGCACGGTTTTGCCGGAGGGGGTATGGATGAGCTTGGCCGGGAAGCTCTCCTTTTCCTTTAGCGGTAGGGTATTGGCGCAGACAAGGTTTTCATAGCCGAAGCTTTCGACCTTGGCGTAATGCCAGTTTTTCGGCTCCATCCGGGCGTCCATACGCTCGCCCAGCTGCAGGTCGTTGAAGCGCACCGGCCCGTCCTGGGCGGCCAGCCACATGTCGTCGGAGACGAGCTTGGTCTCTCCGTTTACTTCCAGCTGCAAAAGAAGGGCAATATCCGTGCCGAACACATTGACGGTGCCGGTATTGCCGTTGCAGCCGCGCCACCAGCCGTCACCCAGGGTGACCTCGATGGTATTCTTGCCGACGGTCAGATCGTCCGACACGTCAAAGGTCTGCACCGGCTGGCGGAACCAGTATTCGCTGGTGCCGGGGGTGAGGACGTTTTCCGTCACGCGTCTGCCGTTGACGCGCAGCACATAGATGCCGTGGGCCGTGGCATAAATGCGGGCATTCTCGATGCTGTCCAGGGTGAATTCCCGTTTCAGCACGGAGGCGGGCTGCCGCTTTTTCGGGTCGATTTTTTCACTCTCCGGATTGATCCATCTGGCCTTGTAGTCGGACTGATGCAGCAGGGCGTATTCGAACCACGCTGCCGCGCCTTTGCCCTCGATGCCGTTTTCATCCCACAGGCGGATCGTCCACTCCACGCGCATCCGGCTCTCCGCCGGGCCCTCGTACACCGCCTGCATGGCGGCGCTTTCCACCTTGCCACTGTTCCATATCTCCTTGCCCTTGGCAAAGGCGCTGATCTGATAGGCGGTCTGCCGTATGTCGCCCTCGCACGTCCAGGTCAACAGGGGCTTGCGGATGTCGATCCCCAGCGGGTTTTTCAGATGGGCGGTTTTTAAGTTGATGGCTTTCATGTTCTTCCCTCCAAGGCTTTTTCGACTTCTTCTCTCTCAGGGATGGAGGTCGCCGCGCCGGTGCGCGTCACGCTGATGGCGGACGCCATACTGGCCCGCCGCATGCAATCTTGCAGGCTGCGCCCCTCCATCAGCCCGGCGATAAAGTAACCGGTGAAGGTGTCGCCCGCCGCGGTGGTGTCCACCGCCTTGACCGGAAAGGCCGCCTGCCGCACCGTCCCCTTTACCGTGAAGGCAACGCTGCCCTCGCTGCCCAACGTGACCAGCAGATTGAGTCGCGGGTATTGCTCATGCAGCTTCCGCCACGCCGCTTCCGGCTCCTTGCTGCCGGAGAGCTGCGCGGCCTCCACTTCATTGACCAGCAGCCAGTGGAGCTTGCCGAAATCCACGGCCCGGAGCTTTTCGTTGTACGGGGAAGGGTTCAGCACGATCTTCATGCCGCGGCGATACGCCTCGTCCACGATCAGGGGCAGATGATTGATCTCGTTTTGAAGCACCAGATAGTCTCCCTCTGCGAAATGCGCCAGCGTTTCCGTCACCTGCGTGTCGGTGACACAATGGTTGGAGCCGCCGAATAGCAGAATGCAGTTCTGCCCCTCGGCGTTTACCTGGATGACGGCGTTGCCCTGGATGCTGTCCGTGAAATGCAGGAAGCCGGTGTCCACACCGCTCTTTTGCAGCAGCTCGCCAAGCGCTTCGCCGCCGAGGCCGAGACAGCCCGCGTGACTGACCACCGCCCCAGCCTTGGCCAGCGCAATGGACTGATTCAGCCCTTTGCCGCCGGGGTTGACCGCCTGTGACATGGCGCTCAGCGTTTCGCCCGGCTGCACGAAATGCTCCACCCGATACACATAGTCCAGATTCAGCGAGCCGAAATTCAATACCTTCATAAACACTGCTCCCATTTTTGATTCTGCTTTGATTGTACTTGAAAAAAAGCGGGAAGTCTATTACACTATGTGACAAGAATTGTTGCTGAAAGTGACACGATAAAAAGGGAGAACGTAATGAATCTTTCAGACTATCAACTGGCGCTGGACAGGCTCCATCATCCCCAAATGTCTGTCATTGAGACGGGGCTGAAGGGCTGCTGGCAGCGCCGCCCCGACGTGCAGAGCCGGGTGCTGACTGCCCGGGAGATGGCGGAATATATGCTCTGGATGGCGGAGAACTTCGGCCACAACGAGGGGAACGATCTGGGTGAGATCCCGCTTCCGCCCATGCTGCAGGGCGGCGAGATCGCCGCCCTCGGCCGGAGTCTGCTTTCCGGCGACGGGGACAGGGAAAACCGCGCAAAGCTCTCCACCCTGGTGCAAAGCTCCGCCGAAAGCAGCTTCTTTCTGGAAGCGCAGGACATCTCCGCCGGGGTTTTTCTGCGCTATCTCCCGGCCTATTGGCGGACGGACGATTACTTTGAGCTGTACTACGTGTACGCCGGCACCTGCCCGGTGTATTTTGATAAGGAGCAGATCACGCTGGGTCCCGGCTCCGTTCTGCTGATCCCTCCCGGAACGAAAAAGGCCTGCTCCTGCCCGTCTGACGATTGCTGCGTCCACTTCTGCCTGATCCGCAAAAGCACCTTTGCGCAGGTGTTCTGGGCCCATCTGAGCGAGCAGAATCTGATGTCCCGCTTTTTCTGGCAGGCGCTGAGCGGCGAGGGCGGGGTGCAGTATCTGCGCTTTGAAACAGGCGGGGACGTGAAAATCGAAGCGCTGATGCTCTCTCTGCTCCGGGAGTACAGCAAAGGCGGGAAATACAGTTCGCCGCTGCTCAATTCCCTCATGAGCAGCTTCTTTCTGGCGCTTTTGCAGGAGCATGAAGAAACGGCCCGGATCTCGAAACACAGCGTTTTTCGTTGGAAGCCGGAATATGCCGCCCTGCTCACGGAGCTGGAAGCGCGTTTTGCGGATGCCTCGCTGGAAGAACTGGCCGCGAAATTCGGCTACAGCCGCCGACAGGTCATCCGCATCATTCAGGACTGCACCGGGGAGAGCTTCACGCAGCTGCAGACGCGCCTGCGCATGGAAAAAGCGGCCCGTATGCTCAAGGCCGGGGCCGCTTCGGTGGAAGATATTGCGTTGGAAGTTGGTTTTTCGGATCGAACCAGCTTTTACCGGGCGTTCAAAAAGCATTTTGGCTGCACGCCGAAAGCATATTGCCAACGACGGAGTCTGGAGTAGCAAAGGGCAACTATAATAGCATGGAGAATTCACCGATAATGCCTGCTTGGAATTCACTTCAAGAATCTGAGTTTGATGTTCTCAGTGGTTGCCATGAGGATCCGGCATATGCGAACATGAATTTGAAGTACCGCGGGCGTGAGTTAAGTTCCTTTTATAGCTTTAACTTGTATAAACCTTTATCTACGCGTTTCGCCTAGCAATCAAGATCATGATCGATGTGCTGACAGAGGGAACGATGAAAGAAATATAAGCACATGAGGACAGGCGGGAGTGTGAAAGCTCCTGTCTGTTTCTTCTAAACCCGCATGGAGAAAAGAGAATCGCGCTATCTCCGTTATGCGCTCTTCAATGCTGCATAGTACCTTCAACCGCATCGTTCTGCCCATCATGAAGCCGGCGATCGCAGTGCAGGCGATCTTCACCTTTGTCGGCTCCTGGAACAACTACTTCGTCCCGGCTCTGGTTCTCCAATCCAAGGATAAGATGACCGTCCCAATCCTGATCGCGGCCCTTCGCGGCGCGGACTATATGAATTTTGACATGGGAAAGATTTACATGATGATCACCGTGGCCATTGTCCCGATCATTATCGTTTATCTCTTCCTGTCCAAATTTATCATCGCTGGCGTGGCCCTTGGCGGCGTGAAAGAATAATAAAGGAGAGTGCGCAATGGCATCTGTTCAGCTGAAAAACATCAAGAAAGTGTACCCCTTCGTCAGCGGCGAGCAAAAGAAATCCAAGAAGAAAAAGGCCGATGAACCCGAGAAGAAGAAGGTAAACCTGCAAATCACCGACGAAGGCGTGGTGGCGGTGCAGGAGTTCAACCTGGACATCAAGGACAAGGAGTTCATCGTGCTGGTCGGCCCCTCCGGCTGCGGCAAGTCCACCACGCTGCGCATGGTGGCGGGCCTGGAGGAGATCTCCGGCGGCGAGCTGATCATCGACGGCAAGGTCATGAACGACGTGGCCCCCAAGGATCGCGATATCGCCATGGTGTTCCAGAACTATGCCCTGTATCCTCACATGACCGTGTATGACAACATGGCCTTCTCCCTGAAGCTGCGCAAGGAGCCCAAGGACGTCATCGACAAGAAGGTCCGTGAGGCCGCCGAGATTCTGGACATCACCCAGTATCTGGAGCGCAAGCCCAAGGCCCTGTCCGGCGGCCAGCGCCAGCGTGTGGCCATCGGCCGCGCCATCGTCCGTGACCCCAAGGTCATGCTGATGGACGAGCCTCTGTCCAACCTGGACGCCAAGCTGCGTAACGAGATGCGCGCCGAGATCATCAAGCTGCGCCAGCGCATCAACACCACCTTCATGTACGTGACCCACGACCAGACCGAGGCCATGACCCTGGGCGATCGTATCGTCATCATGAAGGACGGCTACATCCAGCAGATCGGCACGCCCCAGGACGTGTTCAACCATCCCGCCAACCTGTTCGTGGCCGGCTTCATCGGCATGCCCGTCATGAACTTCTTTGACGCCCAGCTCAAGCGCGAGGGCGACAAGTACTTTGTGGAAGTAGGCGGCATCAAGGTGGAGCTGGCTGCCGAGAAGGAAGAGCGCCTGCTGAAGAACAACGTCCAGTCCCAGCCCATCACCCTGGGCGTCCGTCCCGAGCACACCGACGTGGCCGACGAGGGTATCAAGGCCCGCGTGGACGTGGCGGAAATGATGGGTTCCAGCGTCCAC
Organism: uncultured Clostridia bacterium; assembly: GCA_946412355.1. Lineage (GTDB taxonomy): Bacteria > Bacillota > Clostridia > Oscillospirales > Oscillospiraceae > Vescimonas. The sequence continues at coordinate 7,504 of CAMKGX010000063.1, forward strand.
CTGCACGTGAACGCCGACGGCCGCGACGTGATCATCATCGTGCCCACCATCGACATGAAGGGCAATTACAACCTGGGCGACACTGTTCACTTCACCTTCGGCGGCAACGTGGCCCACGTGTTCTCCAAGGAAACCGACAAGAACCTCGAATTCTAATCAAAGGTGAAAACAGCGCGGCCGTATTCCTGCCGTGCTGTTTTCATATAGTCAAAGCCAGGGGAGGTTTTACTGTGGACAGAACGGCTGCCATTCAAAATGCATCGGAAGAAATTGACGTCTCGCCAAAATGCGTATACGCATCATAAGTGCTGAAAAGGCTTTATCCCATGAGCGGGGTGTATCCTGCCCGTGGTATAAAGCTGTCCCTGGCATATTGCTTGCGCTCCAAACTGCGTCTCCTTTTGCAGCGCCGCCTCAACCAGGCCGCAGAACAGCGGGTGGGGTCTGTTGGGGCGGCTCTTGAACTCCGGGTGATACTGCACGCCCACATAAAACGGCATGTCGCCCAGCTCCACGGCCTCCACCAGCGTCCCGTCCGGCGACAGACCGGAGAGCGTAAGACCTGCGCAGGTCAGCGCCTGGCGATATTCGTTGTTGAACTCGTAGCGGTGGCGGTGGCGCTCGGAGATCTCCGGCCTGCCGTAGCACCGGGCCAGGGTGGTGCCGGGCAGGATGCGGCAGGGATAGGCGCCCAGGCGCAGCGTGCCGCCCTTGTCGATGCGGTCGCTCTGGCCGGGCATGAAGTCGATGACCTTATGGGGGCATCCCCCGTCAAACTCGCCGGAGTTGGCGTCGGGCAGCCCTGCCTTGTGCCGGGCGAATTCGATGACGGCCACCTGCATGCCCAGGCAGATGCCCAAATAGGGGAGGGCGTGCTCCCGGGCGTATTGGGCGGCGAGAATCATGCCCTCAATCCCTCGGTCCCCGAAGCCGCCCGGTACGAGTATGCCGGACAGCCCCGCCAGTTTTTCCGCAGCATTCCCGGGCGTCAATGCTTCCGAATCTATCCAGCGGATGTCCACGTGGGCATCCTTATCATACCCTGCGTGACGCAGAGCTTCGGCCACCGAGAGATAGGCGTCCTGCAGCTGGGTGTATTTCCCCACAAGGCCGATGGTTACCTGCCGGGAAGCCGTCTTGGTTTTCTCCACCATGACGGCCCACTCGTCCATCTCCGGGTCTGCGCACGCAAGCCCCAGCCGTTTGCACACTGCGCCGGAGAAGCCTGCCTTTTCCAGCATCAGCGGCGCTTCATACAGGCATCCCAGCGTCCTATTTTCGATGACGCACTCCGGCGTCACGTTGCAAAACAGGGCGATTTTTTGGAAGATGGAGGGCTCCAGCGGCTCATCGCAGCGCAGCACGATGATGTCCGGGTGGATGCCCATGCCCTGCAGCTCCTTGACGCTGTGCTGGGTGGGCTTGGACTTGTGCTCATTGGAGCCGGAGAGAAAGGGGACCAGCGTCACATGGATGAACATGCTGTTCTCCCGCCCCACCTCCAGCGACACCTGCCGCGCCGCCTCCAGGAAGGGCTGACCCTCAATATCCCCGATAGTGCCGCCGATCTCGGTGATGACCACGTCAGCCCCGGTCTCCCGTCCCACGCGGTAGACAAAGTCCTTGATCTCATTGGTGATGTGGGGAATGACCTGCACCGTGGAGCCCAGGTATTCGCCCCGCCGCTCCTTGTTCAGCACGTTCCAGTAGACCTTGCCGGTGGTGAG
>CAMKGX010000064.1 GCA_946412355.1 uncultured Clostridia bacterium
TCCAGGTGGAAGGGGTCGATCATGTTCACGTCGTTGAGGTCGGCGGTGGCGGCCTCGTAGGCCAGGTTCACCGGGTGCTTCAGGGGCAGGTTCCAGATGGGGAAGGTCTCATACTTGGCGTAGCCCGCCTTGATGCCCCGCTTGTTCTCGTGGTAGAGCTGGCTCAGGCAGGTGGCCATCTTGCCGCTGCCGGGGCCGGGTGCCGTCACCACCACAATGGGGCGGCTGGTCTCAATGTACTCGTTGCGGCCCAGGCCCTCGTCGGACACGATGTGGGCCACGTCGGAGGGATAACCGGCGATGGGGTAGTGCTTCCAGGTCTTGACGCCCAGGGCGGCCAGGCGGTTGATGAAGGCGTCGGCGGCGCTCTGCCCGGCGTACTGGGTGATCACCACGCCGCCCACGAAGAAGCCCAGCTGGCGGAAGCTGTCCATCAGCCGCAGCACGTCGTCGTCGTAGCCGATGCCCAGGTCGCCCCGGATCTTGTTCTTCTCAATGTCGGCGGCGCAGATGGCGATGATGATCTCCACCTCGTCCTGCATGGTGGCCAGCATGCGGATCTTGCTGTCGGGCTGGAACCCCGGCAGCACCCGGCTGGCGTGATAGTCGTCAAACAGCTTGCCGCCGAACTCCAGATACAGCTTGTCGCCGAACTGGCTGCGGCGGTCGCGGATGTGCTCGGCCTGCAGGGCCAGATATTTGTCGTTGTCAAATCCCATCTTCATCCCGGATTTCACTCCCTCCCGAAAAATCAAACACGGGCCATTATACAACATATAGTGGTGAGAATAAAGCCTTTTCCCACTTTTTCACCATAGACAATTCGGAGAAAGATACCCTCCATTTTTGGCAAATCCCACCGTTGCATTTGCCGCTGCGCCGTATTATAATCAAAATAGTCACCTTGTGAGGAGGATGCGCCATGCCCTATCAGACCTTCCGTTTCCACGTGCTGTGGCGGCTTGAGAGCGAGCCGGCGTTCCGGGATTTCTTCCAGACCGATGACATACAGGAGGCCAAGGAATTCGCCATGCGCCTGGCCTTCGACGAGACCAACGTGGTCTGCGTCCGGGATGAAAAACTGGGCGACGTGGTCCGGGATTTCGACGCGGAAATCTATAAAAAATGAATAGCGCCATCGCCCCGGCGGCATACTACCGCCGAGGTGATTTTTTATGGCAAAGCGAAAGCCCATTGACCGCGCCCCCGACATCCACCCCTTCCACGCCCCGGTGGACAGCACCTTCGACATCGTCAACCGCTACGGCACCTACAACATCCAGCCCACCGCCGACACGGAGAACCTCTTTCCCCTCATCGCGCCGGGCCTGCCCCGGGCCTGGGGCGAGATGAAGCTGGAAAAAGGCGACCTGCCCCGCCACGGCGGGATGAAAGAATCCTGATGAGCCTGTCCCAAAACGGCTATGCCGCTTATGGACAAAAAAGGACTGCCCGGGGGCAGTCCTTTTTTCTGTGTAACATATGTCAATCCTTGCTGTGGGGCATTCGCAGCTCCGGCTCCGGCGTGCGGTTGATGACCCGCATTCCCGCCGGCACGGAGTGGGTAAGGAAGGTGTTGCCCCCCACCACGGCCCCCTGGCCGATGACGGTGTCGCCCCCCAGGATGGAGGCGCCGGAGTAGATGGTGGCGTCGCTCTCCACGGTGGGGTGGCGCTTGCCGGAGATGGCGCCGTGGCCGCCCCGGGTGCTGAGGGCGCCCAGGGTCACGCCCTGGTACAGCTTCACGTGGTCCCCCAGCTCCGACGTCTCGCCGATGACCACGCCGGTGCCGTGGTCGATGAAGAAATAGCTGCCGATGGCGGCGCCGGGGTGGATGTCGATGCCGGTGCGGCTGTGGGCGTACTCGGTCATAATCCGGGGGATGATGGGCACATGGCGCAAAAATAGCTCGTGGGCGATGCGGTAGACGAAGATGGCGAACAGGCCCGGATAGGCGAAGATGACCTCCTCCTTGTTCTGGGCCGCCGGGTCGCCCTCAAAAAAGGCGTCCACGTCGGTCAAAAGCTGCTGCTGGATGCGGGGCAGCTGCTCCACTACCTCCCGGGCGGTGGCGGAGCTGCGGTCGATCTCCTCCTCCGGCAGCGCCAGGGCGATCTGCCGCTGCAGCGCGGTCTCAATCCGCTCCAGCAGCAGCGCCGCATAGTCGGCGGCGTCCAGGGTCATCAGCGCTGCGTCGCCGAAATAGGCGGGGAACATCAGCTTCCGCATCTCCCGGATCAATTCTTCAATGGCCTTGCGGTCGGGCAGCCGCACCCGTGCGCCGTACATGGGCACCCGGGCCTCGCTCATGGTCTGGGCCATGGCCTCCGCCGCACGGCGAATGTAGGGATCGTACATCTTATTTGTCCTCCTGAAACAGTGGTGTGGAGAGATACCGCTCCCCGGTGTCGGGCAGCAGCGCCACAATGTGGCGGCCCCGGTTTTCCGGCCGGCGGGCCAGCTGTTCCGCCGCCCACAGCGCCGCGCCGGAGGTGATGCCGCACAGCACGCCCTCGGTCTTTGTCAGCAGCCGGGCGGCGGCGTAGGCGTCCTGCTCCCGGACGGTGATGACCCGGTCAATGAGACTGGCGTCGTAGTTTTTCGGAATGAAGTTGGCCCCGATACCCATGAGACCGTGGGGCCCGGCCTGGCCGCCGCTGAGCAGGGGGGAGGCGGCGGGCTCCACCGCCACCAGCTCCACCGAGGGCTTGCGCTCTTTCAAATACCGCCCCGTGCCGCTGATGGTGCCGCCGGTGCCCACCCCGGCCACGAAGATGTCCACCTTGCCCTCGGTGTCGGCCCAGATCTCCGGGCCGGTGGTGGCGTAATGGGCGGCGGGGTTGGCGGGGTTGTCAAACTGGCCTGCGATGATGCTGCCCGGCGTGGCGGCGCAGATTGCCTCCGCCTTGGCGATGGCCCCCGCCATGCCGTCTTTGCCGGGGGTCAGCACCAGCTCCGCCCCGTAGGCCCGCAGCAGGGCCATCCGCTCGGCGCTCATGCTGTCCGGCATGGTGAGTATCACCCGGTAGCCCCGGCTCACCGCCATGGCCGCCAGACCGATGCCGGTGTTGCCGGAGGTGGGCTCGATGATGGTGCCGCCCTCTTGCAGCCGGCCCTCCGCCTCTGCCTGCCGTATCATCTCCAACGCCACCCGGTCCTTGGCGGAGCCTGCGGGGTTGGCGCTCTCCAATTTCACGTACAGCACGGCCTCCAGCCCACGGGCCGCGGCGTACCGCCGGGCCTCCAGCAGGGGCGTGCGGCCCACCAGTTCACTTAACGACGTCACTTTCGCCATGAAAAACACTCCCTTATCCAGTATAAGCGCAAAAAAACGGAAGGTGCCCGGCACCCTCCGTCCCGGCGCGCCACGCGCCGCCCGGTCAGCGGATGCCTATCTCCGGGCGCAGCAACACCCGCCCATGGTACACATGGACGTGGCTTTTCCGGCGCCAAAGCAGGTCATATCCGCCCTCCTGATTCCATATTGTGGTCATTATAACAGCGCCGCGGCGGATTGTCCATGCCCAAAGGGGCGAAAGGGGCAAAAAATGTCTCCCCCGGCCCGCCGGGTTGCCAAATCCGCCCGGTTACTGTATAATGTGTCCGAAATGAAACTTTTTTCATCCGAAGGGAGGCATTATCATGTCCCGTAATACCAAACTGACCCTGCGGCTGCTGATCCCCCTGGCGGTGGCCCTTGTGTCCATCTTCGTCCTGGGCCGCCACTTCGCCAAGGTGGAGACCTATCCCAATTCCATCGCCTACCTGGACGGCAAAAAGGTCACCGTCACCGAGCTGGCCGGGGCCGCCACCGCCGCCTCCGTGGCCATCACCGCCATCCCCGGCGACGTAGCCACCCCCATCGCGGAAAAGCTGGCGGATTTAAGCTCCTACTTCCTGCTGATTGTCTGCGCCATCTTCCTGGAAAAATACCTGATTACCCTCACCGGCGCCCTGACCTTCTATATCCTCATCCCCCTGGCCTGCCTTGCCATGATGGCGGACTGCTTCGTCAAGTCTAACGTCTGCCGCAATATCGCCCTGCGTCTGGCGGCCTTCGGCCTGGCGATTTTCATTCTGGTGCCCGTCAGCGTCAAGGCCGGGCAGATGATTGAGAACACCTATTCCGACGCCATCGCCCAAAGCCTCAACGCCCCCCAGTCGGCGGCGGAGGACATCACCGGCGACCTGCCGGCGGAGGAGCCCGCCCCGGAGGCGCCCCAGCAGAGCTGGTGGCAGCGGCTCATCCAGCAGGCCCAGGAGACGGTGGAGCAGGTGAAGCAGGGGGTCACCTCCGTGCCCGAAAAGGTGGAGACCACCTTGAGCCAGTTCATCGAGGCGGTGGCGGTGCTCATCGTCACCTCCTGCCTTATCCCCCTGCTGGTGGTGGCGGCCCTGTTCTGGCTGACCAAGTCCATCTTCGGCCTGGAAACCAACTCGAAGGGCATCAAATGGAACGATAAATTCGTCAACCCCTTTTCGCGGAAAAAAGAATAACTGAAACGAAAAAACATCCCGCCGGACAGGAAAACCCCCGGCGGGATGTTTTTTATGAAAGAATGTGGGGCAACGGATGGATGTGGGATAACCGCCTGCTTTTCACAAACGGCCCCTGTGGGAAAAAGCATTCACATCTTCTTGCCCAACACATACGTTGCAATCCCATAGGCCAATGCCGACGCCATCAGGACCACCGAAAGTAAAATCCACGCAGTCATGTTTTCTGGGTCGCGGAGGGCGAGATAGAGCACCCCTCCGAGTATCGCCAGAGCACCCGCAAGGCAGGCGGCGACCGCCGATTTACCTGCGATGGTTTGGCGGCGCTCGTCGTTTTGCGCGCGCCACTGGGCCTCCGTCATGCGCCGCTGCTCGACGAGCTGGGGAACGGTTGCCGTCAGGACAACCAGCAGCGTGCTCCAGGGCAGAGCGCTGTCATTATGTCCTCGATGGGCAATAACGGCGGCAATGACGGTGGGGATTACCATCAGCACGATTAAAACCACATACGGCCAGCCGCGATACTTATATTGCTTCATGTCCTTGCCTCCTCACATTTTCCCACTGTTGACCTTGTGGGAAATCAGCATCACGACGACGCCCAGCGCCACCAGTCCGAACACGGACCACGCCGCGGCGGAATTATCCGTATAGAGCAACGCACAGAATAGCACGATGCCGCCCAGCAGCATGGCAAAGAACGCGTCAGCAAAGCTTTTGTTGACGATTGTCACCGTGCGCTCGTCGTTGTCCATTTTTGCGTGTTTTTGAAGCGCCTCGAACTGCTCCGGCGTCATGCGGCGCAGCTTGATGAAATTTATGGACATCATCAGGCCGCCGCTGAACGCCATTGAAAACGTAATGTACCATTTGTCCGCAAAGAAGACAAAAAGCACCGTGCAAAGTGCCGCCAGCACAAAAAGGCCAATCAGCCAGCTCATGCCGCGCTTTCTGTACGCCTTATCCTGCTCGCTCATGCTTCCCCCTCCTCGTAACTGTTTCATGCCCTTGCCTCCTCACAGCTCCTCGCTGTAGACCTTGCGGGCAATGAACAGCGCGGCGCAGCCCAACAGCAAAAGGCCCAGCGCCAGCCACATGGCCAGGTCGTTATCACAGAACAGGGCAATCACGATGAACGCCGCGCTGGCGGCAAGCATCATTACCCAGAGGGCCGCCCGGCAGCTTTTCAAAGCAATCAGCGTTGCGTGCTCGTCGTTGTCCATTTTCTCTTTTTTTCGGTATGCCTCGAACTGCTCCGGCGTCATACGGCGCAGCGCCCAAAAACGGCCCAGTATGCCAATGCCGCCAACCCACGCGCCGATTGCGGCGGACCAGTTGTTTTTGAGACAGCCAAATAGCAGAGCGGTAATCGCCACACTTACCAAGTACGCGATCAGCCAAATCATGCCGCGCTTTTTGTAAGCGTTGTTCTGCTCATTCATGCTTCTTCCCCCTCCTCGTAAATGAAAATCTCCTCAATGGGCAGTCCAAAATACCGGGATATTTTGAACGCCAGCAGGATGGACGGGTTGTAGCGCCCGTTTTCCAGCGACCCGATGGTCTGGCGCGACACCTCCAGCACCTCGGCCAGCTCCTCCTGGGTGATTTGTCTGCGCTTTCGCAATTCCTCCAGACGATTTTTCATAGACGTCCTCTCTCAAATGACAAATTCACTTTCCATCCTGCAGGATAGCACAAAGGCTCTATCGTGTCAAGTTAACTTTACATTTTTGGAGACGCAGGGTATCTCCAAAAGCCGCCCCCACAAAAAAACAAGCACCCGCAGAAGCGGGTGCTTGTTGGTAACACAATATAATCGTTCAGCGCTTGGAGAACTGCGGTGCCCGACGGGCGGCCTTCAGACCGTACTCAAGCACCGTCACACTCTCAATCCCTTGTAATTACAGGCTTTTCAGCTTCCCGGCATTATCGTTAGCCCCACTGTTAACTAAGAGGGCAAAACAGCATATAAACCCTCTATTCACTTTTCAAGCGCCTCATTGACTACAGCACTCAGCTCTTCGGGCTTATTATACTTCACCTTTGCGTAAATGTCCATGGTAACCTTGCTGTTCTTATGCCCTGCCAGGTGCTGGACCGTCTTGGGATCCACTCCAGCGTGGATCAGATTCGTGATATACGTGTGGCGCAGCAGGTGGGGCGTTACTGGGAAATCGATAGTGTAAACAATGCTCGGCTTGTTCCTGCACTTCTGCCCGAGCTCCAGCGTAACCTTCTTTTTGATGGACTGGCCATTCACGTATTTGTAGAGCGTCCTTTCCCCGGTGCTGCGAACTTTGATGTAGTTCCAGATTCGGACAAACTGAGAATAGGAAAGCGGCTGCCCTTCGCTGTCAGCGATCACGTATTCCGAGATCGACTTTTCTTTCTCTTCTCTGAGACAGTCCACAAGAACCTGTGGGATAGGGACATCCCTTCTGGCAGACTTTGTTTTCAGTTCGGTATTGATCACCGGCCTGTTGCTTTCCTCGTGCCAGGCCCTTCTCACGGAGATGTAGGGCGCGGGAGCATCGAGGAACACGCAGTCCCACTGTAGGCCGAGGATCTCCTCGCGGCGCAGCCCGGAATACAGACCGATCATAACGAACACATAAGGCGGAAGACCCCGGATCGTATCCAGAAGCGTTTTGACCTGAGCATCGGTCAAAGGTTCCTTGACTTTTTTGGGAATCCCGCCTTTGGCATTCAGCTTTTTCGTGGGATTGTCCTCGATCAGGTTGCTGTACTCTGCAGAGTAGAAAATGCTCTTGAACAGCATATTCACGGTGCTATAAACAGCTTCAGATTTCTTTGAAACCGACACCATCGCCAGCTTGATGTCATCAGCCGTGACTTCAGACATATACATATCGCCAAGCGGTTCGATTATGTATTTCCTCGCAGCGTAGGCATAGCCTTCCAGCGTCGTGGGCTGAATATGAGCCGACTGCATGACCAGCCATTTCTCAGTGTATTCGGCAACGGTTGGATTGTACTTGCGGAATCTGGCGTCTTCTATCACACCTCTTGCCATAGCAAGCTTAACAGCCAGCTCTTTCTCCGTTCTGGCATACAGGCTGACACGTTTGCCGTCTGCATCTTTGATGCGGGTCCGGTAATAAGGGATCCCCTTGATCATCACCCGTGAGAAGGTGGGCTGGACATCCTGTTTGTTTTCCATTGTATGTTCCTCCTTGGTAGATTCTATCCGTTATGGACTGATTACATTCTTATGTGACACCGAAGCTTTCGCAAGGATGTCACCCTGACGTATAAAGAAAGAGCGAGGATCCTGGGCTTGTCCCCGATCCCCGCTCTGATTTCTCTGATTTTGAATTACGCATTCCACATGGCAAAGGCATCCGCGAGTGCCGGCGCTACATCCTCCGGCCTGTTGTATTTTGCCTTCGCGTAAATGTCCATCGTGATCTTGCTGTTTTCGTGACCGGCCAGGTATTGAACCGTCTTCGGATCAACACCGGCAGCGATCAAATTCGTGATATACGTGTGGCGGAGTTGATGAGGCGTCACTTCAAAATCCAGGACGTACTGGACCTTGCCATTGTTCTTTGCCATCGCGCCAAGTTCGGGATAGAGCGTATACTTCACGTACTTCCCGCCGACTTTCTTTTTGGCAATCCTGGGTTTCGCCGTCCGGACAATGATAAACCGCCAGAGGTTTTTGAACTGTGAATACGACAAAGGCTCCCCGTTGTCGTTGGCGATGACATACTCTGATGTCGAAGCAGCTTTGGCTTCCCTGAGACATTCAGCCAAACGTTCCGGGATAGCAATGTCTCTCCTTGCTGCCTTCGTCTTAAGATCCGTCATGATGATCGGCCTGTTGCTCTCTGTATGCCAGGCTCTGCGGACCAGCAGGTAAGGCGTATCCGTATCCAGGAACACACAGTCCCATTTGAGTGCCAGGATCTCTTCCCGGCGAAGGCCAGCATACAGGCCTATCATGACAAAAACATAGGGAGGCAGATCCCGGATCGTATCCAGAAGCTTTTCGACCTGCTCGTCGGAGAGCGACTCACGCTCTTTCTGCGGGACCCCGCCGCCTTTTGTGGATAGAAACCTCGTGGGGTTATAGCGGATGATCTTGCTGTCCTCAGCCGAGTTGAAAATGCACTTCAGAAGGATGTTGACGGATTTGAAGACCGACGCGGATTTCTTGGAGACCGGCACAAGGGCCATCTTGATATCGTCCGCAGTTACTTCTGTCATCTTCATATGACCGAGAGGGGCTATAATATGCCGCTTAACTTTGGACGTATAATCAATCAGCGTTGTTGTCCGGACATTTGCAGACTGCATCAGCAGCCATTTTTCCGCGTATTCCTTCACAGTAGGTGCATATCTGTATTTGGCGTCCTCTTCAGAACGATGTTGGGCATCATCAACCTTCTGGCAGAGTTCTTCGATAGTCTTCCCGTAAACGATGACCATCTTTTCATCGGCGTTCTGGACATAAGCCTTGTAGTACTGATGTCCCTTGATCGTCACCATGTTATAGTTGAAATTCAGAATTCTTTTCTTTGGCATAATGCGTAACCTCCTATTACAATAAATTTGGTTGGAAGTCCGGCACACCAGCCGGGCTTTTTTC
>CAMKGX010000065.1 GCA_946412355.1 uncultured Clostridia bacterium
TGGCCAACTATCTGGCCGTGCCCATGATGGTGGACCGCCACACCCAGGGCCTGCGGGGCGAATACCTGCGGATGTGCCACACCGAGCAGGACCTGATCATCGACGACGTGGCAAAGCTGCTGGACAACCTGTTCCGGGGTGACCGCCGCATCGGCAACGACAAGGAGTTCTCCAAAAAGGTGGTGCTGGTGGACGAGAACGAGATGACCGCGGTAATGATGGGCTTCCCCACCCTGAAAGGTCTCAGCCGGGAAACCCCCTCCACCTACGTGTCCGTGCTGCTGAACCAGCACGCCGCGGAGCACTACATCGACCTGGCCCAGCAGTTCGGCCTGGCCGGCGACGTGTGTCCCATGCCGGAGGCGGAGCTGGGCGTATCCATCGATGACGACGCCCCCGTGCTGGGCGCCTGCGCCATCCAGTGCAACACCACCTGCGACGGCTCCCTGCTGGGCAACGGCGTCATCTCCCGCCGCCTGGAGCAGGAGGACGGCATTCCCGTGTTCCAGCTGGCAGCTCCCCTGCGCCACCGGGAGGACGACGTGCAGGAGTACGCCGCCCAGGAGATTCGCAACGCCATCGCCTTCATCGAGAAGCACACCGGCGAGAAGTGGGACTGGAAGCATTACTTCGAGTGCGCCCGCCGGGTCAACGTGGCCACCGAGTGCCGCCAGGAGTGGCTGGAGATGAACCGCACCCCCTATCCCCAGGTGTTCGGCTCCAACCTGGCCCTGTATACCGAGACCAACTACATGGCCATCTGCGGCAAGATCCCCGAGTTTGAAAAAGCGGACCGGAAGCTGACCGAGCTGGCCCGCCAGGCCTTCGCCAAGAAGAAGATGGCCGCCAGGGAATACCGCCACAGAGCCATCATCTGGGGCGTGCAGTCCCATTATTACATGGACTTCCTGGTGTGGCTGCTGAACTGCTGGGGCATCGTCCCCCTGACAGATATGCTGTCCATGGTGTCCACCCGGCGCATCGCGGAGGAGGACACCCCCGAGAACCGGGAGCAGGCCATCTACGACATGGCCTGGCTCACCGAGAACATGATCATGCGTAACCGCACCCACGGCGGCTACCGTGTGCTGCTGGACGAGCTGTGGGAGTTCACGCAGCAGTTCAACGCCGACATGGTCATCCTGTGGGAGCACATGAGCTGCAAGGCTCTGGACGGCATGCACGGTCTGTTTGAAGACCGGGCCCGGGAGCTGGGCATCAACCTGGTGTGGGTGTCCCACGATCTGTTCGACCCCCGCATCATCTCCCGCCAGGGCGTTCGGGATCAGATCAACAACTATATGCGCTCCGTCATGCGTGAGGAGCCTCTGGATCCGTCTCTGGAGGTGCTGCATGACGAAGAGTCGTGGTAAAGGAGAAGGAATATGGCTATTATTTTGAAAGTGCTTCTCATTGTGGCCCTGGTGGCGGTGGGCCTGTTCGTCCTCACATTCGCCGTGTATTTCTTTAACCTGGACATGAAGCTGACCGCCCTCATTGAGCCCCTGCTGCTGAAGCATTACGACAAAATTGAGCGGGATACCCACCTGTAATGCCCTCCCCATTCCCCTCCATACGCATCGCAGCCGGGGTCTTCCCCGGCTGCTTTTTAAGCCTGTCAAAAAACGGCTCCGCCGTTTTTTGACAATATGAAAAAGGCGCCCCCGCAGGGGCGCCTTTTTATCTTTTTGGGTGTTCCTTACCTCCGGCGGAGGAAAATGCGGTTTTCCATCAGATCCACAGACTCGATCTCGGCGTCCACCTCGGTGGTGACGCCCATGATATCCCGCAGCACCAGCTTTCCCTCCCGCATGGTGACGGAGGCCACGTTTTTGGCGATGGGCTGGGGCTCCTGCCCTATATACACGGTGGAAAGACACATGTTACTCCCCCTCCTTCAGCCGCTCCAATGCCTCCGCCAGCAGACGGTTGCTCTCGCCCAGGCTGTCCACCGCCCGGTGGAGCAGCGCCCGGGCCGCCTCATCCCCCACTCGCCCGGCAATCTCCAAAAGCTCCTCGCTGTGGTGCCGGTTGTGGTGCAGCATATAGGAAAGCAGCACCTTCGTCTCCTCCGGCGGCTCCGTCTCATGGTGATGGTGGTTGTGTTCGCTCATGGTCTTCTACCGCCCTTTCTAAAATGTGGAAAGCTGCCGTGCCTCACTCCCCAGTGTGCTTTTCCTTGCCGAAGTGCAGCTCCTTCATGCCCTCCACCTCGTCGCAGATGGGCTTGAGCTGGCAGGAGCCGCAGTCGGTGGGCATGCCCTCCATGATTTTGGTGAGGGACAGGGTGATGTCCTTCACGCTTTTGGCCAGCTGCCCGGCCCCGGCATAATCCCCGTCCGGCGCAGTGATGAACAGCATCTTCACGTTCAGCACGGAGCTGTTCTTCTTGTACTGGCGGATGAAATCCGCCCCGATCCGCTGAAAGCTGACGCCCTCCCGGATGGCCTCCCGGCTGATGCGGACCTGCTCCCGGCTGCTCTCGGCGCTGGTGCGGATCATGTACCCCTTGGGGAACACGTGGTATTTGACGAAATCCATGTCCTGGATGGCCCGGTAGGCCTGCTCCGTGTCCGTCTCGTCGTCGCTTTCGATTTCCCCCACCCGGAGCAGGGCGATGCGAGCATAGTCACAATCCCCCTCTATTTCCCCCAGGTCGGGCCCGTACACCAGGATTTCATCCCGGTCGATGAGCCGGGGGCTGGAGGTAACGCAGGTGAAGTTCACCGCGCTGTGGCTGCCGCCGCCCAGCTCGTAGGCCGCGTCCCGCAGCATCACCAGCTCAAAGGCCCCTGTGTCCGGCCAGGCGTCCCGGGGGTCGTAGGCATAGCGCCGGGGCCGTGAAGCTCCCCCCAGGGACATGGCCTTTTCAATGATGGGGTTATACAGTTCCATAGCGCAGCACCTCACGCCCCTCTGTGTTTTTCAGCGCCCGGAGGCACTGCCGCCTCAGGCTTTGGCCAGGCCCTTCTGCCGGGCAAACTCGGCGGCGCCCAGCGCGCCCATCAGCTGGGGGTCAGTCTTCAGGTCGATGACCTTCAGCTTCAGCACCCGCTCGATGGCCTGCTTCAATCCCGCGTTCTTGGCACAGCCGCCGGTGAGGGTGATGGAGTCGGTGGCGCCGGCCTTCTTGCACATGACGAAGCAGCGCTTGGCCACCGCCATCTGGATGCCGGCGGCGATCTCGTCCATGGGCTTGCCCTCGCCCACCAGGGTAATGACCTCGCTCTCGGCAAACACAGTGCACTGGGCCGTAATGGGAATCACGTTCCTGGCCGACAGGCTCAGGTCGGAGAACTCCGGCAGCGTCATCTCGAAGCTGCGGGCCATGGCCTCGTAAAACCGGCCCGTTCCGGCGGCGCACTTGTCGTTCATGGCAAAGTTCTTCACCGTGCCGTCGGTGTCGATGCTGATGCCCTTCACGTCCTGGCCGCCGATGTCGATGATGGCCTTCACGGTGGGGTCGGTCACGTGTACGCCCATGGCGTGGCAGGAGATCTCCGAGATATTCTCGTCCGCAAAGGGCACCTTGTTGCGCCCGTAGCCCGTGCCGATGAGGTAGGCCAGCTCCTCGGAGCTGTTGAGCCCCACCTTGTGGAGCACCTCCGTCATCGCCGCCTCCGCGCTGGCCTGGGAATTGATCTTGCTGCGGATGGTGGTATCCGCGCAGATCCTGCCCGTCTCGTCCAGTATCACCGCCTTGGTGTAGGTGGAGCCCACGTCACAACCGCCGAAATACTTCATCTTTTTTCTCCTTATCTATTGTGTGTTATATCAGGCTGAATCGCCAAAATCCGCTCACTCCTGCAGCAGCCCCAGCTTTGTCAGGGCCTGGCGGGCTCCTGCCATGATGGGGCTGTCCTCCGGCAGGTCAAACACGCTTTTGCCGTCGATGTCGTTCCGCGCGTGGGCGCCGTCAGAGGGGATCACCGCCAGCAGCTCGGCGGCATCCATGCGGATGTGGGACAGCATCTCCGCCTCCGTCAGCCGGTTCACCACCGTGCCGCAGCGCTCATACATCACCAGCTCGTCCGCCACACGGCGTATGGTGTCGATGACCTGCGTGCCCTTGCGGCTGGGGTCGGTGACCAGCACCAGGTGGGTCACCTTTTCCATCACCCGGCGGTTGATCTGCTCGATGCCCGCCTCCCCGTCGATGACCACATAGTCAAAGTCCCGGCTCAGCAGGCTGATGACCTCCTTGAGATAGGCGTTCACCTTGCAGTAGCACCCGGCGCTCTCCGGCCGGCCGATGGCCAGGAAGGAGAATGCCTGCCCCTCCACCATGGTGTCAAAAATCCGGTACCGGGCCTCCGACAGCAGCTCTATGGCCTCCCGGGGCGCGCCGTCCTCCACCGAGGCCACAATGCTCTTGCGGATGTCGTCCAGCGTCTCACGCACCTCCACCCCCAGGGCGGTGCTCAGGCCGATGGCGGGATCGGCGTCAATGGCCAGGATGCGCTTTTCCGGATAGGCCTCCGTCAGCAGCCGCACGAAGGCGGAGGAGAGGCTGGTTTTCCCCACGCCGCCCTTTCCGGCCACCGCTAAAATCACGGTCTTGTGTTCCATACGCGCCCGCCCTCCTTGTCCGGCGTGGGGCAGAGCCTGCCCTCGCGCTGCCGTTCATTCGGCCTCCATTTATCCATTTTATCATAACACGAACCTTGCGCCGATGCAATGCAGGATTGCGAAAAAGCAGCCAGTCCTCCTTAAAAGCGATGCGCCCCTACGCCTTCTGCCGGTTCGCCTCTACCCCCCATGTCCACAATTGCCATTGACAATCTCCCGGGCATAGGGTATCCTTTCCCCCGAAGAGGTGATTCCATGAGCCGCAAAGAAGCCATTGAACAATATAACGCCGCCTGTAAACGGGGCCGCAAAACCATGAAGGAATGCCAGCAGAGAGGGGTGTCCCCCTACCCTGCCGTGCTGGATCATATTCTCGCCGAGTCCGCCACCGTGGGCCGTGTGGAGCTGGGCGTGGTGAACGTGCCCGCCGAGCTGATTGTAGGCACCAAGACCGAGGGCCGTCAGGCCGCCTTTGCCGCCGACTTTATGCCCCTCATGGATGTGGACACCGAGTTTGCCGGCAAGTGGATCGAGCTGTGTACCGCCCACCTCAGCGATGAGGGCATCCGGGACCCCATCAAGTGCTATGAGTACCTGGGCAAGCTGTACGTCCAGGAGGGCAACAAGCGCACCAGCGTCCTGAAAAGCTACGACGCCCCCACCATCCCCGCCTACGTCATCCGGCTGATTCCCGCCTGGTCGGAGGATGGGGAGATTCAGGCGTATTACGACTTTATGCGCGCCTGGCAGCTCACCGGGCTGTACCAGGTGTATTTCCGCAAGGCGGGCAGCTTTGCCAAGCTCCAGGCCGCCCTGGGCTTCGAGCCGGACCACGTCTGGTCGGTGGAGGAGCGGCGGCGCTTCCTGTCCTCCTACGCCATCTTCCAGTCGGCCTACCGGAAGCTGGGCGGCGAGACGCTGCACATGACGGTGGCCGACGCCATGCTGACCTGGCTGAAGGTCTATCCCTTCGAGATGTTGAAATCCGCCACCGCCGCCGAGCTGTTGAAGTCCCTGAAAGCGGTGTGGCCCGACGTGGAGATGACCGACAGCGCCGCCCCCATCGCTCTGAGCACCGAGGCCTCCGACAAGGAGCCCAGCGTGCTGACGCGGATTGTGAAATCCGTGTTCCCCGACCATCTGGACGTGGCCTTCATCACCTCCCAGCTCCCGGAGGAGAGCGACTGGGCCCGGGCCCACGACGTGGGGCGGAAGTATCTGGAGGCGGTGATGGGCGACAAGATCACCGCCCGCACCTACCTCGGCGGCGCCACCGAGGAGGGCACCGAGGCCGCCATGGAAAAGGCCGCCGCAGAGGGGGCCCAGGTGATTTTTGCCACCACCCCCTCCATGATCGGCGCCTGCCGCAAGACCGCCGCCAAGCATCCCGACATCCGCATTCTCAACTGCTCCGCCTCCATGCCCTATGCCGGCGTGCGCACCTATTACAGCCGGGTCTACGAGGGCAAGTTCATCAGCGGCGCCATCGCCGGCGCCCTGTGCAAGAGCGGGAAAATCGGCTATGTGGCCAGCAGCCCCACCTTCGGCGTGCCCGCCAGCATCAACGCCTTCGCCCTGGGCGCCCAGATGACCAACCCCCAGGCCCGCATCCGCCTGCGCTGGTCCTGCGTGGACCAGGACCCCATGGCAGAGCTGGCCAAAGAGGGCTGCGAGATCATCTCCAACCGGGACATCCCCACCCCCGACCGTATGCGGGAGCCCTGGGGCCTGTGCCAGGTGTGGGACGGGCAGTATTACTCCGTGGCCTCCCCCTATTGGCACTGGGGCAACGTGTACGTCCGCCTGGTGCGTGACATTCTGGACGGCTCCTGGGACGCCGCCTCCGCCTCCCGCCGGGCGGTGAACTACTGGTGGGGCATCCGCAGCGGCGCCGTGGGCATCCTGCTGCGTGACGATGTGCCCCAGGGGGTGCGCCAGCTCACGGAACTGCTGCGCCGCACCATCTCCGACGGCATCATGCTGCCCTTTGAGCGGCCCATCCGCTCCCAAGACGGCACCGTCCGCAGCGACGGCACCCACTGGTTCGCCCCCGAGGAGATTCTGGCCATGGATTGGCTGTGCGACACGGTGGACGGCGCCATCCCCGCATACGAGGAGCTGCTGCCCATGGCCCGGCCGCTGGTGCGGCTCCAGGGCATCTACCGGGACGCCATCGCCCCGGATAAGGAGGGGCCCATTCTATGAAAATTCTGCTGATCTCCGACGTGGAAAGCCCCTATTTATGGGACTATTTTCAGCGGGGCAGACTGGACGACATCGACCTCATTCTCTCCTGCGGCGACTTAAAGCCCCAGTATCTCAGCTTTCTGGTGACCATGGGCCACGCCCCCGTGCTGTACGTCCACGGCAACCACGACGCCATCTACGCCACCAAGCCCCCCGAGGGCTGCGACTGTATCGAGGACAAGGTGGTCACCTTTAAGGGCCTGCGGATCATGGGTCTGGGCGGCAGCATCCTCTACAGCGGCGGCGAGCACCAGTTCTCCGAGCGGCAGATGCGCCGTCGCATCCGCAAGCTGCGGTTCCGCCTGTGGCGGACAAAGGGCGTGGACATCGTGCTCACCCACTCCCCCGCCCGTGGCTACGGCGACGCCGAGGACTACGCCCACCGGGGCTTCCAGTGCTTCGTGGACCTGATGGACCGCTACCATCCCAAATACTTCATCCACGGCCACGTCCACGCCACCTACTCCACCAACATGGAGCGGGTACACCACTACGGCGACACCACCATCATCAACGCCTACGAGCGGTATGTGCTGGAGATTTAGCAGAAAACAGAACACCGATCCCATCCCATAATGTGGATGAGGTCGGTTTTCTTATGAAAGCTATCAAAGGAAATCTAGGTTTATTGGGAGTTTTTCTGTCAATGGTTCTTTTCTTTTATCGTTCTAATCGTTGAAATAAGCATACGCCTGATGGCTCCGCAGCTGTTTTGAATCGGTTTGTACGTTTGTTCATCCATATATCCGGTTTCGAACAGCAATTCAAGCCAATACTCTGTTTCATATACTTCTTTTAGGGATATTTCAAACTTTGAAATGAAGTCTTTTGTCCCCTGTGCGTATTGCGCCTCATGAATATTGGCACCTATTGAGGTGCCGCTTCTGAGCAGTTGCTTTGTCAAGACGGATTCACGATGCTCCTGCTTGATCATCCTGCAAAGGATGACAATCTGCTTGGCAAATTCTTTGGATCTATCGCGGAGAACGCTGTCAGACATTATAATCACCTCGGATAAAGCATAGCATAAGGCTTGTATTATTTTCAAGTTATATTGCCGCTCTGCCGGCAGTTATATTGTCCCTTCGGGACAGTTATATTGCGCCTGGGGCGCAGTTATATTGTCCCTTCGGGACAGTTATATTGCGCCTGCGGCACAGTTATATTGTCCCTTCGGGACAGTTATATTTTGCGGCTGTGCCGCAAAGTTATATTATATTCGCCTCAAAACTGCGCGAAGCGCAATATAACTCGGCGTAAGCCGAATATAACTGCGAAGCAATATAACTCGCCGCAGGCGAATATAACTGCGAAGCAATATCACTCGCCGCAGGCGATTATAACTGCAGCGCAATATAACTCGGCGTAAGCCGAATATAACTGCGAAGCAATATCACTCGCC
>CAMKGX010000066.1 GCA_946412355.1 uncultured Clostridia bacterium
GACTCCCCCATGTACCTCAGCTCCTCTGACGGCGCCGGCTTCGACAGCGGCTGCGCCATCGTGGTCACCGGCACCTGGGCTTACGAGACCGTGGCCGGCATCCTGGGCGACAACCTGGGCGCCACTGACCTGCCCTCCTTCGAGGTGGACGGCCAGAGCTATCACATGGGCTCCTTCAACGGCTGCAAGCTGATGGGCGTCAAGCCCCAGACCGACGCCGCCAAGTCCGCCGCCCTCCACAAGCTGGCCCAGTATCTGACCGGCGAGCAGGGCCAGATGGAGCGCTTCAACGCTGTGTCCTGGGGTCCCTCCAACCTGGTGGACCAGGGCAACGAGGCCGTGCAGGCCAACCCCGCGCTGGCCGCTCTGCTGCTGCAGAACCAGTACTCCGTGCCCCAGGGCCAGATCCACGGCTCCTGGTGGGATATCGCCAAGGTCATCGGCACTGACGTGGAGAACGCCACCGACGAGGCCGGCCTGCAGAAGGCTCTGGACAACTACCAGGCCGCTATCTCCGCTCTGTTCAACATGAGCGAGGAGCAGCTCAACGCCTGGAGCGTCATCGGCGCCCTCTGCGGCACCAACTGGGACACCGACTTCCCCATGACCGAGACTGCTGAGGGCACCTTCCAGTCCGAGGTCCTGGAGCTGAAGGCCGGCGATGAGCTGAAGTGCCGTCAGGGCGCTTCCTGGGACGTGAACTTCCCCGCCGAGAACGTGGTGGTGGAGGCTGACGGCAACTACATCGTGCAGCTGGTGGTCAGCGGCGACAGCGGCGAGGTCACTCTCATCGCCCAGTAAACTGCCAAGAGCAGTATCCTTTCGAGCAATCGAAAACTGATTCTGGCTGAACCTGTATAAACGGAAAGCGGTTGGAGCCATTCACCTGGCTCCAACCGCTTTTTTCAAAGGGGCTATGATATGAAAAAATACAACGATCTGGAATATCTGCGGCTGTCCAAGGGGCAGAAGTTCCTGTATCGCCTGGTCAGCTTTTTCGCCGCCATCCCCGTGGCGCTGAAAAACGGCTGCCTGGGCATCGGGCGCTTCTTCAAAAACCTGGCTGCCGCCATCGGCCGGGAATTGGCCGACATCGTGCTGACCTTCAAAAACGGCGACTGGAAGACCCGCCTGTCCTTCCTCATCATGGGCTTCGGCTCCATGGCCCGTGGCCAGGTGCTGCGGGGGCTTTTGTTCCTGCTGTTTGAGGCGGTTTTCATCTTCTACATGATCATGGGCGGCGGCCACTGGATGAGCCTGCTGTCCTCCCTGGGCCGGATAGGCCCCCACGACGAGTACAGCGCCGTGCTGGACGCCTACACCAAGGTGTACGGCGACAACTCCTTCAAGATCCTGCTCTACGGCGTGCTGACCATTTTCTTCATCATCGCGCTGGTCTACACCTGGCGGCTGAACATCAAGCAGAACAAGATCGCAGAGGACATCCTCCGCTCCGGCAAGAAGCTGCGCTCGGGCAAGGAGGACCTGAAGTCCATGGTGGACGACCAGTTCCACAAGACGCTGCTGGCCCTGCCGCTGACCGGCATCATCCTGTTCACGGTGATGCCCATCATCTTCATGGTGCTGGTGGCCTTCACCAACTACGACGGCTCCCACGACGGCTACAACAACGCCCTGTTCACCTGGGTGGGGCTGAAAAACTTCCGCACCATGCTCACCTGGTCCGGCAGCGGCGTCAACTACTCCGCCACCTTCGGTGAGATCCTAACCTGGACGCTGATCTGGGCCTTTTTCGCCACGTTCACCAACTATTTCCTGGGCATGTTCGTGGCTATGATGATCAACAAAAAAGGCATTTACCTGAAGAAGCTGTGGCGCACCGTGCTGGTGCTGACCATCGCCATCCCTCAGTTTATCTCCCTGCTGTACGTCAGCAAAATGTTCGCCAAGAACGGCATCGTCAACGGCCTGCTGCTGGATCTGGGCTGGATCACCCAGGCCATCGACTTCATGGGCAGCCAGGCCCACAACGCCCTGCTGCCCCGGGTGATGGTGATTCTCATCAACATCTGGGTGGGCATCCCGTACCTGATGCTGATTACCACCGGCATTCTGATGAACATCCCGGCGGACCTGTACGAGTCCTCCCGCATCGACGGCGCCAACGCCTGGCAGCAGTACACCAAGATCACGCTGCCCTACATGCTGTTCATCACCGGCCCCTACCTGCTGACCAGCTTTACCAACAATATCAACAACTTCAACGTGATTTATCTGCTCACCGGCGGCGCGCCTACCAACGCGGCGGCCTCCGGCGCGGCGGGCTCCGTGGGCTACACCGACTTGCTGATTACGTGGCTGTTCAAGATCACCATGGGCGCCGAGAGCCAGTACTACATGGCGTCGGTCATCGGTATCCTGGTGTTCCTGGTGGTGGCCATCATCTCGCTGGTGGTGTACAACGTGCTGCCCAGCATCAAGAATGAGGAGGATTTCCAGTGATGAGCAACAAACGTCATATGGGCCTCAGGGCCAGCGCCCACATCAGCAATACGCTTATCTACATCGTGCTGGTGGTGATGAGCGTGGTGTGGCTGATTCCCTTCATCTGCATCGTGCTGCAATCCTTCCGTGTGGAGTCCACCTGGCAGGTGGGCTACGTCATCCCCCAGAAGTGGGGCTGGGACAACTACGTGGCCCTGTGGAACTCCGACTTTAAGAGATGGTACCTCAACACCTTTATCACCGCCCTGGCTACCGCCGTGGGGCAGACGGTGTTCGTGTTGTGCATGAGCTACACCCTGTCCCGCTTCCGCTTTAAGATGCGCCAGGGGCTGATGCGGTTCATGCTGGTGCTGGGCATGTTCCCCAACATGCTGGCCATGATCGTGCTCTACCGTGTGCTGAAGGACCTGGGGCTCACCCAGGCCAACGCCGTGCCGGGCCTGATCCTGGTGTACATCGCCTCCTCCGGCATGGGCTACTACGTGTCCAAGGGCTTCTTCGACACCATCCCCAAGTCCCTGGATGAGGCCGCCCGAGTGGACGGCGCCACCCGGGCCCAGGTGCTGTGGAAAATCATTTTGCCCCTGGCAAAGCCCATCGTTATCTACACCATCCTCACCGCGTTTATGGCCCCCTGGGGCGACTTCGTGCTGGCACGGTACATCTCCTTCGGCACCTCCGCCGGCATGAACGTGGCGGTGGGCATGTACAGCTGGCTGCAACAGGATATGATCGGCCAGCGCTACACCATGTTCTGCGCAGGCGGCGTGGTGGTGGCCATACCGGTGACCATCCTGTTCATGTGCCTCCAGAAGTATTACGTGGAGGGCGTGACAGGCGGCGCCGTCAAGGGTTAACCGGACAGGAAATAAAGGAGAATTGATATGGCAAGTGTGAAATTGACCAAGGTCAAAAAGGTATATGACAACAACGTGGTGGCCGTCCACGACTTCGACCTGGACATTAAGGACAAGGAATTTATCGTGTTCGTGGGCCCCTCCGGCTGCGGCAAGTCCACCACGCTGCGGATGATCGCCGGCTTGGAGGACATCAGCGACGGTACGGTGGAGATCGACGGCGAGGTGGTCAACGACCTGCAGCCCAAGGACCGCAACATCGCCATGGTGTTCCAGAACTACGCGCTGTACCCCCACATGACGGTGTTTGACAACATCGCCTTCTCCCTGCGGCTGCAGAAGATGCCCGAGGACCAGATCTACGAGAAGGTCACCGCCGCAGCGGAGGTGCTGGGCATCACCGACTATCTGCTGCGCAAGCCCCGGGCCCTGTCCGGCGGCCAGCGCCAGCGCGTGGCCATCGGCCGCGCCATGGTGCGCAACTCCAAGGTGTTCCTGATGGATGAGCCCCTTTCCAACCTGGACGCCAAGCTGCGCAACCAGATGCGCGCCGAGATCATTCTGCTGCGCCAGAAGCTGAACACCACCTTCATCTACGTGACCCACGACCAGACCGAGGCTATGACCCTGGGCGACCGTATCGTCATCATGAAGGACGGCTACATCCAGCAGGTGGGCACTCCGGCAGAGGTGTTTGAGATGCCCAAGAACCTGTTCGTGGCCGAGTTCATCGGCGCGCCCAAGATGAACGTGATGCGCACCGAGCTGAAGAAGGATCTGAACGGCGGCTACACAGTCTCCCCCTTCGGCGTGAAGCTGGCGGTGGACGGCGGCAAGAGCGAGGCTCTGGCGGCCAAGCACGCTCCCACCGGCGAGGTGCTGCTGGGCGTGCGGCCCGAGCACATCACCCTGGCCAAGGAAGGCCAGCCGGGGGCCATCCCCTGCACGGTGGAGGTCAACGAGATGATGGGCAGCGAGCTGCACCTGCACGTGGTCACCGAGGACGGCACCCGTCTTATCGTCCGCGTGCCCACCATCGACCTGGAGCCCGACCAGCGCCACGGCCTGCAGCGGGATTCCAGGCTGTACATCACGTTCCGCGGCAAGGTGATGCACTTCTTCGACCCCGAGAGCCAGGAGAACCTGCTGAACTGAACTATTCAAAAACGAAAGGGCCCCACAGGGGCCCTTTCACTTTGAAAAAAGCATCGCAGATTTCGCGCCGCAGACGGCGCGAACCCATGAAATCAAAATTTCCGACGACATGCACCCCAAGGGCACTGGCTCCACCACCCGCTCGTCCCTCGCGGGGTGTCGCTGGCGCGCGTCGGAAATTTTACTTCTCAGGCCACGAAGTGTGCGAGCGAAGCGAGTGCGCGCAGTGGACTGCTATCCCATTATCAGAAAATGGCGAAGCCATTTTCTGATAGGCGAAAGCATTGACAGAATACGGCGGGCGCGGTACACTGGTAGTGGCCCTGCGGGGCCACAGATTATGATTTGAAGAGAGAGAAACGTATGCGTAAAAGCGGAATTTTGATGCCCATGAGCTCCCTGCCCTCCCCCTATGGCATCGGCACCATGGGCAAGAGCGCCTATCAATTCGTAGACTTTCTCCGCAAGGCGGGCCAGCGCTACTGGCAGCTGCTGCCCCTGGGCCCCACCAGCTATGGCGACAGCCCTTACCAGAGCTTTTCCACCTTTGCGGGCAACCCCTACTTCATCGACCCGGATCTGCTGGTGAAGGACGGCCTTTTGACCAAGGCGGACCTTGCCGGCATCCACTGGGGCGACAACCCGGAGCGGGTGGACTACGGCGCCATCTTCACCCAGCGCTTCCCCCTGCTGCGGAAGGCCTTTGCCCGGGGCCGGGAGAAGCTGGCGGCGGAGCTGGACGCTTTCTGGCAGGAGAACCGGTCCTGGCTGCCGGACTACGCCCTGTTTATGGCCATGAAGCAGCACTTCGGCATGGCCGCCTGGACGGAGTGGCCGGAGGAGGACATCCGGCTCCACAGGCCGGAGGCGGTGGCGCGGTGCTACGAAGAGTACCGGGACGAGGTGGCCTTCTGGGCCTTCTTGCAGTATTTGTTCTTCCGCCAGTGGAACAGCCTGCGGGAGTATGCCCACGAAAACGGCGTGCAGTTTATCGGCGACCTGCCCATCTACGTGGCGCTGGACAGCGCCGACGTGTGGAGCAGCCCCGCCTTCTTCCAGCTGGACCAGGAGAACGTGCCCAAGGCGGTGGCAGGTGTGCCGCCGGATGAATTCACCGAGGACGGCCAGTTGTGGGGCAACCCCCTGTACGACTGGGACGCCATGCGCGCCGACGGCTACGGCTGGTGGATCCGCCGGATGGAGGGGGCGCTGAAGCTGTACGACGTGATCCGCATCGACCATTTCCGGGGCTTTGAGAGCTATTGGGCCGTGCCCTACGGCGACACCACCGCCAAAAACGGTCAGTGGCTGCCGGGGCCGGGGATGGATTTGATCGGCATGCTGCAAAACTGGTTCCCCCAGATGGAACTGATTGCCGAGGATCTGGGCTTCACCACCCCGGGGGTGGAGAAGCTGCTGGCGGACTCCCGGCTGCCGGGCATGAAGGTGCTGCAATTCGGCTTCGACCCCGACGGCGAGTCGGGCTACGCCCCCCACAACTGCCAAAAGCACAGCGTGTGCTACATCGGCACCCACGACAACGAGACCGTGAAGGGCTGGGTGAAGGCGGGTAGGGGCCAGCGCTTCCTGCGCTATGCCCAGGAGTATATGCACATCACGCCGGAGGAGGGCTGGTGCTGGGGCATGATCCGCACCGGCATGGCCACGGCGTCGGAGCTGTTCGTGATGCAGATGCAGGACGTGCTGGAGTTGGGCGGAGAGTGCCGCATGAACTGCCCCGGCACCGCCGCAGGCAACTGGCAGTGGCGCATGGCGGCAGACGCCCTCACCCCCGCCCTGGCCGCCAAGCTGAAAAAAATCACCTACACCTACCGCCGCTGCGAAAAGTAAACCATTGACACATGAAAATACCGGGTATCGCCGCTAAGACGCGATACCCGGTATCTTTTTACTGCTTTTCCGTCAGCCGCTCGTACCTCGCGGGCCGTCACTGGCGCCCGGCGGTCCGAAAGGCGGTAACGACCACCGCAAGGGCGGTTGAATGGTGGCACGAAACAAAAACCGCCCCGCCTTCCCCTTGGGGGGAAGGCTATGCATTGTTTTTTCTCATCATCTCCTTTTTACACCCCCGGCGTAACATTTTCACCTCAAACGCGGTTGACATAAGGGATGTGGAAAACTCTGTGGAAAATGTGGAAAACCTTTATGC
>CAMKGX010000067.1 GCA_946412355.1 uncultured Clostridia bacterium
ATGCGGACGCGGCGGTACTCGCTCTCGTCATAGGTGGCGGCGCCCAGGATGCCGCTGTCGTGATGGACGCAGCCGCCCCGGAGCAGGGTGCTTTTGCCGTTGATAAACAGGCCCGTATTGGACCAGGTGATCTTGCGGATGCCGAAGGTGACGTCCGTCTCCTCGGCGCCGGCGGTGATATGGGCGGTGTAGAGGTTGGGCTCCTTGGCGCTCCACAGCTTGGCGTCGGGGATGGTGAGGGTGAAGTCGGTGCCCTGGCCGGTGACGCCCGCCACCTCCGCCTTGACGGCAATGGGGGCCTGGACGCGAACCACCGCCGGGGCGACGGACACGGTGGTGATATGGACGCAGCCGGGGCGGAGGCCGCCTTTTTCGCAGACGTGGAGCCACACGGGGCGGTAGATGCCGGCGCCGGTATACCACCGGGAGTTGGGCATTTTGCTGTTGTCCGCCACCACGGTGAGGGTGTTCTCGCCGCCGAGGGTGAGGCCCTCCAGGGCCACGGTGAAGCCGGTGTAGCCATAGGGGTGGAAATACAGCTCACGGCCGTTGAGGGAGACGGTGGCGTTCTTATACACGCCCTCGAACTCCACCAGAATCTCCTTGCCCGCCCAGTCGGCGGGGGCGGTGAAGGTCTTTTCATAGGTGTAGACGCCACCGGGGAAATAGCCGTGGCCGCCGGTGGAATCGGCGGTGCGCTTCTCCGTAATCTGGGCGTCGTGGGGCAGGGTGACGGGTGCGCCGTTGCAGCGCCAGCAATCGTTGAAAGAAATGGTTTTCATGGTGGCATCTCCTTTTTTTACGTGGCTGATAAACCCACAATTCGTCATTGAAATTATGGCACAAAACGGGCCTGGGCGCAAGAAGCAATCCGGCGCGAGATGTCGGGAAAATGGCGGGGGACGTGGGCTTTGTGATAGTGAAAGCAGGCGGCGGTATAGCCGCCGCCTGCTGCGGTGTCAATACTTGTACGGTTTACTCCGCTTTGGTCTCGCCGTGCTTCTTGGCAAGGTCCGCGTTCATCTGGGGACGGATGCTGTCCACCTTGTAGAACAGGCTCAGCACCAGCATCACCACGAAAAGGATCAGCGGCAGGATATTATACAGGAACACGATGGCGCCGTTGGCGGCGTCGGACTGGGTGGCGGCCAGTCCGTCATAGCCCGCCAGGCCCATCACCAGGCCCACCAGGCCCACGGCGATGCCGTTGCCCACCTTGGAGGCGAAGTTGGCGATGGAGGCCACCAGGCCCTCAATGCGGACGCCGGTCTTCCACTCGCCGTAGTCCATGCAATCGATGAGGTAAGTGTTGATCATCATGGAGATAGGCATGGTGCCGATGCCGAACAGCAGGCCGCCCACGATGATGGTGGTCATGTTGGGGCCGCCCAGGGTACGGATGAGCATGCCCACGATGCCGATGCCGCAGCAGACCTGGAGCAGGCGGGTGGTGCCGAACTTCTTGGACAGCATGGGGAAGAAAATCAGCGCGGGAACCACGACCATGCTGGTGATGGCGGCGGTGCCCTGGGCGGCCAGATCGCCGTAGATGTACTTGAAGTAATAGGTGGTGGCGGTCTGCATATTGTTGCCCACGAAGGTCAGGAGCATCAGGCCCACGACGATGAACAGGTACTTGTTCTTGCCGATCAGGCCGAGGGATTCCTTCAGGCTCAGTTCGTTGGCGGCCGTCTTGCCGTCCGCCTTGGGCTCGTCCACCACGATCTCCTTGCAGAAGATGAAGCGCAGGATGCCGATGACGGACATGATAACGCCCAGGGAGATGACCAGCTTGGTCCAGCCGGCCTGCGTGGTGCCGCCGGTAGCCAGCCAGCGCGGGAAAACGATGTTGAAGATGATGGAGCAGAACATGACGATGAAGCCATTGATGGACATGGCCTTGATCTGGTTCTGCTCGGTGGTGAAGGCGCGGGCCATGTAAACCGAGTCGATGCCGCCCAGAGCCGTGGCGCAGACGGCGTTGACCATGGTGTACATGATGAACAGCCAGATATACTGCACAAGCTGGCTTGCGTTGGGAACCATGAACATCAAAGCGGCAAACAGCCACTCGAAGATGATGAAGACCTCATAGGGACGGGCCTTTCCCCACTTGGTGTGGGTCTTGTCCAGCAGGAAGCCGAAGCCGAGATCGGTGAAGGCGTCGATGATCTTGGAAACCAGGAACAGCGTGCCGACGACCGTGGCGTTCAATCCCACGATATCGGTGCAGTAGAACGCGATGTTCATGCACAGCACTACGTTGATGGCCGCCGCAATGCCGCGGGTGGACCAGACCGCGCCGTACCAGATGGGCATCCGCTGCCGGGCGCCGTAGGGCACGCCCTTTTCATTCAATTTCTCTCTCTTTGCCATGGAATTTCTCCTTTCTTTTTTGCGTCCGCAGCACCCATTTTCGTAGGTTCTGCATAAACGCGCTTGCATTTCTCGGTGAAAATACTATAATACTTGCTAAACACCGTGTTCAATAGGCAAATTTCATCGCAGTGACAGTTACTGAACAGAATGTTGATTTGTGTTGATTATTTGGGGAGGGCGCGCCATGAAAAACGAGGATACGCGGGTGCAGTACACCAAAAAGGCCCTGCGGGACGCCATGGTGGGGCTGCTGCGGGAGAAGGAGATCGGCAAAATCACCGTGAAGGAGCTGTGTCAGCAGGCGGGCATCAACCGGGGCACCTTTTACCTGCACTACGGCCAGCCCAACGACGTGCTGATGGAGATTGAGCAGGATTTTTTGAGGGATAACCTGCAGCTGTTCGACCCCTATCTGCAGCAGGCCGACACCGGGGCCCTGGGGCGGCTGCTGGAGGGCCTTTTCCGCCACAGGGAGCTGAGTACGCTGCTGCTGGGAAGCCACGGCTCGCCACGGTTCCAGCAGCGGATCAAGGACACCTTCCGCAGCAACATACTCAGCGAGTGGCAGGAGGAATTTCCGGACTATGACAGGGCGGACCTGGCCTTTGTGTACGAGTACGCCATTGCCGGTTCCATGCGCTTGATCGCCTGGTGGCTGGAAAACGACCACGGCATGACACCGGAGGAATTCGGACGCCGACTGGACGACCTGGGACACTACTGCCACCTGGCGATACGGGAGTTTGGCAAGCGGTGACGGCGGCGCGTATTCACCATGGCAACGGATGGAAAACCCCCCGGCTCCCTGTTGGGAGCCGGGGGGTTGTTATGCGATGGGCGCGGCCACATGACCTTATGGCCTTGTTCGGACGCAACAAAAGGTATAACACACTAGACCTTGCGAGCATGATCGTGTGCCAAAGGCAGGCCTCTCCAGCCCTCCTTTGGAAACCTCCCGGGTACCGGCAGCACCATTTCTCTGCGTGAGATCGAAATGCATTTTGCCGGTATTCATTTTTCCCCGTGTGCCACAAAAATACAAAACGGCTCTTGTGGCAGCTGGCGAAGATGAAATAGTACGAGACGTGAGACGAAAGGGGGCTGGGCGGGTTTCAGATGTTTCTGACCTTTTCCTTGTTGTAGATGATATTGCCTTCTCCTCCGTCCAGCCGGCGGTAGAACTTATCCATTGCCTTGGCCAGAAAGGCCGTTGTACCCATGAAAGAAAACGGAACATCGTCGGTCTCTCCGACCAGGATCTGATCGCAGAGCCTGACAAGGCTTACAAGCAGATCGCCCGACGCATTCATCCAGCCGTGCATCTGGAAGCATCGATCATAACGACCCTGCAGGCGATCGGCTACGGTCAGGAGATTCTCCCGGTAGCTCTCCACCGTGGATGAAAATGCATCGAACAGGAAAACCGCGCTGTTGGCGGCGTCCCCGGTGATGAGGATCCGCTCCTCGGGGATCAGGACCACCATCGTTCCCGGGGTATGCCCCGGCAGAAAACAGGCCTCCGCGCGGATCCCGCCCAGATCGAGAACATCGCCGTCGCACAGATCGTGAAAACTGCTTACGGGGATCGCAGGGCACAGCTCTGTGCCGGCCCAGCGTTCCGGATCTTCGCGCACAGACCCGG
This sequence comes from uncultured Clostridia bacterium, assembly GCA_946412355.1. Taxonomy (GTDB): domain Bacteria; phylum Bacillota; class Clostridia; order Oscillospirales; family Oscillospiraceae; genus Vescimonas. Next base: position 4,022 of record CAMKGX010000067.1, read on the forward strand.
CAAGATAGCCGCGCCGTACCTCGCCTGCACTGTGGGCGGCAAATACCGCATCATCCGCGTGATTCATGAAAAGCTCACAGTCCCGGAAAAAGAAAGCGCCCATGGCGTGGTCCACATGACCATGGGTGATCCAGACGGTGAGCGGAAGCTCGGTAAGGGAATCCACAAGCTCGCGCAGACCCGGGACTCCGACGCTCGTGTCGATCAGCAGCGCTTTTTCAGACCCCTTAATCAGGTACATGATCTCTCCGGTGAGACTGTGAATGGCCTCCACTCTGTCGCTGACAGGCTCATGCGAGTAAAAGCTCTGTGAATTCATGCGATCTCCTCCTTGTATGGTTTTCAACTCTGCGCCGGCTTCTGCAGAGATTTTCTGTATTCGTTCGGCGTGGAGCCGTGGATCTTCTTGAAGATGCGGGTGTAATAGTTGGCATCGGAGAAGCCGCAGCGCTCGGCGATGTCCTGCATGGGCAGGGACGTGGTGCTCAGCAGCTTCAGCGAGCGGCGGACACGGGTGAGGTTGATATAGTCGGTGAGGGTCATACCCACCTCCTTGGAGAAGCGGGAGGAGAGATAATTCTTGTTGACGGAATACTTGTGGGCCAGGCTGTCCAGGCTCAGGGGCTCCATATAGTGGAAATCCACGAAGTTGAGGCAGTCCCGCACCACGCTGGAATACCGCTCCCGGGAATAGGTCTGCACCAGAAGGCAGTAATGCCGGATCATCTTGGGGATCAGCGCCGTCACCTGGGCCACGTTCTGGGCGGTTTCGATCTCCTCCAAAAACTGGCCGCTGAGGGCGTCGATGTACAGCGGGTGTACCGCCGCCTGCTCTACCGCCTTGCGGTAGAGGGTATTGACGCTGATGACCATGTTCTTGGCGTTGCGCAGAGGGTCATCGTTCCGGGGATCCAACGTGAAGCCCATGAAGAGGTTTTGCTGGTAGGTGGCCTCGGAGATGTCGCCCCGGCGGATGGCCTCCAGCATCTTGGCCTCCACCGCGTAGCGAGCCTCCACGGAGGTATAGGGAATGGAGGACAGGGCCACGGAGGGCTTTTCCTTGGCCTCGTTCCGATAGCCGTGGCGGATGCGGCGGATCTCCAGGCTGGGGTTGGCCAGATACCGGGAGAGGAAGGCGGAAAACATGTGCTGCCAGGCGATGTAGTCCTGCACCACAGGGATGCGCTTGAAGTACCAGCGGATGGCGTCCAGGGCGCTGTCGGACAGGCCGTGCTGCTGCAGCAGGTCACGGAACGCCTCCTCCCCGTAATCATGGTAGAGATAGGGGCCGAAGAAGAAATAGGAGCCGCTCTCCGTATCCCTGCCACGGAACACCAGATAGTGTAGACCGAAGTCGTCCTTATAGTCCACGGCGTCCTCCTCCGGCACCAGGGCCATGATTTCCCGGGCGAAGGAGACATAGTCGAAGTTCTCATACAACTGCTGGCGGAACAGATAGTCCAGCGCGGAGGCCTCGGGGTTGGAACAGTCGGCGGAGAGCAGCAGATACTGCACCCGGGTGGCTCCCAGAATATCCCGCAGCACATCACGAATGTCCATTATCACCATAGCGTATAACCTCACGATTTTGCCCGTTTGGGGGTAAAAATGAATTCTGTACTAAAAATAACACTGATAAAACCAAAAAGCAAGATAAAATGAAAATCGTGCTAAAAGAGGCAAACTCCGTGTATGTTGACAGCGGGGGCTTTATGGTATATTAAGTGCACAAAATGCTTTCACAGTGAGGGCATACCCTTATCACTTTTGATGAAAACGAGGCGGTGCAGATGGCAAAAGAGATCATTTTCGAAGCAAAGCACATGCGTAAGGAATTCGGCCCCACCATCGCGCTGAAGGACGTGGATTTCCAGTTGCGCAGAGGCGAGATCCGGGGCCTGGTAGGCGAGAACGGCTCCGGCAAGTCCACGATCATGTCCATCGCCTCCGGCATGCAGCCGGCCACCAGCGGCGAGATGTTCTACAAGGGCCAGCCCTGGCATCCCCACAGCATGGTGCAGGCCCAGGACGCGGGCATCTCCATGATTTTGCAGGAGGCCAACACCATCCCCGGCGTGACGGTGGCCCAGAATATCTTCGCCGGCCACGAGAAGGAGTTCTCCCGGCTGGGCGTCATCAACATGGGCAAGATGTACCGCGCCGCCCAGAAGGTGCTCAGCGAGTTCGGCATCGACCACATCCGGGCCGCCGATCCCATCGACCGCTACACCTTTGAGGATCGGAAGCTGGTGGAGCTGGTGCGCTGCGTGACGGACAAGACGGAGATCCTGGTCGTCGACGAGACCACCACGGCGCTGTCTCTGGAAGGGCGCGAGATCCTCTATAAGCTCATTCACAAGATGGCAGAGAACGACAAGGCCGTGGTGTTCGTGTCCCACGACATGGACGAGATTTTAGAGCAGTGCACCGACCTGACGGTGCTGCGGGACGGCGAGATCAAGGGCCATCTGACGAAAGAGGAGATGAACGCTCCCGACGCGGTGAAAACCATCCGCTACCTGATGGTGGGCCGGGAGATCGGCGACAAGTACTACCGGGAGGACTACGACACCTCCCAC
>CAMKGX010000068.1 GCA_946412355.1 uncultured Clostridia bacterium
AGACTGCAATCCCATTGTCAAAAAACGGCATAGCCGTTTTTTGACAGGCTCAAAACTCCCCCGGAAAAGTCCGGGGGAGTTATCTTATTGCTGATTGAACCAATCCTTACAGAACTGGGCAATGGCGGGCACCATGGCCTTGATCTCCCGGCCGCTGGTGTTGATGCACAGGTGGTAGCACTCCTTGGCGCCCCACTTGCCGTCGTCGTACATCAGACGGTGGTGGGCACGGCCCTTATCCACCTGCTTGATTTTTCGCACCATTTCCTTGTAGGTCAGGTTCTCCTCCTCTTTGGCCCGCTCCATGCAGCGGCGCACCTTGGAGTCCATGTCGGCATAAACGAACAGATTCAGCGGGTGCAGGTCCCGGAGGATCACGTCGGCGCAGCGGCCCACCACCACGCAGTCGCCCTTGGCGGCCAGCTCCTCGATGATGCGCCGCTGGGCCACCGCCACCCGAATGGGCTGGTCCATGATGGGCACGGCGGGCATGGCGGCAAAGCGGTTGCCGATGGTCATAGGATAGGCCGCCTCCATGCTGGACTCGGACACGTTGGCCACGTACTGCTGGTCAAAGCCGTTCTCCTGGGCGATCATCTCAATGATCTGCTCGTCGTGGCAGGGCACGTGAAGGGCGTCGGCCAATCGCTTGCCCAGCTCGCGGCCGCCGCTGCCGAATTCGCGGCTGATGGTAATTACTTTCATTTCCTTTCACCTCGCGTCAATATTCATAGCAGCTGCCGCCCACAAACTCCCGCACGATGGAGTTCATAGGCACGTAGGGCGTTTCCAGCGGCGGCACGCCGTTGACCACCTTCATCAGATCGGTCAAGCCGTGCTTTTCCAAAAATTCCGGCGTCAGCTCCTGAGAAAACCGGGGAATCTCCCGCAGATACTTGGACAGGATGCAGGGCTCATAGTCGTGGAAGGTGTCGATGTGAATGGCGGCGTTGCCCTTGTGGGGCATGATGTAGTTGACCTCGCCCCGGTCCACGCTCTCGGCCCGCTCCACTGTGTCCCGCAGGGAGTGGCCACGGGTGTTGTAGTCGCGGATGAGTCGGCGGGCCACACGAAGCTGCTCGGGACGGACGATTCTATCGTCCCCGGTGATGATGCGGGTACGGGGCGCCACGTACACGCCGTTGGCCTCGCCCCGGAGATGGTCGAAAATCAGGGGGTTGAGCATGTGGATGCCCTCGGCAATAATAATGGCTTCCTTATCGCCTTGCATTTTGTGGTAGCCGCCGGTATCGCCGCTTTTGAAGTCGTACCAGGGAATGTCCACCTCCCTGCCCTCCATCAGCTGATGGATGCAGGACACCAGCTGCTCCACGTTGACGCAGTAAGGCGACTCCCAGTCCGTGGCCTCCGGCGGCCGCTGGTTCAGGGGCAGGAAAAAGTTATCCATGCTCAAAAGGCACACCTTCACGCCCAGGTTGTTCAGATAATCCCGCAGGCGCATGGCGGTAGTGGTCTTGCCGCTGCCGCTGGGGCCGGTCAGCGCCACCACGGGCTTCTTATCCCGGCTGGCCAGAATGGTGGCGGCAGCCGCCCCCACCTTATCGTGGAACACCTCTTCGCACCGCAGCACGAACTGTGTCTGGTTGCGCATGGCGTAATTGATGTTTTCCAGGTCAATAACTCGCATAGGCATACCCTCCCGCGAAATTTTAATTAGTATACCATATTTTTTCCCCGTAGGCAAGTTGCCCGCCCTGACGCCGCGGCAGATTTTTTCCATACTATTTACAGAAAAGTAATGCGCGCAGCGCCGGAGTGTGCTATAATCAGCTCAATCACTGAATCATTTCACGCCCATAGGAGCGCCGATGAACGAACTCTATCAGGAACAACTGGATACTATGACGCCGGAGCAGCGCATGGAGCGCCGCGCCGCCCGGACAAAGGCACGGCGGGAGCGGCAGCGCCGCCGCCGTCTCCAAACGCTGCTGCGCCTGTCCCCCATTGTGGCTGTGCTGCTGATTTTGGCGGTGGTGCTGATTGTCCGGGGCAAGGCGTATCACCCCGCCAAGGTCGAGCCCACTGTGGCCCCGGAGCCGGAAATCACGGTGGAAGAGCCTGTTGTGGCGCCATCGCCCACCTATTTGACGCTGGATTACGCCGCCGCCACACCCCCGGGCGACGCCGTCACCAGCACCTATGCCCTGCTTGTGGATGCCGCCGACGGACGGGTGCTCATTGACCGCAGCAGCGATGTACTGATCAACCCCGCCTCCATGACAAAGGTGATGACCATTCTCACCGCCGCCGACTACATCGACAATCTCTCCGACACTATCGTGTTCACCAAGGAGATGTCGGATTACGCCTATATAGACGAATTGAGCATCGCCGGTTTTATGCCGGGAGAGCGCGTCACCGTGGCGGACTTGCTCTACGGCACCATCCTCCCCTCGGGCGCCGACGCCGCCATGGGTCTTGCCGTATATGTGGCGGGCTCGGAGGAGGATTTCATGGTGCTGGTCAACAAGAAGATGGCCCAGATGGGCCTCAGCCCCCAGGCTCACTTCACCAACTGTTCCGGCAAATATGACGAAAACCACCGCTGCTCCCTGGCCGACCTGGCCATCATCATGGACACCGCCATGCGCAACGACCTGTGCCGCCAGGTACTGTCCGCCCACACCTACACCACCTCCCTCACCTCGGCCCACCCGGAGGGGCTGCTGCTGTCCAACTGGTTTTTGCGCCGTATCGAGGACAAGGACACCGGCGCCATCACTGTGACCGGCGGCAAAACCGGCTACGTCCACGAGGCCGGCTCCTGCGCCGTCAGCTACGGTGAGGATGCATCCGGCCACGGCTATATCTGCGTCACCGGAGACGCCCAGAGCGCCTGGCTGTGCATCTACGACCATGCGGCGCTGTACCGCGACTGCGCGGGCTAAACCGTGTTTCCTGTTGCATCCCGGCCATAGTAATGGTAAAATAACCCTGTCGATCCAGACCGCCTCCGGTGTTATTCCTCCGGCCGCGGGCAAAAAAGCGGCGTCCACCGCCGCCACATACGAAAGGAGCGCTTTCCATGGGTAAAATCATCAAGTTTATCGGCGTCATCACCGGCATTCTGGTGGCCGCTGCCGGCATCGCCTTTGCCGTGTACTACTGGGATCTGGATAAAAAGTTCCTGGACCTGGTGGGCAAATGCTGCTGCCGCGGTGAGAGCGGCGAGGCCGTGGAATTTGCCGACTGACACAGTGCAAGCGCATACGAAAAGGGAGACGGCTCCGAAGAGCCGCCTCCCTTTTGAGCCTGTCAAAAAACGGCATAGCCGTTTTTTGACAATGGGATTGCAGTCTACTACGCGCACGAATAGTACGCCTTTGGCGCACTATTCGCACACTTCGTAGCCTGAGAAGTGAAAAAAGTGACGCGCATGTCGTCACTTTTTTCGGATTTCATTGGTTCGCGCCTGCGGGCGCGAAATCTGCGATGCTTTTTTGACAGGCTGGAAAGGGAGACGGCTCCGCGGAGCCGCCTCCCTTTTGCTATCCGTTATTGCCCGTCAACTCCACAGAGAGCAAAGCATATCCGTGTAGGCGCTGGGGTTTTCCAGGGGCAGGCCGGCAATCAGCAGCGCCTGGTTATAGAAGATTTCCACGTATTTCTTTGCCTTCTCCGGGTCCGTGATTCGGGTGGTCTCAAGGGTGACAAAGGCGGGGTGATCCACGTTCAGCTCCAAAATCCGCTTGGCCTTCATGCCCAGCTCCGGCTGCACGGCGGTGAAATACTTCTCCATCTCAAAGGTGAGGCCGTCGCCGCTGGTGAGGCACACAGGATGGGTTTTCAGCTTGGTAGAGGCCCGCACCTCCGACACCCTGTCGCCCAGCACTTCCCGGATGAAGTCAAAGGCCTCCTTGTGGGCCTCCGCGTCCACCTTCTTCTCCTCGTCCCCCAGCTCCAGATCGCCGTCAATGGCGTTGCGGAACTGCTTGCCGCCGTATTCCCGGAACATATCGGGGATAAACTCGTCGGCCTTGTCGGTGAAGTAGAGAATCTCGTAGTTGTGCTCTTTCAGCAGCTCCGTCTGGGGCAGGTTGTCCACCGCTTCGATGGTGTCGCCAGCGGCGTAATAGATGTATTTCTGACCCTCGGGCATCCGATCTACGTACTCTTTGAGCGTCACCAGCTTCTTTTCGGTGCTGGAGTAGAACAGCAGCAGATCCTGGAGCTGCTCCTTGTTGGCGCCGTAGTTGTTCAGCGCGCACACCTTCAGCTGCCGTCCGAAGTTGCGGAAGAAGGTCTCGTACTGCTCCCGCTCGTCCTTCAGCATACGATCCAGCTCTGCCCGGATTTTCTTCTCCAGATTGTTGCGGATGACCTTCAGCTGCCGGTCGTGCTGCAGCAGCTCACGGCTGATGTTCAGGCTCAGGTCGGGGCTGTCCACCACGCCCCGGACGAAGTTGAAGTAGTCCGGCAGCAGGTCCTCGCACTGGTCCATGATCATCACACCGGCGCTGTAAAGCTGCAAGCCCGGCTTGTAGTCCTCGGTGTAGTACATACCCGGCGTCTTGGCGGGGATAAACAGCAGCGCCTTGTAGGTGACGGCGCCCTCGGCGCTGACGGTGATCACCGACTGGGGCGCGGCAAAGTCGCCAAACCGCTCTTGGTAAAACTTGTCGTACTCCTCCCGCGCCACGTCGCTCTTCTTACGCTGCCAAAGGGGCACCATGGAGTTGAGGGTCTCCAGTTCATAGTAATCCTCATACTCCGGCTTGTCGTCGGGGCTGCCTTCCTTGCGGCGGGACTTGGGCATCTCCATGCGGATGGGGAAACGGATGTAGTCGGAATACTTCTTCACCAGAGAGCGCAGCGTGTATTCATGCAGATACTGGCTGAATTCTCCCTTCTCCTCCCCGTCGGGCTTGATGTGCATGATCACGTCCGTGCCCACGGTGTCCTTGTCGCAGGGAGTGATGGTGTAGCCGTCCACGCCCTCGCTCTCCCAGCAATAGGCCTGGTCGCAGCCGTATTTCCGGGTGACGACGGTGATTTTATCCGCCACCATAAAGGCGGAGTAGAAGCCCACGCCGAACTGGCCGATAATGTCGGTGTCGGCGGCGTCGCCGTTCTCCTGGCGGAACTGGTAGCTGCCGGAGTTGGCGATGACGCCCAGGTGCTTATCCAGCTCCTTGTCGTCCATGCCGATGCCGTTGTCGCTGACGGTCAGCGTGCCCTTTTCCTTGTCGATGGTCAGCGTGATGGCAAAATCTTTTCGCCGGGTGCCCACCTTGTCGTCGGTAAGGCTGAGATAGCTCAGCTTGTCGATGGCGTCGGACGCATTGGAAATGATCTCCCGCAGGAAAATTTCCTTATGGGTGTAAATGGAGTTGATCATCAGATCCAGCATCCGCTTGGACTCGGCCTTGAATTGCTTTTTCATTGTAAAATGCCTCCTCATGGTGAAAGGGAGATGCCGTCGCATCTCCCTGCTAAAAATAACGAAGTAAACGCGGGGGAATCAGCGCTTTTTGCCGCGGCTCAGGAAGAACAGCACACCGGAGACAACAGCCACAACGCCGGCGGCGCACATAACGATGCGCAGCACGCTCCGGGCCTCCTCGGGCACCTTGTCGCCAATGGCGTCAGCCGCCTTTTTCGCCGCCGCGCCGCAGAACTGCCACAGCTTCTTCGCCGCCGCCGTCACAAAGGTGCACGCCAGCTCCACTGCCTTATTCAGCACCGGCGCGATGAGATCCATTACCTGCTCCACAACCTGTTCCATGACGGTTCCTCCTTTGTGTATGGTTTCTTTCTCTATTATAGCACCGATTCCGCGCCAATGCAATCACCGCATGAAGCGGTCAATGGCGGTGTTCAGCTTTTCCAAAGCCTCCATGTCGTTCGCTTTGGCGGCGTCCACGATGCAGTGCTCGATATGATCCTTTAGAATCACACGCCCCGTGCTGTTCAGCGCAGAGATGACGGCGCTGAGCTGCACCAGAACGTCGGTGCAGTCCTCGCCCCGCTCCACCATCCTGCGCACCGACTCCAGATGGCCCTGGGCCCGGCTGATGCGGTTGAGCACAGCCTTGGTCTGGCTGTGAGAATGGCTGTGTTCCATGGCGGTTGTCTCCTTACGCGGCGCTTACTTTTCTCAAATTATACCAGAATTGCCCACCGTGTGTCAACGCCCGCCCCGGGATTTGACTTCCCGCCGCCGCTGTGGTACAATTTCGGCAGGATAGTAAAGGAGGTTTCCGCCATGCACATGCACGTTTCGCCCCACGAGGCGCATCCGATCCACTGCCCCGAGGCCGCTATGGCGCTGCTGCAGCACATGACCCAGGGCGTCCGCCGCCAGGTGGAGGATCTCCATGAGCTGGCCCACTCCATCGACGGCGACGCCGAATCGCTGATTCACGACGCCTGCGTGGATTTGCAGGTGGGCTGCGAAAAGCTGGACGAGGCCCTCCGGCTGCTGAAAGGTGAATGACTTATCCGTATGATAAAACGCCCCGCTACGGCGGGGCGTTTTTAGCCTGTCAAAAAACGGCTATGCCGTTTTTTGACAATGGGATTGCAGTCTACTGC
>CAMKGX010000069.1 GCA_946412355.1 uncultured Clostridia bacterium
TTCATGGGTTCGCGCCTGCGGGCGCGAAATCTGCGATGCTTTTTTGACAATCTGAGCAAGACCGGGCGGTAAAAACCGCCCGGTCTTGCTGTCTATATGGGATTATGCCGTTATTCGTACAGTGCCACCTCGCCGGTGATGCCGGTGGGGGCGGCGGTTTTGGTGTTGCCACGGTCCCGCTCCAAGGTGGTGGCCACCTCGATGGTGAGGGTGTTGTCCCCCTCCCCTGCCAGGCCCCGCAGGTCGTAGCGGTAGGGCGGCGTCACCTGGATACCGGCGCTCCTGCCGTTTATGAACACCTCCACACCCTCCCAGGCGTCGGTGATTTCCAGCAGTTGGGCTTTCCCGGTGAAATGGGTCTCATAGCGGATGAAGCCGGAGAATTTCTTGTCGGTAAGCGCGTAGTTCTCGGGCTTCGTAATCTCTTTCGCCGGGCCGAACTTCGGGTAGTCCGCCGCCTTGCAGACGCTCTGGGCGAAACCCTCCAATACGCGGCGCTGGCCAAGGGCGGGCGGGGTATACAGGCTCTCCGCCTCCCCTTTCACCAGGAACAGGCTGTGGTGGGGCTCGATGGTAAGGTCGCCGCCGTCCCAGGCCATGTGGCGGTCATGCCAGGCGTCATAGATGTGGAAGCCCCCCTCCTCCGGCAGCGTGACGGTGCCATGCCAGGGCTTGTCGCCCTCGTTGAAGAGGTAGAAGAATTCCTTTTCCCCCACGTAGTGCAGGGCCCGGATGCGGTCATCCGCCGGGGCCAACGTCACCGTGCGATAGGCGGCGAGCTCGCCCAGGAGGGCAGACAGCGCCACTACCCTTGTGTTCTCCTTGACGCTCTCGGGTAGCGCCTCGCCGGTGCAGAGGCCGTCGGGGTAGCCGTCGATGAACAGCACCTTGCCGCCCCTGGCCGCCAGCTCGATTACCGCCTCGGCAGTTTCCCTTGTGATAAACTGGGCGTAGGGAATGACCAGCGCCCCATGGGCGAGGCCGTTCACCGTCAATTTATCGGTGATTTCCGTCTTGTAAAAGTCCCGCTCCGCGAACACGTCGGCGGGGACGTAGTGGAAATCGATCTGGTTGTCCTGCAGAATCCGTCCGGGCTTTTGCATCAGCATGGCCTTGCCGCACCACTCCGCCTCGCCGTGGTAGAGAACGGCCACCGGGCAGACGGCATGGCCGCCGGAGAGCATCCCCGTCACCCGGTCGGCATACTGCATCAGGGCACCAAAGTGACGATACTGGGGGTTGTGGCCGTGGGCATAGAAGTGGGGCGGGCAGTCCTTGTCCGGGAAGGCCTTGGCGGTAAAGGCGTGGGGCACGAAGCGGTTCACGCCCCGGACCATAAAGTGGTCCAGCAGGTATTTTTCCAGGCGCACGCCCTCTTTCCAGCCGTAGTTGCCGAAAATCTCACACATGGTGCGGCCCTGCATGTGGGGGTTCAGCGCGCCCAGAGAGGCGCCCAGCTTGCCCAGGGCGTAGTGGTAGAACTCCCCGTCATCATGGTAGCCGAACACATTTTTCTTCTGCCTGTCCTCCGTGCCCGGCTCCACCTGGCCGCCGATGTCGTCGATGCCGGCCATGGTCTGCCATTTCAGGCCCCGGAAGTAGTGGCCCAGGCTGGTGCCGGTGCGGGCGTGCTGGTTATTGTCCTCCACCACGTGGCCGATGTACTCCACGCCGTGGTCCCGGCACCACCGGCCGATCTGGTGGGAGAAGTCCTCCTCCACCAGACGGGAAACGCTGTCCATAAAGGCGTAGCGCACCCTGGCGGTGAGGAAGGGGTCGCCGTCGTTGGACCACAAAAGGGGCAGCAGGGCGCCGTAGCCCGCGCCCAGCTTTTCTTCCAGCGCGGCGGCCAGCTCCCGGCTCCAGGGCAGGTCCTGCTCCGTGCCCAGGGGGTTATCCATCTTGTACATGCGGTTGTTGCCCAGCTCCGGCTCGTCGGAGAAGAAGCCCGCGATCACCGTGCCGAACTTGTCGGCAAAGTGCTGGTAGTGGGGCTCATACACCGCGTCGATCTGCAGGCGGCAGGAGGCGGCGTCCATCATATTGATGTAGCTGCGGTGGGTGCCGATGTTGCGGGAGAGATAGCAAAGCTGCACCTCCCACTCCCCTGCCGGGGCCGTCCAGTCCAGTACGCCGTTTTGCAGCCTGTCCGTCAGGTCGATGGGGGCGGCTTTTTCATCCAGTCGCAGAGCCGCCACGCTGAGGAGGGCATCGTCGGTAAACTTATTGGTGGGGGTGGTGTTCTTGTTGTAGATATTGGTGACAAGATACATCGGGTCCCCCGGCACCCGGGGCGGATGGGCCTGCCGGGCCGCGTCCAGGCGGATTCTGCCGCCCTTCACCGGGAAGCGCTTGTGCAGCAGCCCCTGGCGGCGCAGCTCGATGGGGGCCTTTTCCGCAGCGCCGGCGGCATAGCCGGTGGGGAAATGCTTGTCGTCCAGAATCCAGACCCGCATGCCCCGCTTTTCGGCCTCGTCCAGCAAAATGGCCATATCCCGCCACCAGGGCTCCCGGCAAAAGCCCTCGTGGGGCCTGGCCTCCACGCAGAACGCCCGGAGGTTGGCGTCATAGATGGCCCGCACCATCTCGCGGTATACTTCTTCGCTTTCGCCGTGTACCCACAGGAAGGGCAGAATGCGGGGATCGTCATGGTTCGGCATAGACAGGTGCCTCCTTTTATCATGGAATGGGGAACGGATTTGGCAGTTTTCGGAGAAATACTGCCTTGATTTTGCGCGAAAACAGCATCATTTTTTGATACAATTATCCATCTTCCCAATCAAAAAATGATTATTTCTGACCGTAATAAGCGTTTTTGCCGTGCTTGCGCAGGTAGTGCTTGTCCTGCAGCTCCTGAGGGGCGGGCCTCACCTGGGGGTTGATGGTCTCGCAGCGGTAGGCCATCTTGGCCACCTCCTCCAACACCACCGCGTTATGGACAGCCTCGGCGGCGTCCTTGCCCCAGGTGAAGGGGCCGTGGTTCTTGCACAGGCAGCCGGGGACGGCGGCGGGGTCCTTGCCCAGGCGGGCAAACTCGCCCACGATGAGAAGACCGGTGTTGCGCTCGTAGGCGTCCTCGATCTCGTCCTTCGTCAGGCAGCGCAGGCAGGGGATATCGCCGTAGAAGTAGTCGGCATGGGTGGTTCCGTAGCAGGGGATGTCCCGCCCGGCCTGGGCCCAGGAGGTGGCGTAGGAGGAATGGGTGTGCACCACGCCGCCGATGGTGGGGAACGCCTTATACAGCTCCACATGGGTGGCGGTGTCGCTGCTGGGGCGCCACTTGCCCTCCACCACCTTGCCGTCCAAATCCACCACCACCATATCCTCCGCCGTCATGCCCTCGTAGGGCACACCGGAGGGCTTGATGACCACGAGACCGCTGGGGCGGTCGATGGCGGAGACGTTGCCCCAGGTGAAGGTGACGAGGCCGTAGCGGGGCAGCGCCAAATTGGCGTCGCAGACGATTTTTTTCAGTTCTTCCAGCATGATTACAGTACCTCCGTGGCGCATTTTTCCATGGGCAGGGCCTTTTTATAGCGGGTGAGGAAGGCGGAGAAGCCGGCCATGTCCCCAGGCTCCGCCATCAGTGTGACGGACTTGGCGGCGGCGAACACCTTATTGTCCAGATAGTCCGCCAACGTCTCCCCCTCGTCCTTCCACAGCATGTAGGCCGCCAACAGGGCCATGCCGTAGGGGCCGCCCTCCCCTGCCGTCTCCATGACGGACACAGGGGCGCCCACGGCGGCGGACAGCAGCCGCTGGCCCACCTCCGGGGTCTTGAAGAAGCCGCCGTGGCCATACAGCTTGTCGATGGCCACCTGCTCGGTGTGGGTGAGAATGTCCAGGCCGATTTTCAGCGTGGCCAGGGCGGAGAGGAGATGGGTGCGCATAAAGTTTGCCAGGGTGAAGCGGGCGTCGGGGGTGCGGGCAAAGAGGGGCCGCCCCTCATTCAGATCCGTGACGCCCTCGCCGGAGAAGTAGTTGAAGCTCAACAGGCCGCCGCAGTCCGCGTCCCCCTCCAGGGCCTTTTGGAACAGGCGGGTGAAGATGTCGCCTTTGTTGACGGAAAGGCCCACCATCTCCCCATACTCGGCAAAGAGGTTCACCCAGGCGTTGATGTCGCTGGTGCAGTTGTTGCAGTGTACCATGGCCACCGCCGCGCCGTCGGGGGTGGTGACCATGTCGATCTCCCGGTGGACGCCCAGGGGCTTCTCGGTGACGATCATGGCGAAGTCGGAGGTGCCGGCGGACACGTTGCCGGTGCGGGGACGGACGGAGTTGGTGGCCGCCATGCCGGTGCCGGCGTCGCCCTCGCAGGGGGCCACCGGGACGCCCGGGCACAGGGTGCCGGAGGGGTCCAGGAACCGGGCGCCGGCCTCGGTCAGCGTGCCGCCGCTTTGGCCCGCCGTCAGCACCTTGGGCAGGATGGCGCGCAGGTCCATGTCGGTGAGGGCATTTAACTTCTGCACCATGGCCTCGTCATAGTCGCAGCGGGCGCTGTCGATGGGGAACATGCCGCTGGCCTCGCCTACGCCCATCACCTTCTCCCCGGTGAGCTGCCAGTGGATATAGCCCGCCAGGGTAGTGAGATAGGCGACGTCCTTCACGTGTGCCTCGCCGTTCAAAATGGCCTGGTACAGGTGGGCGATGCTCCAGCGCTGGGGGATATTGAAGCCGAAGAGAGCGGTCAACTTCTCCGCCGCCGGGCCGGTGATGGTGTTGCGCCAGGTGCGGAACGGGGCAAGCTGGCGGCCGTCCTTATCAAAGGGCAGGTAGCCGTGCATCATGGCGCTGACGCCAATAGCGCCCACCGTTGTCAGTTCCACGCCGCATTTGGCACGGACGTCGGCTTTCAGATTGGCAAAGCAGGTCCGGAGGCCGGTGTGCACCATGTCCATGGAATAGGTCCAGACGCCGTCCACCAGCTGGTTCTCCCACTGGAAATCCCCCTGGGCGATGGGGCGGTGGCGCTGGTCAATGAGCACGGCCTTGATACGGGTAGAGCCCAGCTCGATACCCAGTGCGGTTTTTGTCAAATCCATCCTATTTTCTACCTCATTCATTAACATTATCTTCCAATGGCAGCGAATCCGCTTTGCCGTGGAGCGCCGCCGAATCCCTTTTTATGCAATGGCGACGGCGGCGGTGGCGGTCTCCTTGCCGTCGGTGGCGGTGACGGTCACGGCGCCCCTCTCCCCTGCCCGGACGATGGCCAGGGCGCGGCCGTAGTAGGTGGTGAAGGTGCCGGTGTGGTACTGCTCCTCGGTGCAGGGGTTGGCAGAGCCAAAGGCCAGCAGCTCGCCGCCGGTCACGGTGACGGTCAGCTTGCGGTCAGCGTTGGACTCCACCACGCCGTTTTCATCCTCGATGTTGACAGGGATATAGACGATTTCGCCGGGCTTGACCTCCTGCTTCTCCGGGCGGAGGGTGATGCGCAGCGTGTCGGCGGCGGAGGTGAGCTGGCCGCGGCCCGTCTCACGGCCGCTGTCGTCATAGGCCACGGCGGTGAGGGTGCCGGGGGCATACTTCGTCTTGAAGATGGCCTTGCAGTCCTTAATGGTCTTGCGGCCCAGGGATTTGCCGTTTAGCAGCAGCTCCACCGCGGCGGCATTGGCATACACCTCCACCTCCGCCTTGTTGCCGGTGCAGCCCGCCCAGGCCCAGGAGAGGATGGCGTTGGTGCCCCGCCAGACGGACTTACTGACCCGGACGCCGGGGTGGTTCACCGGGCGGACGGCGATGGCGGGCTGGGCCGCCTTGCCCCAGACGGTGGCGGCATATCGGCAGGAGCCGTCGGGGTTGCCCAGGATGTCGATGACGCCGGCGCCTGCCAGCAGCCAGGGATAGGGCCGGTTGAAGGGCATGCCGCCGGTGTAGCTCCAGGCGCCGATGCCCGCCTCGCCCAGGTAGTCCCAGGAGGTCCACATGAAGTCGCCCACCAGATAGGGGTACTTCTTTACCATCTTCCAGTTCTTACAGATGTCCTGGGGGAAGGTCTCGGAGCCGAAAATCAGGCGGCTGGGGTGGGCCTTGCCCTCCAGGGGATAGCGGCCGGAGGCGTAGTTGTAGCCCGCGATGTCCAGGGCGTCCAGGAAGGGGGAGGTGACAGCGTCCACCCGCTTGGCATTGGCCGCCTTATTCATGCCGGGGCCCACGATGGAGGCGATCATGTTGAACATGAGGGAGGCGTTCTGGCCCTCCTTCTCCTTTTTGCTCTTGCCGGCGCCGGTGGTCTGCTGGCCGTCCTGATAGAGGCCCTTGCCCTTGGCGGCGTTGCCGATAATCATGAGATTGGCGCCGCAGGTGACGGGGCGGGAGGGGTCCAGCCGGTGGCACAGGGCAATCATCTTTTTGCCGTAGTCCAGGCCCTTGGCCTGGGCGGGCTCCGCCACCTCGTTGCCGATGGAGTATAGGATGACGGAGGGGTGGTTGAAGTCCTTTTCCACCATGGCGGCGGTGTCCTTATCCCACCATTTTTCAAAATCCAGGCCGTA
>CAMKGX010000070.1 GCA_946412355.1 uncultured Clostridia bacterium
GCTGGTGGACGGATTCGAACCCCCGACCTGCTGATTACAAATCAGCTGCTCTACCAGCTGAGCTACACCAGCATTTTTAACCAGCGAACGTGAGTATACTAACAGATAATTGTCCCTTTGTCAAGCATGAATTGCGCCCCGCCGTCATTTTTTTGCCCTGCGGCGGTATTTTCCCAAAAGCCCTTGCACTTTGGGCGGAAAGAACATATAATTCCATCAGTTTCCACCGCAGACAGGAGGGGTCATTATGTTTGACAAGGTCATCCACAACCGCTGGGCCCGCATTGGCGTGGCGGTGCTGGGCACGCTGCTGTCCGCCGTGGCCATTAACCTGTTCATCACGCCCCAGAACCTGTACGCCAGCGGCGTACTGGGCATGTGCCAGGTCATCCGCACGCTGCTGGCCCGGGTGGGCGTCACCGCCTCCTTCGACCTGGCCGGCGTGCTGTATATGCTGGTGAACATCCCGCTGATCGTGCTGGCCTGGAAGACCCTGGGCCGGAAATTCGTGATTTTAATGATGATCTGCGTGGCCAGCAACTCCCTTTTCGTGGCCATCGTGCCCGTTCCCGCCACACCCATCATCGACGATAAGCTGACGAGCTGCATGCTGGGCGGCATCCTCAACGGCTTTGCCGGCGGCCTGATCCTCACCTGCGGCGGCAGCACCGGCGGCCTGGACACCATTGGCATGTACCTGAGCCAGAAGGGCAAGGGCACCGTGGGCAAGTTCGCCCTGCTGTTCAACGCGGTGCTGTATGTGGTGTGCGCGGCGCTGTTCAGCCTGCCGGTGGCCCTCTATTCCGCCATCTATTCGGTGCTGTGCTCCGTGTTCGTGGACCGGCTCCACCAGCAGAATATTGCCGTGCAGGTGCTGATTTTCACCCGGGAGAACAGCGACGAGCTGAAGGAATACATTGTGAAAAAAGTGGGCCGGGGCGTCACCTACTGGACGGGCTACGGCGGCTTCACCGATAAGCCGGTGCAGGTGCTGTGCGTGTGTCTGAACAAGTACGAAATCGCCTCCCTCCGCCAGGCCATGGCGGAAATCGACCCCCACGCCTTCGTCATCGTAAACGAGGGCGTGTCCACCACCGGCAACTTCGAGCGCCATTTGGCGTGAAAACGGAAAACGAAACCATGAAAAAACCACCGCCGCCCGGCTATCCGGGCGGCGGTGTCATATTGTAGGGGAAAGAGGCATGGGAAACCGCCACGGGACAAGGCGGGACACATAGGTCCCGCCCTACGGAGAAAAGGGCGTGAATATCGTAGGGGCGCTTCACGAAGCGCCCGCACCCGGGCAGCGATAACCGCAATGGCAGGCTACACGGCGGAAGGCGTCGTTTCCCACCGTAGGGGCCGCCGCCCCGGCGGCCCGCAACCCGGCGGCAATGAACGCCGAGGGCTGATAAAATGCGGCAGGAACGATGACCGTATGTAGGGGCGGGGCTCTGCTCCGCCCGAGACCACCAGGTTGTTGCCGCGCTATGGGCGGAGCAGAGCCCCGCCCCTACAAATGGCGCGCTGTGCTCCAAAACAAAACACCACCCAAAGGGGTGGTCATCGAAACGGCGGGCTCCTCGGCTCGCTCGGCGGCTGCCGCCGCCGACACGCACGCGGCCTTGCCGACAGTCCACCGGACTGTCGGCATCGCCGCTTCGCGGCGACCGGGCTTTTCTCGCCTCGTCGCCCTCCAGTTCCAAAACAAAAACACCACCCAAAGGGGTGGTCATCGAAACGGCGGGCTCCTCGGCTCGCTCGGCGGCTGCCGCCGCCGACACGCACACGGCCTTGGCAACCATCCACCGGATGGTTGCCATCCCGGCTATCGCCGGGACCGGCCTATTCTCGCCTCGCCGCCGCGTAAAAAAAATGCTGGACACCCAAAGGGGCAATCATCGAAACGGCGGGCTCCTCGGCTCGCTCGGCGGCTATCGCCGCCGACACGCACGCGGCCTTGGCAACATGCCACCGGCATGTTGCCATCCCGGCTATCGCCGGGACCGGCCTGTTCTCGCCTCGTCGCCCTTTATTTCCAAAAACAAAAGACACCCCGAAGGGTGTCTTTTGTTTTTGGAGCGGGCGACGAGGCTCGAACTCGCTACCTCGACCTTGGCAAGGTCGCGCTCTACCAGATGAGCTACGCCCGCGGAACGGAATTGATTATAGCGTATCACGCCGCTGTTGTCAACCCCGAATTTACTATTTTACGGTAAAACTTCCGGCGCCGTTCCCTCCGGGGCGACGGCCGCTTCCGGCGTTTCCGCCGTTTCTCCGGTCTCCGGCTGTTCCTCCGCCGTCAGCAGGATTTCGATAATCCCCGCGTGCTCCGGGTTGGGATAGAAATGCACCTGCCAGGCCTCCGGCGCCACGCCCAGATTTTCCTGCACCCGGGCCACCGTGTCCAGCACGTCACGGCTCTGGTCCCGGAAGTAGCCCAGCTGCAGCACCAGGGTGTCGCCGCCGTTTTCCGCCGTGGCGGTGAGCAGATCCTCCAGGGCGGACACGCTGGTGGCGTGCACCATGGCGGCCACCTGCTCCGCCGTGCGGCGGTAGGCAATCTCCACCGCCACCTGGCTGAAGGCGCCCTTGTCGTCGTCCACGGTGTAGGTCATGTAGTCCACGGCGTAGGCCCCCAGAGGCGTTTCGTGCTGCACCTCGGCGCAGGCCTGCTCCGCCGCCTCGCTGCCGGTGAGCCCGCCGTTGGGGTAGTAGAGGATGGTGCCGCTCTCCTGGTGGCCGCCCACCAGCAGCAGCAAATCGTTCACCAGATCCTGGTAGCTCTCCGCCCGCATCACCGACCGATCCTCGCTCTCATAATAGGTGGCGCTGTGGGGCGACACGCTGCTGTAGGACCGGTGCAGAAAGCCGCAGCCGGTGAGGCAGACGGCCAGCGCCGCCGCCAGAGCCATTGCCAGAGCCTTGCGCATGGGTCTCTCCTTTCTCACAGTCCCCCCGGCGTGTACACGCCGAAGCCCTCGCCCAGAATCTCGTGGGCGTCGTACACAATCACAAAGGCGTCCTTGTCCTTCTCCCGCACCAGCCGCTTCACGGTGACAATCTGCCCCCGTGAAAAGGCGCAGAGAATCACCTGCTTGTCCTCCCCGGAGAAGCCGCCTGTGCCGTGGAGCAGCGTCACGCCCCGGTCCAGCTCCAGCAGGCCCCGGGTGATGGCCTCATATTGGGGGCTGATGATAATGGCCACCTTGGCGGCGTTGCCGCCGTAGACCATTTTGTCCATCATAATGGAGATGAAATACATGGCCACCGTGCCGTACAGCGCCCGGGTCAGATCCCGGAAAATCAGGGCGTAGAGCAGCGTGATGGTCACGTCGATGACCAGGCACAGCTTGCCGATGCTCACCCGCTCAAACCGCAGCTTTAACAGCCTTGCCGCCAGCTCCGTGCCGCCGGTGGTGGCGCTTTGCAGCATCATGGCGCCGCAGGCCGCACCCATCAGCACGCCGCCGTACAGCACCGCCAGAATGGGGTCCATGGGGGTGAAGGTGTGGAACCGGGCCAGCACGTCGATCATCACCGAGCTCACCGCCGTGGCGTACAGCGACGCCACCAGCAGCTTCGGCCCGATTTTCCGCCAGCCCAGCAGAAACAGCGGCACGTTCAGCACCAGCGTCACTGTGCCCACCGGCAGCCGGGGGAAAAAGTAGTGGACAATCTGGGCCGCGCCGGTGAAGCCGCCCACATTCAGGGTGTTGGCCTGAAAGCACCAGTTGAAGGCCAGGGCGTACACGGCGCAGGCCAGGGTGATGATACCGTATTGGGTCAGAATCTTTTTCAAAGGGACGCTCCTTTCCCAAAAGGGTTTACCCTAACATCGGCTTATGGCAATCGGATAGCAGCATTACAGCAGCGTCATCTGCTGCTGGCCCAGGTCCTCGCCCCGCAGCAGCGCGCCGGCGGCGGGCAGGGTGCGGGTGCGGTAGCGGCCCAGGTTGGCGATGGGCAGCTCCTGCAAGGTGGCCACCCGTTCCAACCGGTGCTTGGGCTTGATGGTCATCACCTTCACGCCCTGGGTGGTGCGGGTGGTCTTGGGGGTCAGCGTGGCGGTGTGGACAAGCAGGCAGCGCTGCTCGTCGGTGATGAGGGCCAGCTCCTCATCGGCGGCGAGGAAGCGGATGTCCACCAGCTCCCCCTTGTCGCTGTACGCGCCGGTGAGGCGGCGGCGGTTGGAGGCGGTGGCGTAGGACTGCAAGGGCACCTTGGCCACCTTGCCGTCGGCGAAGAAGAACAGCACATGGCCGCTGTAATCGCCGCTGAGGCACATATAGACCACGTTCTCCCCCTCGTCCATGGACAGCTTGGCGGGCAGATAATCCCCCAGCACGCTGGCCTTGGCGTCGGAGAAATCCCCCACCCGGGCCTTGTAGCACTGCTGACGGTCGGTAAAGAAAATCACCTCGGCGGCGGTGTCGGTCTCGAAGGTCTGGCGGAGGCTGTCGCCCTCCTTGTACTTCTGCTCGCCGGACATCCGCAGCGACTGGGGGCTGATCTTCTTGAAATAGCCCTCCCGGCTGAGGAAAATGGTAACGGGGCTGGCCTCGATGACCTCTTCCTCCTCTTCCTCCTCCACCTCGTGGCTGAACACCACGGCGGTGCGGCGGGGAACGGCGTACTTCTTCCGCACATCGGTGAGCTCGTCGATGATGATGCGGCGGATGCGCTGCGGCTTGGAGAGAATGTCCTCCAGGTCGGCAATCTCGTCCTCCAACGCGGCGGTCTCGGCGGTGCGCTTTAAGATGTATTCCTTGTTGATGTTCCGCAGCTTGATTTCCGCCACGTACTCGGCCTGCACCTGGTCGATGCCGAAGCCGATCATCAGGTTGGGGATGACCTCCGCCTCCTCCTCCGTCTCCCGGATGATGGCGATGGCCCTGTCGATGTCCAGCAGGATGCGCTGCAGGCCCTTGAGCAGGTGGAGCTTATCCTTCTTCTTCCCCAGCACGTGGAACACCCGGCGCTTTACGCACTCCACGCGCCAGGCCGTCCACTCGTCCAGAATCTCGCCCACGCCCATGACCCGGGGGGACCCGGCGATGAGGATGTTGAAGTTGCAGCTCACCGTGTCCTGCAAGGGGGTTAAGCGGAACAGCTTGGCCATCAGCTTGTCCGGGTCCACGCCCCGCTTCAGCTCGATGGCCAGCTTCAGGCCGCTTAAATCGGACTCGTCCCGCATGTCGTTGATTTCCTTCACCTTCCCCGCCTTCACCAGCTCGGCCACCTTGTCCAGAATGGCCTCGATGGAGGTGGAGTAGGGGATTTCGTAGACCTCGATCACGTTCTCCGCCTTGTCGTAGCGGTACCGGGCGCGGACCTTCAATCCGCCCCGGCCGGTGCGGTAAATCTCCCGCAGGGCGTCCATGTCGCAGATCAGCTCGCCGCCGGTGGGAAAGTCGGGGGCGATAAGGGTCTGGGTGATGTCGTGGGAGGGATTTTTCAAAAGGGCGATGGCGGTGTCGCACACCTCGCCCAGGTTGAAGCCGCAAATCTGGGACGCCATGCCCACGGCGATGCCCTGGTTGGCGCTGACCAGCACGTTGGGGAAGGTGGTGGGCAGCAGGGCCGGCTCCAGCATGGTGTTGTCGTAGTTCTCCACAAAGTCCACGGCGTCGTTGTCCAGGTCCCGGAACAGCTCGGCGCAGATGGGGGAGAGCTTTGCCTCGGTGTAGCGGCTGGCGGCGTAGGCCATGTCCCGGGAGTAGACCTTGCCGAAGTTGCCCTTGGAGTCCACAAAGGGGTGGAGCAGCGCCTCGTGGCCCTTGGAAAGGCGCACCATGGTGTCGTAAATGGCGGCGTCGCCGTGGGGGTTGAGGCGCATGGTCTGGCCCACGATGTTGGCGGACTTGGTGCGGCTGCCTGTCAGCAGGCCCATCTTGTACATGGTGTACAGCAGCTTGCGGTGGGCGGGCTTGAAGCCGTCGATCTCCGGAATGGCCCGGCTGACGATCACCGACATGGCGTAGGGCATGTAGTTGGCGTCCAGCGTCTCGGTAATGGGCTGGCGCACGGTGGCGCCCCGCAGCCCCATCACGTTGGGGTCGGCCACGTGGCGAATAGGCTTATCCTCGTTGGTTTTCTTCTTTGCCATGGAGTGGCTCCTTTCATAAAAGGAAGGTGGTGCGTTGCTCGCCCCCTCATCCGTCAGCTTCGCTGACACCTTCCCCCCAGGGGGAAGGCAGGGACGAATAGATAAAACTTTTCACAGCCTTCCCCCACGGGGGGAAGGTGGCACGGCCCAACGGGCCGTGACGGATGAGGGGGCGTGCGGGCACAGCGCCGCCTGTGGCGGATGAAGCGTGCCCGCCGCAAGGCAGCGGCCCGATTTTCATGGCCCGAAGGGTCTGGAAATCGGTTTGCCGCAACGAGAGCACGAGTTTTCCCGGG
>CAMKGX010000071.1 GCA_946412355.1 uncultured Clostridia bacterium
CGGAGGTGGCGTGCATGACGCACTCCTTGCCCTTACCGCCGTTGCCGTTGTCGTTGTGGCCGGTGTAGAACAGGTGGTACAGGCCATCCTTGTCCTTCACCACAGAGCCGGTGCCCAGGGCGGGGTCGGGGTCCGCCATGGTGCCGTAGCTCAGGGCCATGCCGTGGTCCTCATAGGAGTACAGGTTCTTGGTGGAGAACATGTAGAAGGGGTGGTAGCCCTGGCCGTTGTGATCGGTGTCGTACAGGTAGTACAGCTCCAACGTGCCGTCGTCGGTGACGAAGGGCATGGTGTCGCCCACATAGCCCCCCTCGGGGATGGGGAAGATCTGATAGTCCACCGGCTCATAGGGCTCATCCTTCACCTTGGCGCCGGTGGTGTTACCACCGGTAGCGCCGCCGCAGGCGGTGAGCAGCAGGGCCAGCAGCAGCATCAGAGAAAGCACACGCATTGTCTTTTTCATCATATACACGCCTTTCTTATCTGCAAGTTCGGTTGATTCAGAAGGTATAGGTGGTATGGGACACCAGGGAGGATGCGCCGGCCTTCTCCACCCGCAGGTTGCGTACCGTCAGGGTATTGCCCGACGCGGCAT
The DNA here is from genome assembly GCA_946412355.1 of uncultured Clostridia bacterium. Taxonomy (GTDB): domain Bacteria; phylum Bacillota; class Clostridia; order Oscillospirales; family Oscillospiraceae; genus Vescimonas. The sequence goes on from CAMKGX010000071.1 coordinate 596, forward strand.
TGCCCAGGGAGAATTGCAGCACCAGATCGATGTCCTTATCGGGGGTGGTGACGTAGGTGATGGGCTCGCCGCCGGGATTGCCGCTGAGGCCGAAGATGCCGCCCAGGCCCTTCTCCTCGCCGCCGTTGTTCAGGCAGATCTCATAGGGCATGCCGTTGCTGCCCACCACGGTAAAGGTGATGCGGTATTTCTGCCCGGCCTGCAGCTTTGCGCCGGTCTCCACAAACAGCTTGGTCTTCCAGGCTTCCTTACCCTGGGCGGGGGTCTTGGTCAGTCGGGCAGACGCGGAGTAGCCGGTGGTAATCAGCGTACCGGCGTAGTCCTCGTGGGTCCACAGCTCGGTGGCCTCGCGGTAAGCAGTGCGCACCAGCGTTTCAAAGGTCACTTTCTCCACCTGCACGTTCCTGATGGTGTAGCTGTTGCCGGAGGTATCGTCGGTCTCACCCAGCCGGATTTGCACCTTCAGCTCACCCTGGTCGGAGAAGCCCTGAACGTACGTGGATACCGTCTGCCACTCTCCGCCGGTGAGGGAAATATGCCGCACTGCACCGTAAGCCTCCTCGCGCTTGCCGTCATAGAACACCTCAAAGGCCCGCTGGCTCTTCTCCGCCTTAATGTCGAACTTCACCTGGTAATACTGGCCGTTCTGGGGCACAAAGCCGGTGCCCACGTTCAGCTTCACGTTCCAGGGATGCCGCTCGGCAGGCGCCTCGTCGATGACAAAGGCAACGGAGTCCGCCGCCTGGGTCAGCTTGGTCTTATAGCCGCCGTCGGCGTTGAAGCTAAACGATCCCACGCTGTCATACTTCAAGTTGGCGGTCTGATTCTCGCCGGGAGTCATGACCACCTCATGAACCTGAATGTTGCTGATGGTCACCTTACTGCCTTGGGGCAAAGCCCCCAGTTTGCACAGTATCTCAAATTTACCCGCAGTAGTGTCATCGGGCTTCACAATTTTGCTTACCGTGCCGGTTGCCGTAATATCTTCTTTGCCGAGGCTATCCTCACCACCATGTACCACGGATTTGTAGAAAGCGGTATAGCCCGTAGCGCCGGCCACGTCCATGGAGATTTCATAGGTCTTGCCGGATACAAGCGTTACGTCGGGTTTGGCATAGAACTTAACATGCCAATCGGCTCCCGGCTTATCCACGGTGGCAGTGGCGCTGTTGCCATCGCCTGTCATAGTGCCGGCAGTACCCCACAGGAATTCCGTGGAGAAGTTATTGCCATTTCCGGCAGCAGGGCTGGCAAAGATTTCCTCCAGCAGTCTCACATTGCTGACGGCAACTTCGGTGTTCGCAGGCAGGGCGCCGATTTTCATTACAATCTGCGGCTCACCGGCAGTGCCCTCCGTCACGGAAAAGGGACGCCACACCGTACGCTGCACATCGGAGGCAGCTACAGTCTCATTGCCCAGCACGTCCTCAGCGCGGCCCGGATCTGATTCATACCAGGATTTATATACCACAGGGAATTCCGGAGAGGGGCCCACATCCACGGCAATCAGATAGTTATTACCTGCATACACCTTCTCCCCCCCGGGCAAGCCGAAGAGCTTCACATGCCAGTCGGCATGGGGTGTGGTGATTGTCGCGGTAGCGCTTTGGCCATTCTTGACAAGATGGGCATTGGAACCGGCTTCTTGTACCAGATTGAAATCGTAGTTGTTATTCTTCTGCTCGTAAATCCTCACATTGTTGACAGTAACGGCGGTGCCGCCGGGCAAAGCGCCCAGCTTCAGCACGATTTCCATGTCACCGGCATTGCCATTGTCAGGCGTAATGACGTGGTAGACAGTGCCCGACGCGCCAATCGTTTCTGTGCCAAAACCATCCTCCTTGCCGTTACCAGTTGACTTGTAGCAAGCGGTATAGGTATGGCCCGTAGCGCCGCCGTCCACGTCCATGGCCACCACATATGTCTTACTCGCTGCCAGCGTTTGGCCGGGCCGCACGTAGAACTTAATATGCCAATCAGCCCCAGGCGCGTTGACGATGACGGTTGCGCCGTTGCCTTTTCGCTCCATCGTAGCGCCCACATTGTTATTATGAAGGTCGTCCACAGTTTCCAGCAGGAACAGGTTGTCGTTGCTGTCGGTAGTGTTAGGATAGGCAAGTGTGCTATTCCATGTCACGTCGGATTTGACGCCGGTCAGCGCCTCCACCTTCACGTTCTTCACCGTGACAGAGGTGCCGGACGCGGCGTTACCCAGCGCAAATTGCAGCACCAGGTCGGCGTCCTTGCCTGTCACCTCGTACACTATCGTCTTGGCGTCAGCGGTAGCGGCAAGACCGTACAGGGCGCCCACGCCCTTCTCGGTGCCGCCGTTGTTGTAGCACAGCTCATAGCCGAAATCCTTGGTGGCGGACACGTCGGCGCTGATGCGGTAGGCCTTGTCAGCCTGCAGCTTCACGCCTGTGTCCACAAACAGCTTCACCTTCCACACGGAGTCGGGGGCGGGGGCGGGGGAGGTGACGATATCCAGCGTGGCGCTGTCCGCTGCCTCGTGGAGGGCGGTGGTGTATTCCGGCTCATGCAATTCATACACACTATCCACCCCGTCATAGGAGAACTGATTCAGCGCCACAGGCGTGTACTCCTTAGGGATGTCGGTGTAGTCCAGGCCCGCCGGCACGCTGGCGTTCATGGCAAAGCCCACCGGCAGCATATTGGTGTAATGCTCATGCACCTTCTCCACCCGGATGTTGTCCACCGTCACCTGGCTGCCGTCGGGGGACTTGCCGAAGGCGAACTGCAAAACCACCTCGCCGCCCTCGCTGCCGGGGCTGCGCAGGTCGATAAGCTGCTGGAAGGTGCGCTTGGACATATCGCCCATGCGCTGGCCGTAGAAGGCGCCGTAGCCCTTCTCGTTGTCGCCGTTGTTGAAGCAGACCTCCATGTCCATCTCGTGGGTGGCGGACACGTCGGCGCTGACCCGGTACAGGGCGCCCGGCTCCAGAATGGCGGCGGTCTTCACGTACAGCCGGGACATCCACACCTCGGCGCTGAAGGGGATCTCCTCCACCTTCATGGTGACGCCGTCCACATGGCGGTCCAGCTTATAGAAATAGCCCGGGTCGTGCTGCACGTACACCGCGCCCTCGGAGCTCCAGGCAATGGGCACGGTCATCACGTTCTCATAGTCGGCCTCGGTCTCCATCTCGTCCACCTCAATGCTGGTGAAGTCGATGGTAAAGGGCTTCAGGGCGCCCAGCTGCAGATCCAGATAGGTATAGCCGTTGACGGCGCTGACCTGGCCGGTGACGGTGTTCTCACCCTTGCGGATGGCGAACTCTTGGAAGTCACCGAACTTCACCGTGCCCGCCACGTCGGACTTGAAGTGGTAGGTCACCCGGTAGTCACGGCCGGGCACGGTCATGTAGTTGCTCTCCAGCTTCACGTGCCAGGCCTCGCCGTCGGTCTTGGTGGCGGTAAAGCGATACACGCCGTCCACCGCCTCGCCCTTACCGGCTACGTTGCTGCCCTCAAACTTGGCCCGGAACACGTTGGCAGGCTGGTCGGAGAAGACCAGCGGCTCTGCCGCCGCGTCCTCCTGCTCCGGCTCCACCACCACGGGAGCGGTGTCCTCCGGCTCGTCCGCCACAGTGGGGGTCTGGGCGCTCTGGCCGCAGGCGGTCAGCAGCATGGCCAGCAGCAGGAAAAGGCAATGATCCCTCTCATGCGTTTCATCATACGCTCCTCCTTGCAAAAATGGTGGTTCCCGCGGAAATCCGCAGGCGGAAAAGGGCAATCTCCCGGCCCTTTCCCCGGAATTGTGCAAAATGGCAACATATTTCACAAATAGTATACGGCGGGCGGGTGCATAGTGTCAACAAAAATTGTGCAAATGCAAATAAGTTTGTGACAAATGCACGGCCTGAATTGTGCGATATAGGCAAATTACACAAGACCGGGCGGATTGCCCGCCAAATCCCCGCGGAGGGTCGTATTTCGTCAGGAGCGGCGATTCCGAACGCCCTGCCGCGCTGGCCGGTGACGGCGGCCTCCCCTGCCCCCTCACCGGCTGAGAGCAAAGAATTGTGTGAAATGACACATTTTTTGTTTTTTTATGGTGTACAATCGGCAATTTTAATGGTATCATTGTGGTAATACCCCGCAAAACCGACGGGAGTCCACCTGTCTGTCATAAGGAAGGAGTGAGAGGTACCTTGAAAGATTTGAAGCACCTGTACTACTTTGAAAACCTCCTGCAGGAAGCCAACAACGAGCTGATCCGGCAGGCCCAGGAGGAGGGAAAAGTGTGCGTCGCCTACACCTGTGAAAACACACCGGAGCCGCTGCTCAACCTGCCTGGCGCCTTTTCCGTCCGGCTGCGTGCGCCGCGCACCGGCTCGGTGGATATCGCCACCTACTACCTGACCAGCTTCCTGTGCGAATACAGCCGCGCCCTGCTGGAGCGGGCCATCGAGGGCGGCTTCAACTTCGCCGACTGCGTCATCACCCCCGACGGCTGCTCCATGATGAACCGCTGCATCGAGAACATGGAGCTGCTCAAGACCATGGGCCAGGGCAAAGAGCATTTCTTCTTCGAGTACATGGAGATTCCCATGAAGGGGGACGAAAACGGCCTCAACCTGTACGTTCTCCAGTGCCGCAACCACATCCTCAAGCCCCTGGCGGAGCACTACGGCATCGACGTCTCCGACGCCGCCATCCGCCAGGCCGTGGCCCAGCACAACCGTGTGTGTGAGCTGCTGCGCGCCATCGGCGAGTACCGCAAGGGGGACCGCCCCGCTATCACCGGCTACGAGTTCCACGTGCTGACCCTGGCCAGCTATGCCTGCCCCAAGCATCTGATCATCGATAAGCTGGAGGAGACCCTGGAGGAGCTGAAGACCCGGGAGCCTCTGGACAGCGGCGCCTTCCGGGCCCGGGTGGTGCTGGTGGGCTCCGAGGTGGATGACCTGGACTTCATCAAGCTGGTGGAGGACTCCGGCGCCTTCGTGTGCGCCGACCGCTTCTGCTACGGCTCCCTGCCCGGCAGAAACCCCATCGTACTCAACGACGAAGAGGACGCCCTCACCCAGATTTGTCGGCAGTACCAGCAGCGGGGTCAATGTCCCCGCTATATGGATACGCCCAAGATGAACGCCCGCCGGGAATACGTGGCCGCGCTGGCCCGGGAATACGGCGCCGACGGCATCATCTACGACCAGATGAAGTTCTGTGACCCCTGGGCCTACGAGAAGATGCTGGGCTCCCACATCCTGCGAGAGGAATTCGGCTATCCTGTTTTGGCGGTGGATCGTCCCTATTCCATCGCCTCCTCCGGCCAGATGCGTACCCGCGTCCAGGCTTTCGTAGAGAGTGTGGAAATCAAGAAAATCCAAGGAGGTGCGCATAATGGCTAAGGAGATCGGCGCCGATCGGCTGGGCGATTATTACATTGACGGCGGCAAGGTCCGCAAGCGCCGGGAGTGGCGCGGCCTGCGGGATACGCTGTACGATTATTCCCGCTGGCTGGTGATCATGGGCACGCTGGCCAAGTTCGTCATGAAGCCCCGGAACGTGAAGGCCATGTTCCGCTATCGCTGGATGGCCAACTATCTGGCCGTGCCCATGATGGTGGACCGCCACACCCAGGGCCTGCG
>CAMKGX010000072.1 GCA_946412355.1 uncultured Clostridia bacterium
TTCAGCTCCACGCGGTTGACCTTGATGCCCCAGGGGTCGGTGGCCTCGTCCAGGATGGAGCGCATCTTGGCGTTGATGACATCGCGGGAGGTGAGGCTCTGGTCCAGCTCCATGTCGCCGATGATGTTACGCAGGGTGGTGGCGGTGAGGTTCTCGATGGCGTTCATGGGATACTCCACGCCGTAGGTGTACAGCTTGGGGTCGGTGATCTGGAAGTAGATGACGGTGTCGATCTGCATGGTGACGTTATCCTTGGTGATGACGGGCTGGGGGTCGAAGTCGGCCACCTGCTCCTTCAGGCTCACCTTTTTCACCACCCGCTCCACGAAGGGCAGCTTCACGTGGAGGCCGGTGCCCCACACGCTGTGGAAGGCGCCCAGGCGCTCCACCACGTAGGCCCGGGACTGCTGCACCACGTGGATATTGCTGACCACGACTACCAGAATCAGCACGATGAGAACGATTAACGCAATAATGGGACCCATAACATTTTCCTCCTTTTATTTATTCACTCACTGATGTGTTGGGGACGGACGAACAGGCGAACGCCCTCCATGCGCGCCACGGTGACCAGGGTGTCGGCGGGGATGGGGTCGCCGCTTTCGCTGCGGGCTGTCCAGGTTTTGCCCTGGACGTACACCGCGCCGCAGGGCACGGTATTGTCGATGGCCTCGGTGACCCGGGCGGTCTGGCCGATGACCTGGTCCAGGTTGGTGGGGCGGACGGCGCGCTGGCTCCAGCGCTTCACCAGGGGACGGGTGGCAATCAGGGCGGCGATGGACACCACGAAGAACGCGGCCACCTGCACCCAGATGTTGCCGCCGCACACCGCGGCCACCAGACCCGCTACGCTGCCCAGCACGAACCAGATGGACACCAGGCCCGCCGTGGCGGCCTCGGCAATGCCGAACACCACGATGAGGCCGATCCAAATGTAAAGCGTCATGTCATTGGTGCCTCCTTTCAGAAACAGGCCGATGAGCAGGCTCAGCACCGCGGCGGCGACAACGCCGGCGGCGATGGCGGCCTTGTTCTTCGGCGACAGGTTGGCGAGAAAGGCGGAGAGGGAGCCATGCAGCGACTTGTCCGGCAGCGCCGCCGGGGTAGGGGGCGTATCGGGCGCCGCGGAATGGGGGCCGCCGGATGCGCCGGGCACCTCCTGGGCGAAGAGCGCATTGGGCGTGACGCCGAAGCGGTTGCAGATATAGAGAATCTTCTCTATCTCCGGGTAGCCCCGGCCGGACTCCCATTTGCTCACCGACTGGCGGGAGACTTGCAGCTCCGCGGCAAACTCCTCCTGGGTCAGGCCCGCGGCGCGGCGCACCTCCTGTAACTGCTGGGCAAAGGCCATGTGCTTCCCTCCGTTTCTCTTTGGCCACAGAATACGCCATTTTTGCCCCGGCGTCCACCAACTTGAAGTTGCCAAGGGCGATATTTCGCCGCAACCTCAGGTTTACATGGGCGGTGGGCCGTGCTTTGCCCCACTATTATACCCCATAGGCGGATGGATTTCCACCGTATTTTTGCAGTTGCGTTTTGGGGCGAAGTTGCGTATACTTTGGGATAGTAAAAAACGAGGTGCAAAGTATGTTTACCTACTATATTCCCTGCCTGCTGGGGCTGGAAAAGCCGGTGGGCGACGAGGTGAAGCGGCTGGGCCTGCGGGACGTGCAGGTGGAGAACGGACGGGTGCTCTGCCGGGGCACGGCGGAGGACTGCGCCCGGCTCAACATCAACCTGCGCTGCGGCGCACGGGTGATGGTGGTGCTGGCGGAATTTGAGGCCCGGTCCTTTGAAGAGCTGTTCCAGGGCACCCGCGCGGTGGCCTGGGAGGACTATCTGCCCCGTGACGCCGCCTTCCCGGTGAAGGGGTACAGCATCAACAGCCAGCTCCACGCCGTCAGCGCCTGCCAGAGCATCATCAAAAAGGCCATGGCCAGCCGCCTGGGCGGTGCCTACGGCATGGAGACGCTGCCGGAGACGGGGGCGAAATACCAGGTGCGGTTTGCCATCTTCAAGGACAGGGTGTCCATCGGCCTGGACAGCAGCGGCGAGGGCCTGTACAAGCGGGGCTACCGGGCTGTGGGCGTGGAGGCGCCGCTGCGGGAGACGCTGGCGGCGGCCATGGTGACCTTCAGCCGCTTCCGGGGCAAGGACCCCTTCTGCGACCCCTTTTGCGGCAGCGGCACCATTCCCATCGAGGCGGCCCTCATCGCCAAAAACAGGGCGCCGGGGCTGGACAGGCGGTTTGACGCCCAGCACTGGGGCTTTATCCCAGGCCGGGCCTGGATGGACGCCTGCGACGAGGCCCAGGACAAGGAGTTCCACGGAACGTACGACATCTGGGGCGGCGACATCGACCCCCGGGCGGTGGACATCGCCCGGGCCAACGCGGTGAAGGCCGGGGTGGAGGACACGGTGCGCTTCGAGGTGGCGGACATGCGGCAGTTCCACCGGGACAGCCCCTACGGCCAGCTTGTCACCAACCCGCCCTACGGCGAACGGCTGCTGGAAAAGCAGGAGGCGGAGGCGCTGTACCGGGACCTGGGAAGGATGTGGCAGGGCCTGCCGGAGGGCTGGCGGACGCTGGTGCTCAGCAGCCACACGGAGTTTGAGCGCAGCTTCGGGCGGCCCGCCCAGAAGAAGCGGAAGCTATACAACGGCATGATCAAATGCGATTTATTTATGTACGGCAACGTATGAGAGGAGCGGCGGCATGAAACACGTTTTCATTATCAATCCCCACGCCGGGAAAACCGACAGCACCCGGCGGATTTACGACATGGCGGAGGCGCTGCGAAAAAACCACGGGCTGGACGTAACCTGCATCCTCACCCGGCGGCAGGGCCACGCCATTGAGCTGGCAAGGGAGCTGTGCCGCAGCGGGGAGGAGCTGCGGTTCTACGCCTGCGGCGGCGACGGCACCGCCAACGAGGTGGCCAACGGCGTTATCGGCTTCCCTAACGCCGCCATGACGGTGATACCCGTGGGGACAGGCAACGATTTCCTGCGGAATTTCGGCGACGCCGCGGCCCTCTTTTCCGACGCGGAGAACCTGTGGGACAGCCCGGTGCAGGAGATGGACGCCATCTCCGTCAACGGCCGGTACGCATTGACCATCGCCTGCTCCGGCCTGGACGCCCGGGTGGCCCAGGACGTACACAAATACTCGGAGAGCCCGCTTTTGAACGGCAAGGGCAGCTACGTGGCCAGCCTGGTGGTGAACTTCCTGTTCCGGTCCATCGCCTCCCACTGGACGGTGACGCTGGACGGCGTGGCCGCCGAGGGGGACTACGCGGTGGTGGCGGTGTGCAACGGGCGGTACTACGGCGGCGGCTTTATGCCGGTGGCGGAGGCCCGGATGGACGACGGCGTGCTGAACACGCTGGTGGTGAAGAAAATCTCCCGGCCCGCCTTTTTGCGGTTTATCGGCCCCTATTCCAACGGCGAATACCGCCGCTTCCCCCGGTTCGCCCAGTGCGTCTGCGCCAAAGAAATCCGCATCACGTCGGACAAGGCGGACATCACCACCTGCCTCGACGGCGAGTGCATCACCTCCGACGACGTGACCATCCGTCTGGCCGACCACCCCCTGCGGTTCTTCGGCCCCGCCGGGTGCGACTGCAACGCCACGGCCCGGTGAGACGCCGAGGCCGCCATTGCCCTGCCGCTTTCCATTGACGGCGGCGCTCTCCATTGACCTGCCCGGCGGCGCTCTCCATTGACCTGCCCGGCGGCGTGGGGGACAAATTTAATCATTTTGTGAACTTTTGGATTTTTTCCTTTTTCCCCCTTGCAAATCAAGGAAATTGTGATATGATAATCAACGTTAGCACTCCGGCGTTTTGAGTGCTAACGTTGATTTTTGTTTTTTATTAAATGGATATAAGGAGGCATCCCATTATGAAACTGACACCGCTGTTTGACCGGGTCGTGCTGAAGATGACCGAGGCGGAGGAGACCACCAAGAGCGGCATCATCCTCACCGGCAGCGCCAAGGAGAAGCCCTCTGTGGCGGAAGTGATCGCCGTGGGCCCCGGCGGCACCGTGGACGGCAAGACCGTGACCATGGCCGTGAAGCCCGGCGACAAGGTGATCACCGACAAGTACTCCGGCACCAAGGTGACCCTGGACGAGGTGGAGTACATCGTGGTCAAGCAGAGCGATATTCTGGCCATTGTGGAGTAATGCCACGTACACGCCGCGGCAAAAATCATTTTGATTTATTGCTGCGGAGAGGATTTTCTGAATTAAATTGCAACTTTAGGAGGCAATACGTATGTCTAAGATGATTCTGCGGGGCGAGGAAGCCCGCAAGGCACTGGAGGCCGGCGTCAACCAGCTGGCCGATACCGTGAAGGTCACCCTGGGTCCCAAGGGCCGCAACGTGGTGCTGGACAAGAAGTTCGGCACGCCCCTGATTACCAACGACGGCGTGACCATCGCCAAGGAAATCGAGCTGGAGGACCCCTTTGAGAACATGGGCGCCCAGCTGGTCCGGGAGGTCAGCACCAAGACCAACGACGTGGCCGGTGACGGCACCACCACCGCTACCCTGCTGGCCCAGGCCATGGTCCGCGAGGGCCTGAAGAACCTGGCCGCCGGCGCCAACCCCGTGGTGATGAAGAAGGGCATGGCCAAGGCCGTGAACGCCGCCGTGGAGGCCATTCGCGCCCAGAGCAAGCCCGTGAACGGCACCGAGGACATCGCCCGGGTAGGCACCGTGTCCTCCGGCGACGAGGCCATCGGCAAGCTGATCGCCGAGGCCATGGAGAAGGTGTCCGCCGACGGCGTGATCACCATTGAGGAGTCCAAGACCGCGGAGACGTACAGCGAAGTGGTGGAGGGCATGATGTTCGACCGGGGCTACATCACCCCCTACATGGCCACCGATATGGAGAAGATGGAGGCCATCGTGGATGACCCCTACATCCTCATCACCGACAAGAAGATCTCCGTCATCTCCGATATTCTGCCCCTGCTGGAGCAGATGCTGCAGAGCGGCAAGAAGCTGTTCATCATCGCCGAGGACGTGGAGGGCGAGGCCCTCAGCACGTTGCTGGTGAACCGCCTCAAGGGCGTGCTGAACGTGGTGTGCGTCAAGGCCCCCGGCTTCGGCGACCGCCGCAAGGAGATGCTGCAGGATATCGCCATCCTCACCGGCGGCCAGGTCATCAGCGAGGAGCTGGGCCTGACGCTGAAGGACGCCACCCTTGACATGCTGGGCCGCGCCCGCCAGATCAAGGTCACCAAGGAGAACACCATCATCGTGGACGGCATGGGCGACGCCCAGGCCATCCGTGACCGTGTGGCCCAGATCCGCGCCCAGATCGGCGTGACCACCAGCGACTACGACAAGGAGAAGCTGCAGGAGCGGCTGGCCAAGCTGGCCGGCGGCGTGGCCGTCATCAAGGTGGGCGCTGCCACCGAGACCGAGATGAAGGAGAAGAAGCTCCGCATCGAGGACGCGCTGAACGCCACCAAGGCCGCCGTGGAAGAGGGCATCGTGGCCGGCGGCGGCACCATCTTCGTCAACGTGATTCCCGCCATCAACGCCCTGCTGAAGGACGTGGAGGGCGATGAGAAGACCGGCGTGCAGATCGTGGCCAAGGCCCTGGAGGAGCCCATCCGCCAGATTGCCGCCAACGCCGGGCTGGATGGCTCCGTGATTCTGGAGAAGGTACGCTCCAGCGGCAAGGTGGGCTACGGCTTCGACGCCTACCGCGAGGAGTACTGCGACATGATCGCCGGCGGCATCGTGGATCCCGCCAAGGTGACCCGCAGCGCCCTGGAGAACGCCGCCTCCGTCAGCGGCATGGTGCTGACCACCGAGAGCCTGGTGGCCGACAAGCCCCAGCCCCCCGCTCCCGCCCCCGCACCCGGCATGGGCGACATGGGCGGCATGTATTGATCCCCCCAGTCAGCGGAAAATCCACGGGGCGCCGCGTCGGCGGCGCCCCTCTCTTTTTTTCTTTTTTTCTCCTCTCTTTTTTGCCGGTAAAAGCGCGAGGGCGGTAGAAATATGTGGGTGATTTAGAAGTATTCAAGAATTAAAAATTGCTGC
>CAMKGX010000073.1 GCA_946412355.1 uncultured Clostridia bacterium
AATACTGCGAGATCGGCTTCGGCACCGGCGCGGTGAAGATGACCCCCGCCCACGATCCCAACGACTTTGAGGTGGGCCTGCGGCACAATCTGGAGGTCATCTGCGTTATCGCTAACGACGGCACTATCAATGAAAACGGCGGCAAGTACAATGGGATGGACCGCTATGAGTGCCGTAAGGCCATTGTGAAGGATTTGGAGGAGCAGGGGTATCTGGTGAAGACGGAGCCCTATTCCCACAACGTGGGCACCTGCTACCGCTGCCACAACGACGTGGAGCCGCTGATTTCCGCCCAGTGGTTTGTGAAGATGGCGCCGCTTGCCAAGGAGGCCATTCGCGTGGTGGAGGACGGCACCATCAAGTTCGTGCCCGAGCGGTTCACCAAGACGTACACCAACTGGATGGAGAACGTCCATGACTGGTGCATTTCCCGCCAGCTTTGGTGGGGCCACCAGATTCCGGCGTGGTACTGCGACGAGTGCGGCCACATCAACGTCAGCCGTCAGGACCCCACAAAGTGCGAGAAGTGCGGCTGCACCCATCTGACCCGTGAAGAGGACGTGCTGGACACCTGGTTCTCCTCGGCACTGTGGCCCTTCTCCACTATGGGCTGGCCCGACACCCAGGCGGAGGATTTGAAGTACTGGTATCCCACCTCTGTGATGGTCACCGGTTACGACATCATCTTCTTCTGGGTGGCCCGGATGATTTTCTCCGGCATGGAGCAGATGAAGAAGGAGCCCTTCAAGACCGTGTTTATCCACGGTCTGGTGCGGGACGACAAGGGACGGAAGATGTCCAAGTCCCTGGGCAACGGCATCGACCCCCTGGAGATGGCGGACGCCTACGGCGCCGACGCCCTGCGGTTTAACCTGATCACCGGCAACAGCCCCGGCAATGATATGCGCTTCTTCGTTGAGAAGTGCGAGGCAATGCGCAACTTTGCCAATAAGATCTGGAACGCCAGCCGCTTTGTGATGATGAACCTCACCATTGACAAGGTGGCGCTGCCCGAAAAGCTGGAGCTGGAGGACAAGTGGGTGCTGTCCAAGCTGAACACGTTGATTCGTGAGGTCACGGAGAATCTGGAGGCCTACGAGTTGGGCGTGGCATCGGCCAAGATTTACGACTTTATCTGGGACACCTATTGCGACTGGTATATCGAGCTGACCAAGACGCGGCTCAATGGCGAGGACCAGCAGGCCCGGCTGGCGGCGGAGAACGTGCTGTGCTACGTGCTGCTGCGGATTCTGGAGCTGCTGCATCCCTTTATGCCGTTCATCACCGAGGAAATCTGGCAGGCGCTGCCCCACGAGGGACAGTTCCTGATCAACGCCGCCTGGCCGGAGTACCGTGAGGAGCTGAACTTCCCCCAGGACGAGGCGGCTATGGAGGACGTGAAGGACGCCATTTCCGCCGTGCGGGCACGCCGGTCCGAGATGAACGTGGCGCCCTCCCGAAAGGCCCAGACCATCATCGTAACGGCGCGGCCCGAGAACTATGAGGAGGGCAAGCACTTCATCAAGCGCATGGCCTACGCCAGCGAGGTGACGGTGTCCACCACCGCCCCGGAGGATTTGAAGGGCATGGTCAGCGTGGTGACCCACGATGCCAACGTGTATCTGCCCCTGGCGGAACTGGTGGACGTGGCGGCGGAGCTGGAGCGCATCCAGAAGGAGCGCCAGAAGGCCGTGGAGAACCTGCAGCGCATTGAGGGCAAGCTGAAGAACGAGGCGTTCGTTTCCAAGGCTCCGGAGGCAGTGGTCAACGCCGAGCGGGAGAAAGCCGACAAGGCTCGGGCCCTGATTGCCAAGCTGGACGAGTCTGCCGCCGCAATGAAACTGTAAGCGCTGGCGGCTTTCGACGGAAAGAGACCTGCTAAATAGCATATAATCACCGCAGAAGTGGATTCTGCGGTGATTATTTTTTTACGAAGGAGTGAGGACGAGATGGAATTATCCATCATCGGAAAGGACAGAGCCCTGGAAATCCAACTGAAAGGTGAGCTGGATCATCACGGGGCCAAAGGGCTGCTGACGCAGATGGACTTGGCGATAGAGCGGTATGTGCCCCGGGTGTTGACCATGGATTTCGGCGGGGTGACGTTTATGGACAGCTCCGGCATCGCCGTGGTGCTGCGGGGCTGGCAGCGGATGCGGGAGCTGGGGGGACAGATGCATCTGACCCACGTGGCGCCCCAGCCGCGAAAGGTATTTGAAACGGCCGGCGTGGGCCGGATGATGACCATTAACGCAGGAGAGGAGACGGAATATGCAGCGCATTGAAAACTATGTAACAATGGATTTTTTGAGCCGCAGCAACAACGAGGGCTTTATGCGTGTGGCGGCGGCAGGGTTTGCCGCCCAGCTGGACCCTACGCTGGACGAGCTGGGGGACATCAAAACGGCAGTCAGCGAGGCGGTGACCAACGCCATCGTACACGCCTACCCGGACAGTATCGGGCGGATTCAGGTGAAAATGAAGCTGCTGGAGAGCAACACGCTGGAAATCGTGGTGCGGGACTGGGGCAGAGGCATCGCCAACATCGAACAGGCCAGGCAGCCGCTGTTCACCACCGGAGGGGAGGAGCGCAGCGGCATGGGCTTCACCATTATGGAGAGCTTTATGGATGTGCTGCGGATTAAATCCGCGCCGGATAAGGGCACCACGGTGGTGATGCGCAAACGCATCTCCCGGCGCACGAAGCGATGAGCGCCACCCTATCGCTGCTGGAAAAGGCGCAAAACGGCGACGAGGCGGCCTGCGGCACCATGCTGGAGGAGAACAGCGGGCTCATCTGGGCGGTGGTGCGGCGGTACAGCGGCTGCGGTGTGGAGACGGAGGACCTGTATCAGCTGGGGTGCATTGGTTTTATCAAAGCTGTAAAGGGATTTGACATTACATACGGAACCCAGTTTTCCACCTACGCTGTACCCAAAATCGCCGGGGAGATACGGCGGTTTATCCGGGATGACGGGGCGGTGAAGGTGGGGCGCACCATGCGGGAGAAGGGCTACACCGTCTGGACGGCCCGGGAGCGGTTGCGTGCTCAGCTGGGGCGGGAGCCCACCGTGTCGGAGCTGGCCGGGGAGCTGGGGATGACGGCGGAGGAGATCGCCGCGGTGGAGCTGGCCAACGTGGCGCCGGAGTCGCTGCAGCAGGAGACCGGGGATGGCTTGACGCTGGAGAGCAGCATCGGCACCGAGGCGCCGGAGGATGCCCTGGTGGAAAAAATCGCGCTCCGGGAGGCCATAGCGGCGCTGCCGGAGCGGGAGAAAACGGTGATTCTGCTTCGATTTTTCAAGCACCTGACACAGCAGCAGGTGGCACGGGTGCTGGGCGTGTCCCAGGTGCAGGTGTCCCGGCTGGAACGGCGGAGCCTGGCAACGCTGCGTCAGCTTTTGGCGTGACGCCGTAGTCGGCAGGGAGGAACTCCGTCATGGTGCCCCGATAGCGCTTGGGCAGGAAGCTGTTCTGGCAGCGGGGATTCTCCCGCTGGGCGATGGCCACCGTGTCAAAAAAGCGCTTCCAGAGGGTGCGATACTGCACCTCCTGCTCGTCGGGGGGATTCAGCGTCAGGTTATCCACCGGCAGCAGGCGGGAGCTGCCGCCGGAATAGACCAACAATTCCCGGTGGGTGCGGTCATAGATGAAAAAGGACTCGTTGGCGTAGCGGTCGCAGAAGTGACGGCGCAGCAGGGGAAGGACACGGTTTTTCGGCTCGATCTCGCTGCCCAGCACGCCGTCGTAGTCGGAAAAGCGGATGAAACCCCGCAGTTTTTCCAGCTCGCCGTTCATGTGGCGGACGGCCTTGGCGATGGGATAATAAGTCTCGTCGGCCCGGTTGCGGAGGAAGGCGGGGCCGTCGTCATACAGCTTGCGGATAAAGGCGTACAGGTGAATCTCCTTGTCCTCCAGGCAGGTGAGAAAGGCGCGGCGCAGCAGATCGGCGGCACTTTGGGAGATGCGGACAATGCTGCGGTAGACGCGGCGGGCGTGGGCCAAATCCGTGGGCACATAGCGCACAGAATACAGCGACCAACATTCCTCATCGCCGCAAAAGGCGATGGGGAATTCTTTATGCACATAGCTCTCGTACACGCAGCAGAGAAAGCCGTCGAAGGTCTCATCGTATTGAAACACCACTTCCGGCCAGTTCATAGTATCACCCCGTGGCATCAAATAAGGAAAGCTGCTCCATGGCAGCATGGGGCAGAAGGCCCCGCTCGATGGTTTCCAGTTGGCGCACCATGGTGGCGGGGGAGAAGCGCAGGCCGTCACGCATGTGGCCGGCGCAGGTGATGAAGTATTGGGCCCGCTTGACCACCACCCCCAGACGGGACAAGTCCTCCCAGCGGATGGTGCCCACACGGCGGGCGGCCAGGATGCGCTGGGCGCTGACCTGCCCGATGCCCGGGACGCGGAGAAGCTGCTCATAGTCGCAGGTCATGATCTCCACAGGGAAGTGCTCCAGATGGCGCACGGCCCAGTCGCATTTGGGGTCAAGGTAAGGGTTGAAATTGGGCCGGGTATCGTCCAGCAGCTCCCGGGCCTGAAAACCGTAAAACCGCAGCAGCCAGTCGGCCTGGTAGAGCCGGTGCTCCCGCAGCAGGGGCGGCTTGGTGTCCAGGGAGGGGAGGAGGGTATTCTCCACCACGGGAACGTAGGCGGAATAGAACACCCGCTTGAGACGGTAGGTTTGATAAAGGGACTCGGTGAGATGGAGAATGTGGCGGTCGGTGTCGCCGGTGGCGCCCACAATGAGCTGGGTGCTCTGGCCTGCCGGCGAAAAAGCGGGAGCGTGGCGATACTTCACCAACTCCCGTTTGTTCTCCCGCACGGTGTCCCGAATCTGGGCCATGGGACGAAAAATGGCGCTGCGGGACTTGTCCGGCGCCAAGGTACGCAGCCCCTGCTCGGAGGGCAACTCAATATTGATGCTGAGGCGGTCCGCCAGCAGGCCCAAGGCGTTTACCAGCTCCGGCGCGGCGCCGGGGATGGCCTTGGCGTGGATATAGCCGTTAAAGCGATATTCCTCCCGCAAAATCCGCAGGCAGGTGATCATCTGCTCGGTGGTATAGTCTGGGCTGCGCAGCACGCCGGAGGACAGGAACAGTCCCTCAATATAGTTGCGGCGGTAGAACTGCATGGTCAGCTCCGCCAGCTCCCGGGGCGCAAAGGCGGCGCGGCGGGTATCGTTGGACCGGCGATTGACACAGTACTTGCAGTCGTAGACACAGCTATTGGTCATCAGCACCTTCAGCAACGTGATGCACCGTCCGTCGGCGGAAAAGCTGTGGCAGCATCCGGCGATGGAGGAGGACGTGTTGCCGATCTTCCCGGCCTGGTAACCACGACGCACACCGCTGGAGGTGCAGGCGGCGTCATATTTGGCGGCGTCGGCCAGTATGGTCAGCTTTTCCAGCGTGTCCATATTTCATTACGCAGTGCGGCGGCGACGGCGGGGCTGCCCATGCTCCAGCTTGTCAATCAGCCGCATGAACTCGATGGACAGGGAAGCGGCGCCGATGAAAATGAAGATCATACCGATAGTCGTCATGGTTAATCCCTCCGTAAAACATCTGTTCTAATGGCATTATAAATCGAACAAACGTTTCTGTCAAGCAAAAATCGAACAAAATTTCGATTTTCTTGGGGGCGGTAGAAATATGTGGGTGATTTAGAAGTATTCAAGAATTAAAAATTGCTGC
>CAMKGX010000074.1 GCA_946412355.1 uncultured Clostridia bacterium
CCTTCGCCCTGGTGGGCAACCAGAACTGCGGCAAGACCACGCTGTTCAACCAGCTTACCGGCGCCAACCAGCACGTGGGCAACTTCCCCGGCGTTACCGTGGACCGGAAGGACGGCGTCATCCGCGGCCATGATGACACCTCCATCACCGACCTGCCCGGCATCTACTCCATGTCCCCCTATTCCAGCGAGGAGCTGGTGAGCCGCGACTTCGTGCTGCACCAGAAGCCCCGGGCCATCATCAACATCGTGGACGCCACCAATATCGAGCGCAACCTCTACCTCACCATGCAGCTGTTGGAGATGAACGTGCCCATGGTGGTGGCCCTGAACATGATGGACGAGCTCACCGGCAACGGCGGCACCGTGGATGTGAACGCCATGGAGTCCCTGCTGGGGGTGCCGGTGGTGCCCATCTCCGCCGCCCGCAACCAGGGCGTGGACGAGCTGGTGCGCCATGCCATCCATGTGGCCCGCTACCAGGAGCGCCCTCTGCGCCAGGACTTCTGCGACGCCACCGACCACGGCGGCGCCGTCCACCGTGCCCTCCACGCCGTGAGCCATCTCATCGAGGACCACGCCCAGCGGGCCGATATCCCCCTCCGCTTTGCTGCCAGCAAGCTCATTGAGGGCGATGAGCGCATCGCCCAGCAACTGGCCCTGGACGACAACGAGACGGAGATGCTGGCGCATATCGTCTTGCAGATGGAAAAGGAGCGGGGCCTGGATCGGGGCGCCGCCATGGCGGATATGCGCTTTTCCTTCATTGAGCGGGTGTGCCGCCGCTGCGTCATCAAGCCCCACGAGAGCCGGGAGCACAAGCGCAGCCAGCAGCTGGACCGCATCCTCACCGGCAAATACACCGCCATCCCCGTGTTCGTGGCCATCATGGCTATGGTGTTCTTCCTGACCTTTTTCCTGATTGGCCCCTTTTTCCAGGATTTACTGGCCGCCGGCATCGATGCCCTGGGGGGCCTGGCGGGCCGGGCCATGGAGGCCGCCCACGTCAACACCGCCATCCAGAGCCTGGTGTTGGACGGCATCTTCGAGGGCGTGGGCAGCGTGGTCAGCTTCCTGCCGCTGATCGTGACCCTGTTCCTGTTCCTGTCCCTGTTGGAGGACAGCGGCTACATCGCCCGGGTGGCCTTCTTTATGGACAAGCTGCTGCGGCGGCTGGGTCTGTCCGGCCGCAGCATCGTGCCCATGCTCATCGGCTTCGGCTGCACGGTGCCCGCCGTCATGTCCACCCGCACCCTGCCCAGCGACCGGGACCGCCGCATGACCATCCTCCTGACCCCCTTTATGTCCTGCACCGCCAAACTGCCCATTTACAGCTTCTTCGTGGCCGCCTTTTTCCCCCGCCACGGCTGGCTGATCATCACGGGGCTGTACCTGCTGGGTATCGTGGTAGGCGTGCTGGTGGCGCTGCTGTATAAAAAGACGCTGTTTCGCGGCGAGGCGGTGCCCTTCGTCATGGAGCTGCCCAACTACCGCCTGCCCAGCGTGCGGAATGTGGCCCAGCTGCTGTGGGAAAAGGCCAAGGACTTTTTGCAGCGTGCCTTCTCCGTCATTTTGATTGCCACTATCGCGGTGTGGTTTTTGCAGAGCTTTGACTTCCATTTCAACCTGGTGTCCGACCCCCATCAGAGCATCCTGGCAGCCGTATCGGGAGTGCTGGTGCCTCTGTTCCGCCCGGTGGGGCTGGGGGATTGGCGCATCGTCACGTCCCTTTTCAGCGGCTTTATGGCCAAGGAGAGCGTGGTGTCGGTGATGGAGCTGCTGTTCGCCGGCCAGGGCGTGGCGGCGGCCCTGCCCACCCACACGGCAGCATCGCTGCTGGTGTTCAGCCTGCTCTACACCCCCTGCGTGGCGGCGGTGGCCGCCATCCGGCGGGAGCTGGGGCGGCGCTGGGCGGTGTACGTGGTGCTGTGGCAGTGCGCCATCGCCTGGGTGGCCGCCCTGGCGGTGCAGCTTGTCGCTATGGCCCTGGGCGTGTAAAGGAGGGCGGTTGTGAATCTCTCCGACATCCTCATTCTGCTGGCCCTGGGCTGCCTGGTGGCCTGGGCCGTCTCCCGCATCCGCAAGGGCAAGGGCGGCTGCGGCACCTGCCACGGCTGCACCGAGAAAAACTGCCCCCATCGCAAATAACCGTTTTCGCCGTCTATTTCCCCCGCCGGGCGCATATACATGAGCCGTAATCGGAAAAGGGGAGTGGTCAGCGATCAAAGACAATCTGGAGCAGCGCTCCCGGGACTTGGCGCTGTACATGGTGGAGAACCGGGCCACCGTCCGGGCCGCCGCCCAAAAGTTCGGCATCAGCAAATCCACGGTGCATAAGGACCTGGCGGAGCGTCTGCCTGCCTACGACCGGGGACTGTACCGGCAGGTAAAGGCGGTGCTGGATGAGAACAAGGCCCAGCGCCACATCCGGGGCGGCATGGCCACACGAAAGAAGTATAAAGGCGCATAAAAGGGGCGCGTTGCAACATGCAACGCGCCCAATGCATTGCGCCTTACGGCGCATGAATTGCCTGTGGGCATGAATTGTGCTGCGCACGTGCATTGCGCTGCGGCGCATTGGCGGCGCAAGGCAAATCATGTGCGAAGCGCAAATCATGGAGCAAAGCGAGAAATCATGGCGGCCCGGCCGCCAATTCATATAGGAGAGGCTTTTGGCAGCAGCCCCTTTCAAACTGTTTGACCCGGCCCCTATTTTGCCTGCCGCATGGAGAGGCTGATGCGGTGCCGCTTCTCGTCCACCTCCAGCACCACCACCTTCACCACGTCTCCCAGCTTCACCGCCTCGGAGGGGTGGCGGATGAACTTGTCGCATACCTGGGAGATGTGCACCAGTCCATCCTGGTGCACGCCGATGTCCACGAACACGCCAAAGTCCACCACGTTCCGCACCGTGCCGCTGAGGGTCATGCCGGGCTTCAAGTCCTTGATGTCCAGCACGTCGGTGCGGAGGATGGGGGCGGGCAGTTCATCCCGCATGTCCCGGCCGGGCTTTACAAGCTCCTTCACCACGTCCTGCAGCGTGGGCAGGCCCACGCCCAGCTCGGCGGCCAATTTTTCCTCTCCCAGCAGCTTCACCTTCTGGGGCAGCGCCGCCGCCTCGCCGGCCTTTACGTCCGCCTCGGTGTAGCCGCAGCGCTCAAGCAGCGCCCGGGCGGCGTCGTAGCTCTCCGGGTGTACGCCGGTGTTGTCCAGCACCTCCCGGCTCTCGGGAATCCGCAGGAAGCCGGCGCACTGCTCGTAGGCCTTGGGCCCCAGCTTGGGCACCTTCATCAGCTGCTTCCGGGCGGTAAAGGCGCCGTTTGCCTCCCGGTAGGCCACCACGTTGGCGGCGGTGGTGGCGTTCAGGCCCGCCACCCGGCTCAAAAGACTGGCGCTGGCGGTGTTCACGTCCACGCCCACCGCGTTGACGCAGTCCTCCACCACGCCGGACAGGGTGTCGTCCAGCCGCTTCTGGGGCATATCGTGCTGGTACTGGCCCACGCCGATGGCCTTGGGGTCGATTTTCACCAGCTCCGCCAACGGGTCCTGCATCCGCCGGGCGATGGACACCGCCGAGCGCAGATTCACGTCGTAGTTGGGGAATTCCTTGGCGGCCAGCTCGCTGGCGGAGTACACCGACGCCCCCGCCTCGTTCACCATCATGTAGCTGACGCCTCCGCCCAGGCGGTGCATCATCTCCACCGCCATGGCCTCCGTCTCCCGGCTGGCGGTGCCGTTGCCGATGGCCAGATGGGTGACGTTATGCTTGCGGATGAGGCGGCTCAGCTTGTCGATGGCCTCCTCCTTCTGCCGCGCCCCGTAGGTGGGGTACACCACCGCCGTGTCCAGCACCCGGCCTGTGGCGTCAATCACCGCCACCTTGCAGCCGTGGGCATAGCCGGGGTCCAGGCCCATGGTGACGTGGCCCTTTACCGGGGGCTGCAGCAGCAGGGGCTTCAGGTTCAGCGCGAAGTTGGCGATGGCCCCCTCGCAGGCGTTATCGGTCAGCTCCTTGCGGATCTCCCGCTCCAGGGAGGGGAACAGCAGCCGGTCATAGCTGTCCTCCGCCGCGGCGGCCACGAAGTCGGCACATTTGCCGCTGCCTTTCACGCACCGGCGGCGCAGCAGCGCCAAAGCCTCCTCCTGTGCCACGGTGACGGAGACCTTCAATATCTCCTCCTTCTCGCCCCGGTTGATGGCCAGCACCTGGTGGCCTGCCAGCTTCAGAATGGGCTGCTGGAAATCATAGTACAGCCGGTACACCGTGTCCTCCTCGGTGGAGGCGGCGGAGCAGAGAAAGCCCCGCTTGCGGATCAGCTCCCGCAGGGCCTTGCGGATGTCGGCGTCGTCGGACAGCACTTCGGCGATGATGTCCGAAGCGCCCGCCAGCGCGTCGGCCACGGTCTCCGCACCCTTTTCCGGGTCCACGTAGGCCGCCGCCATCTCCGCCGGGTCGCCGCCTTCCTGGGCGAAGATGGCCTCCGCCAGCCCTTCCAGCCCCTTTTCCCGAGCCACGGTGGCCCGCGTGCGGCGCTTCTGCTTGTAGGGCCGGTACAGATCCTCCACCTCCGAGAGGGTGGCGGCGCTGTCGATGGCGGCGGACAGTTCCTCCGTCAGCTTGCCCTGGCCCTCAATGGCGGACTTCACCTCGGAGCGCCGCTTGTCCAGGTTCCGCAGATACGTGAGCCGGTCGGCCAGGGCGCGCAGGGTGGTGTCGTCCATGGAGCCGTGGAGCTCCTTGCGGTACCGGGCGATAAAGGGCACCGTGGCCCCCTCGTCCAGCAGGGCGATCACGTTCTCCACATGCTTCGGGTCTTTGCCCAGCTCACGGGCCAACATTTGGGTAATGGTTTCCATAGAATAATCCTTTCCGACAATGATTTCTTTCCCACAAATCATTCTGATAAAGAAATGGCCGCGTGGCGGCCATTTCAAGTTTACATAATGCGATTCACTTATTTGTGATACAGCTTCTTGACCTCGTATTTGGGCTCGCAGCTGATCTGGATGCCCAGCCGCTGGTACACCTTGGCGTCCTCCTCGGAGATGATCACCGTGAAGTGGGCCTCGCTGCCCCGCAGGTTGCTGAGCTGGTGCTGCACCAGGGCGGCCAGGGGATTGCTGAGGGCGGAGATGGTCAGCGCGATCAGCACCTCGTCGCTGTGGAGCCGGGGGTTGTGGTGGCCCAGATACCCGGTTTTCATGGCGCTGATGGGCTCGATGACGGAGGCGGGGATGAGCTGCAGATTGTGGTCGATGCCCGCCAGGTGCTTGATGGCGTTGAGCAGCATGGCGGCGCTGGGGCCCAGCAGGGAGGAGGTGCGGCCGGTGACGATGGCGCCGTCGGGCAGCACCATGGCCCCGGCGGGAGCGCCGGTCTCGGCGGCCTTGTCCAGGCTTGCCTGGATGGCGGGGCAGCACTCGCTGGTCACGCCGGCCTGCTGCATGACGAGCCGCAGCTTGGTCACCACCGTTTCGTCGCAGCGGCCCTTGGCCCGGGCCACCATGCCGTCGTAGTACCGCCGCAGAATTTCTCTCCGGCTGGCCTCCTGACAGGCCTCGTCATCCACAATGGCGAAGCCCGCCATGTTCACGCCCATATCGGTGGGGGACTTGTAGGGGCACTGGCC
>CAMKGX010000075.1 GCA_946412355.1 uncultured Clostridia bacterium
TCGTGGGCGGGGGTCATCTTCACCGCGCCGGTGCCGAAGCCGATCTCGCAGTATTCATCGCCCACAATGGGGATCTCCCGGTTCATAATGGGCAGCACGCAGGTCTTGCCGATGAGGTGCTTGAACTTCTCGTCCTCCGGGTTCACCGCCACGCCGGTATCGCCCATCATGGTCTCCGGCCGGGTGGTGGCCACCACGATGTCGCCGCTGCCGTCGGACAGCGGATAGCGGATATACCACAGGTTGCCCGGCTTATCGGTGTACTCCACCTCCGCGTCGGACAGAGCCGTCAGACAGTGGGGGCACCAGTTGATGATGCGGCTTCCCTTGTAGATGAGGCCCTTCTCATACAGGTTGCAGAAGGTCTCCCGCACGGCCTTGGAGCAGCCCTCGTCCATGGTGAAGCGGGACCGGCTCCAGTCGCAGCTGGCGCCCATCTTCTTCTGCTGCTCCACGATGCGGTTGCCGTACTTCTCCTTCCAGGCCCACACCCGCTCCAGGAACTTCTCCCGTCCCAGGTCGTACCGGGTCAGGCCCTCGTTGTTCCGCAGGTCCTCCTCCACCTTGATCTGGGTGGCGATGCCGGCGTGGTCGGTGCCGGGCAGCCACAGTGCCTCATAGCCCTGCATCCGCTTAAAGCGGGTGAGAATGTCCTGCAGCGTGCAGTCCAAGGCGTGGCCCATGTGGAGTTGGCCCGTCACGTTGGGGGGCGGCATCACAATGGAAAAGGGCTTTTTCTTGGGATTGACCTCGGCGCGGAAGCAGTCGTTGTCCATCCACATCTGATAGATCCGATGCTCCACTTCCCGAGGATCATACACTTTCGGCAGTTCTTTACGCATAAAACCTCTCCTTTTTCGGAAATCGGCAAAACAAAAAGCCCCGTTTTGCCGTCATAGCAAAACAGGGCGAACGGTTGTCCGCGGTACCACCTGTCTTCGGGATTGCTCCCGCACTCACGGATGCTTTCGCATCCCGCCCCGCTAACGGTGGGCCTCCGATACGGCCTACTGCCACTTCAGCCGACAGCTCCGAAACGACACACACGGCGCCTCACGGGAGCTTGCACCATCCGCTCCCTCTCTGCGCTTCCGCAGCCGTGTGCCTTTCCATCATCGCATTTCCTACCGTAGTATAAAGGAACGGTGCCAAAAAGTCAAGTAATTGCCAAAATATCGTCCTCCGCACCCTTTTCATTCGTGCTTCTATAAGCTATAATGTATGGTAATATGACAGGGTTGTGGTCTCTGTCAGAGGAAAGAGAGGAAAGGGTATGGATCTGTTTGACATTCTGGGCCCCATTATGGTGGGCCCTTCCAGTTCCCATACAGCCGGTGCCGCCCGCATCGGCAACATGGCCCGCACCCTGCTGGGCACCCAGCCCCGCCGCGCCGCCATTCATCTCCACGGCTCCTTTGCCGAGACGGGCCTGGGCCATGGAACGGATTTGGCCATCATCGGCGGGCTCCTGGGCATGAAGCCTGACGATCTGCGCATCCCCTTCGCCTTTGAGGAGGCGGAAAAGGAGGGCTTGGAGTACACCATTGACGCCGTGGATCTTCGTGACGCCCACCCCAACACCGCCCTCATTGAGCTGTGGGGCGACGACGACGCTCATTTGGAGGTGCAGGCGTGCAGCATCGGCGGCGGTGCCATCGAGGTACACATGCTGGACGGCATCGAGGTGTTTTTCACCGGCGACCACAACACCCTGGTCATCCGCAACCAGGACGAGTTCGGCACCCTGGCCGCCGTCACCACCATCTTAAACCAGCTCCACATCAACGTGGGCAACATGAGCGTCCACCGTGACCGCCGTGGCGGCGACGCCCTCATGGTGCTGGAGACCGACCAGCATCTCAAGCCCAGCCAGGTGCAGTTCCTCCGTGAGCTGCCCGGCGTCATCTCCATCACCTATTTCGACAAGGAGGTTGAGACCTATGGCACTTGATTCCATTCGTGAAATTCTGGATGAGGCCCAAGCCTCCGGCACCTCCTTCTGGGAGGTAGTGCTGCAGGCGGACATGGAGGAGCGGCAGGTTACCCGCGAGGCCTCCATGGCCAAGATGCTGACCACATGGATGGCCATGCAGGATGCGGCGGACGCCTATACCGGCACCCGCAAAAGCGTCAGCGGCCTGGTAGGCGGCGACGGCATGAAAATGCGCCAGTATAACTTCCGTGGCGAAGCCCTCAGCGGCGGCTACGTCAGCGAGGTAATAGCCGAAGCCCTGTCCATGGCGGAGTCCAACGCCTGTATGCGCCGCATCGTGGCCTGTCCCACTGCCGGCGCCTGCGGCGTCATGCCTGCCGTCATGCTCCCCCTGGTGAAGAATTACGACATCAAGCAGCGCCAGATTTTAGAGGCCCTGTATGTGGCCAGCGGCGTGGGCATCGTCATCGCCAAAAAGGCGTGCATCGCCGGCGCCTCCGGCGGCTGCCAGGCGGAGATCGGCACCGCCTCCGGTATGGCGGCAGCCGCCCTGGTGAAGCTCCGGGGCGGCAGCGATGAGACAGCCGCCCACGCGGTGGCCATGGCCCTTTCCAATCTGATGGGCCTGGTCTGCGACCCCATCGCCGGCCTGGTGGAGGTACCCTGCGTCAAGCGCAACGTGGTCGGCGCCGTCAACGCTGTCAGCGCCGCCGATATGGCCATGGCCGGCATCGAGAGCTTCGTCCCCGTGGATGAGGTCATCGAGGCCATGGGCGAGGTGGGCCGCCACATGCCGGTGGAGTACCGGGAAACCGCCCTGGGCGGCCTGGCCAACACCCCCACCGGCCGCGCCGTCAAGGACAGCATGCGCCGCCTGTAAGCCTTATGTCAAAAGCAAAGCCCCGCTTCCTCGGAAGTGGGGCTTTCCATTCATAAATCAAACCGGACAATTACTTCTCCAGCCCGTCCTCAAATTCCTTGAGGCCCGCCAGCATCTGGTCAAAGGCAGAGCCGCTGTCGCTCTCCACCATGTTCTGGGCCTGCTGCAGCTTTTGCAGCACGTCCTGCTGCACGATGTCATAGCGCTGCCGCTCCCGGCCGCACCAATCCCGCTGCTGGGCCACCATGGAACGCAGCTGATCAATGGCCTTGGCACGGAACTCCTCCGTCCGTCTGTGGGCGCTGATCTCAATCTCCGCAATGTGGTCCCGCAGCTTCTCATACTCCTCCGCAGGCCCCTTGCAGCGGTCATAGGCCGCCTGAAGGCCGCTGCACTGCTCCGTCAGCGCCGCCACCTGGCCCCGCAGGGTCAGCACCTCGTTCTCCGCCCGTTCCAGCCGGTCGGCTCGCTCCCGCAGCGTCTCGCAGGCAGAGGCCAGCTCCTTCAGCTTGTCCCGGAGGTCAGACTTATCCTGCTGCAGCGCAGCCACCTCGTCGGCATGCTGCTTGGCCTGCTCCTCCAGATAGGACACCACGTCCTGCTTGTCGAAACCGCCGAACACACAGGTCTTAAAATTTTGACTCATAGCCTATACCCTCCTGGCGAATGATTCTCTACCCCATAAAATACCACAGATTTCGACCTCTGACAACTATATTTTTAGACGTTACCCGAAAATACGTCTCCTTTTCAGCCGCTAATCGCTGAAAATGACTCCTTCGCGGTTCAGCTCCCGCTCCAAGCGGTTCAGCGTGTCGAAAAAGCGTTGGGTGGCGATCATGGGCCCAAAACAAAGGCACCCCAGCATATTCCACCAGAACATATGCCGCCAGGACGTGTAAGGGCCTTCAATGTGAAGCGTAATTGCTTTACGCTTCAATTCCTCCGCGATTTTCGCCATCCAGACCAGCGGATAGATGAACAGCGTGGGGATGCCCAGCAGATACGCCTGCCAGTAGGGCTTCACCTTATGTCCCAGCACCTCCTCCAGTTCCCGCTGCAAGCCGCCCAGGGGCATATAAAACAGAAAGAATAGCCCTGCTGTAAAGAAATCCACAAATCCCAGCCAGAACCCGGGTCGGTCGGTGTGCTTATACTTCATCGTATTCTCCGTACTCGCAGCCGATGTGGGTGGCTTCCACCTCGTCCACAAGCTGCCACTGCTCCTCTTCCCTGTGGTAGAGCTTCACCGTGCCCCAGCCGTTGCCGCCGTTCCACAGCCGGTTGTGCTTCTTCGCGCCGTCCGGCGCCTCATAGTTCACCAGCAGCATGTCTTTCTTCCGGCAGAACACCTCTGTTTCCATAGCGGCTTCCCGGTTCTCCTGCCGCACATGCCAGTGTACCAGCTCCTCCTGCTCGTCAAAGGAAAACTCCGTCTTTACGTTGAGCCACACGTGAGAGAAATTGAAGTCATATTCCCTGCCCTCATAGTAGAACGCGCCCAGCAGTCGCCGATCCAGTGGCACGAAATAGATTTTAGGCCGGCCGCCGCCGATGTCAAAGACGCTATTGGTCAGCATCTCCCCCGTTTTTTTGCTTTTCAGGCAGTTGGAGGACAGCCACACCCAGGGTGAGGTGAAGTCACGTCCCCAGTTCTTGTCAGCGTAGCCAAAGCTCTTCTCCGGCGTTACGATATAGCGCCGTCCGTTGCACGTCACGGTGCCGCTGAACGCCGTTTTCATGCCCTCTGCGTGCCAATACATGGCAAAGGCCTCCGCATCCCGCAGCGGTCGGCTGGCGCCGTAGCCCACGTTAAAGGTAATCTGTTTATCAAGGCGTAAATCCCACTGCATTTCACCTGCGTCGCACATCCACTCCGGGTGGGCCGCTGCCTCCTCCGGCGTCACGGCCACGCTGCCCCGCAGCGCCGTCTCCGAGGCAAAGCAGTCGGCAGCCTCCACCTCGTAGGGTGCGCCGCCGTGAATACGGGTGTCCTGCAAGGAAAAGAACCGATGCAGTTGGCATTTGCCCTCACCCCAAGTGCCCGCCTTGACCATCAGGTACGAGGGTCGCTTCCCGGCTGCCCTGTTCTCCGGCAGCTGGCCCAGCACAGGCGCCGCCTCCGCCAGAGCGGGATTGCAAATAAAAAACTCAATAAAGAAGGGCTTGTCCTCCCCGGTTTCCGCATCCTGGGCCGTAAAGGAGTGCCACCACCAGTCGTAGCCGTGGTGGGCCAGAGGCCCGTGGAGCATAAAGGCATCTCTCGAAATATCATGTACGTTGAACATAACACACCTCGCCAAAACGCATAAAACAAAAACCGACGTGTTTACACACGTCGGTTTTTGGCACGCCGTGAGGGATTCGAACCCCCGGCCTTCTGGTCCGTAGCCAGACGCTCTATCCAGCTGAGCTAA
>CAMKGX010000076.1 GCA_946412355.1 uncultured Clostridia bacterium
ATGGAGCAGTTTCCCCTGTTTCGCAACATTACGGCGGAGCAGTGGCAGGATATGCGGCGGTGCTTCGGCGTGGTGGAGCGCAGCTATCGCGCCGACGACGTGGTGTACGACTTCGGCGACGGCAGCAACATGATCGGCATCGTGCTGTCCGGCTCGGCGGTGGTGGAGCGCATCGACGACCAGGGCAACCGTGCCATTCTGGAGCATCTCACCCCCGGCGGCGTGTTCGGCGAAATGCTGATGTTCGCCAACGTCCACGGCGACAGCATCCGCGTGCTGTGCGAGCAGCCGGGGCGGGTGTGCTTTATGCCCTACCAGGCCCTGACCAAGCGGTGCGAAAACGCCTGCGACCACCATAGCCGCCTGGTGGAGAATATGTTCACCCTGGTGGCGGACAAGGCCACGTTGCTCTCCGAGCGGGTGGAGGTGCTGTCCCGCCGCAGCATCCGGGACAAGCTGCTGTGCTACTTTGCCATGCAGTCTGCCAAGGGGCAGCAGAGTGCGTTCACCCTTCCCTTCACCCTCAGCGCCCTGGCCGACTACATCTCCGCCGACCGTAGCGCCATGATGCGGGAGCTGAAAAAGCTGCGCAGCGAGGGCATTGTGGAGGTCAAGGGGCGGCAGGTGCGGCTGACGGCGTAAATTTGCCGCGGCGGGGCATCGCCATGGATTGACGATTTCACCCACTGTGTGGTACAATATGTCATTGGAACAACCCAACTCAGATATTCCGCGTAAGAATAACTATTGTGGAAAGAGGGATCACTTATGTATCGTATCGTGACGAAGGAAGCGCTGAAGCCCACGGTCATCCTCTACGAGATCGAGGCCCCCATGGTGGCGAAAAAGGCCCAGCCCGGCCAGTTCATCATCCTCCGGGTGGATGAGAACGGCGAGCGTATACCCATCACCATCCATGACTTCGACCGGGAGAAGGGCACTGTCACCATCATCGTGCAGACGGTGGGTGCCACTACCGAGAAGCTGAGCCACAAGCAGCAGGGCGATTTCCTGCAGGACTTCGTAGGCCCCCTGGGCAAGCCCACCGAGACGGAAGGCCGCAAGAAGGTCTGCGTGGTGGGCGGCGGCGTAGGCTGCGCCATCGCCTACCCGGTGCTGAAAAAGTTCCACGACGACGGCGCCGAGGTCCACGCGGTGGTGGGCTTCAAGAATAAGGACGTGGTCATCCTGGAGGACAAGTTCAAGGCCGTGTCCTCCGTGCTGAAGGTATGTACCGACGATGGCAGCTATGGCCAGAAGGGCCTGGTCACCGACGCCCTGAAAGAGCTGCTGGACGCGGGCAACGTGTATGACGAGATTTTCGCCATCGGCCCCATGATCATGATGAAGTTCGTCTCCAAGACCACCGAGCCCTACGGCATCCCCACCACCGTGTCCATGTCCCCCATTATGATCGACGGCACCGGCATGTGCGGCGGCTGCCGTCTCACCGTGGGCGGCGAGACCAAGTTCGCCTGCGTGGACGGCCCTGACTTCGACGGCCACCAGGTGGACTGGGACCTGGCTGTGAAGCGCAACCAGATGTACCGGGAGTTTGAGATGCACAAGCATGACGAGGTTTGCAATCTGTACAAGCAGGAGGTAAAGTGACATGCCGAATATGAGCCTGAAAAAGAACGAAATGCCCTCCCAGGACCCCAATATCCGCAACAAAAACTTCCTGGAGGTGGCCTTGGGCTACACCGAGGAGCAGGCCCTGGACGAGGCCCAGCGGTGCCTGAACTGCAAGGCCCATCCCTGCGTCAACGGCTGCCCCGTCAACGTCCGCATCCCCGAGTTTATCCAGAAGATCGTGGAGCACGATTTTGAGGGCGCCTATCAGGTCATCCATCAGACCAGCTCCCTGCCCGCCGTGTGCGGCCGCGTATGTCCCCAGGAGAGCCAGTGTGAGATGCACTGCGTCCGGGGCAAGAAGGGCGATCCCGTGGGCATCGGCCGCCTGGAGCGGTTCGTAGCCGACTGGCACAACACCCACACCTGCGAGGTGCCGCCCCGTCCCATTCCCAACGGCCACAAGGTGGCCATCATCGGCTCCGGCCCTGCCGGCCTCACCTGCGCCGGCGACCTGGCCAAGCTGGGCTATGAGGTCACCGTGTTTGAGGCCCTTCACCTGGCCGGCGGCGTGCTGGTGTACGGCATCCCCGAGTTCCGTCTGCCCAAGAGCATCGTGCAGAAGGAAGTGGACGGCCTGAAGGATATGGGCGTCAAGGTGGAGACCAACATGGTCATCGGCCGGGTGGTGTCCATCGACGAGCTGATGGAGCAGTACGGCTTTGAGGCCGTGTTCATCGGCTCCGGCGCCGGCCTGCCCATGTTCATGCACATTCCCGGCGAGAACCTCAAGGGCGTGTACAGCGCCAACGAGTTCCTCACCCGCATCAATCTGATGAAGGCCTATCGCGCCGACTCCGACACCCCCATCATGGACCTGAAGGGCAAGAAGGTGGCCGTTGTGGGCGGCGGCAACGTGGCCATGGACGCCGCCCGCTGCTCCAAGCGTCTGGGCGCCGACGTGTACGTGGTGTACCGCCGCGGCATGGAGGAGCTGCCCGCCCGTAAGGAGGAAGTGGAGCACGCCATCGAGGAGGGCATCGTCTTCAAGACCCTCAATAACCCCGTGCGGATCAACGGCGACGCCGAGGATTGCGTCCAGTCCATGACCTGCATCGAGATGGAGCTGGGCGAGCCCGACGCCTCCGGCCGCCGCAGCCCGGTGGCCAAGGCCGGCTCTGAGTTCGATCTGCCGGTGGACGCCGTCATCATGTCCCTGGGCACCAGCCCCAACCCGCTGATCAAGAGCACCACCAAGGGCCTGGAGGTCAACCGCAAGGGCGGCATCATCGTCAACGAGGACGGCCTCACCTCCCGCCCCGGCGTCTATGCCGGCGGCGACGCCGTTACCGGCGCTGCCACGGTGATCCTGGCCATGGGCGCCGGCAAGCTGGGCGCCAAGTCCATCCACGAGTATTTGAGCAAAAAGTAACGGAATAGATACATAGTAACAACAGCGCCCCCGCCGATGTAAGGCGGGGGCGCTGTGCCTGTCTTGCAGGGTGCGCCGAAAGTGGAGATAGGGATAGTGAAAAAACGATTGTAAAATGCACATAATTATGCTATGATTATGTATAGAAAGGGAGTGCATATTATGCCGCAGATTCGACCCATCACGGATTTACGCAATACCACGGAGATTTCCAACCTGTGCCACGCCAAAAAGGAGCCTATTTTCATCACCAAAAACGGCTACGGCGACATGGTGGTCATGAGCATGGACACCTATGACGAACTGCTGGAGCTGGCCATGAGCGACGCCGCCATTGCGGAGGCGGAGGAGGAGTTGGCCGGAGGCGGCGTGATGCTTGATGCTCGTGAGCAGTTGGCGGCGCTGCGGAGGAAGCACTTTGGATAAGTGCACGGTGTATTTAACGCCCCGCGCTCTGCGGGATTTAGATGGCATTTACGGATACATCGCCACCGTATTGTTGGAACGCAGCACGGCGGATTCTCTGCTGACCAGACTGGAACAGGGCATTCTCTCCCTGGAGACGATGCCGTATCGCTGCCCGGAGCGGCAGCGCGGCGCGTATGCCAATAAGGGCTACCGCAGTCTGATCATCGACAACTACACCGTACTATATCGGGTCAGCGAGGAGCCCAAGCAGGTGGTTGTTGTGACCGTGCGCTACGCCAGAAGCAGTTTTTGAATAACAAAAGACAGCGCCAAATAAGGCGCTGTCTTTCCCATTTTCAAAACCTCAAAAATCCACGGTGCCGTTAATCACGTGCAAATCATAGGGCTCGTACACCACGTGGCGGTAGCCCTCCACGTCCATCTTCACGCCGGTCCAGTCGCTGTGGATGTCGCCGTTCTGCTTAATGAGGATGTCGTAGAGGATGTCGTAGGTGACGCCGTTCTCGTCCGTCTCCACGATGGTGGAGTAGGGCAGCGTCTTGTGGTAGGTCATGTGGAGGCCCTTGTACTGGAAGTGGAAGCCATTGCGCATACGGCAGCCGTCCAGGCCCTTGTAGGTGAACAGGCGGCGCAAATCCTGGAGGATTTTGTCGTTTTCCTCCTCATACAGGTTCTCCGGCGTGGTGGCGGTGTAGTCGTAGCGGAATTGGATGGGGATGCCGTAGGGCAAAAACCGCTCCACGTAGTCCACCAGTTTATGGGCCGGATAGTTGCGGTACAGCACGCAGTTGATGCGGGTGGGGCAGGCGATGCGGCCCAGCAGCGCGTCGGGACCCTCCTCCACGTACTTCTGCAGGTGGCGGGAGATGTTCATGCAGGTGATTTTGTCCCGGTTCCGCTCCGTGAAGGCAATCATCTCCTCCGGCGAGGTGTGCTGCTGCACGGGGAAGGTGGTGTTGACGTACACCTTGTGGGTGGCGGGGATGGCGTCCAGCATCTGCTGCAGGGCGTCCAGGTCCGCCAGGGGCTCGCCGCCGGTGAACACGAAGTCGCACCGGGGGGTGATGGCGTCCATGATGCGGATGCTGTCGATGATTTTCGCCAGGCTGAAGCCGGAGCAGTCGGCGTATTCCTGCTTATTGATGCAGAAAGGGCAGTGGTTCTGGCAGTCGTAGGGCACGAATACCGTCACCGTGGCGCCGCCCTCTCTGGTCTTGTAGGGGTGGTGATCCATGTCGTTGTTTCCTCACTTATCAATGTTCCAACGGCTATTTTACCCTTTGGCGTAAGAAAAAGCAAGGCAAATCCACAAAAATGGGTCGTTTACTTATTCACAATGTCAGTAGGGGAAATGCTCATCCCACAGCTCGGCCCGGATTTGGGCCAGGGCCTCTGCCTCGTCCTTCTCCTTCAGCAACAGCAGCCACCGGTCCAGCAGGTCGCTGGTGTCGGGATGGATGAGGATGCTGCCCTTGCTGCGCTGGAAGTAGTCGTAGGGGGAGGCGGGGGTGTATTTGTCCCCCTGGTAGACGCGACAGGCGGCGATGCGGTCGCACACCATCTCCGCCACGTATTTTTTGGGCATTTTGTTGCCACCGGTGGTGACGTGGCCGTCCACGGGGTCGATGCAGTAGTCGATCCAGTATTCATAGTGGTGACGGTTGCGGCCCTTGTGATGGAGCCAGGCCAGGCTGACGCCGGTGGCGATGCGCTCGGCGTCGTTGGGGCTGCGGTAGCCCTGGTAGTATTTCACGCCCCGAAAGAA
>CAMKGX010000077.1 GCA_946412355.1 uncultured Clostridia bacterium
CCGCGGGTGGTGATGTAGCCCAGAAACTGGCCGCAGAAGGCGGTGATGACCGATGTAATGACCGTCAGCCGCACGGTATTCCAGACGGCCTTGCCGAATTCCGGGTTGTAGAAGATGCCCCTGTAGCTGGTGTAGTAGGGCGCCAGCTCCTCGTCGGCGCCGATCCAGTTGTACACGGTCAGGTTGCTCAGGCCGTAGCCCGCGCCGGTGTTGATCTGGAAGGTCTCCATGATCAGCACGAACATCGGCATAACCATAGCGAAGAACAGAAACAGCAGCAGGAAGATCATCAGAGGAATCTTGGCCTTGCCGAGACGCATTTCGGTACTGCGCCCGCCCTTGCCGCCGATGGTGGCGTAGCTTTTGCGAACGCCGATGATGCGCTGGTTGGCAAAGATGATGAGGGCGGCCAGGGCGATCAGAACGATGCTCATCGCGAAGCCCACGTTCTGGGGGCTGCCGTTGATGAAGTTCTTCATCTTGGTGGCCAGCGTGAAGTAGCCGATGCGGTTGCCGAGGTTAGCCGCCACGCCGTAGGTGCCGATGGACTTGGACAGGGTCATGACCACGGCGGACAGCACACTGGGCAGCACCAGGGGGATGGTGATGGACTTGAGGATCTGGGGCTTGGACGCGCCGCAGATCTCGCCCATCTCCTCCAGCTCGGAGTTGATGGAGCGTAGGGCCGACTGCACATGGATGTAAGAAAAGGCGTAATAGTGCAGCGACATGCAAAGCACGATGGCCACCGGGCCGTAGGCCAGCCAGTCCGGGATCGGGATGCCCAGGCCTTCCAGAAAGCCTAGAGAGCCGGAGGTCTCGTTGCGGAACACCGCCAGCCAGGACAGGGACTTGCACCAGGACGGGATCATGTAGGGGATGACAACCAGCATGCCCAGCAGCTTCTTGCCGGGGATGTCCGTTCTGGCGATGAGCCAGCCGAGAACGCTTCCCAGAGGGACGCTGACCAGTACCGTGAAGAAGCCGCAAACCAGTGAGTTTTTCAGCGGCCCCCACAGGGTCGCCTTGGCCATCTGCCCGCTGAGCAGATATTTCCAATAGTACAGCGTGAAGTCGCCGACCTCAGCCCCCGGCAGACGCCGCAGCTCGCCCTTTGCTACCGTAAAGGTGGAGGCAATCATCTGCAGCAAGGGAATCACGATCAGGCAGAAGAGGATCACCAGGCTGATCATGACAACAAGGTTGAAGGGATTCTTGATCACATTCAGGATCTGATTTTTCAATCTGGTCTTATTGATTGGTCGTCGCGCAGCTTTTGTTTTCACATCCGTTGCCCCTTTCTTGCCAGCAGGTCCGGCGTTTCGGCAGAAGCAAGCTTTCGCTTTCTCAATTTTCGGGAGATCGCTTCTTGATTTAACGGATACGTTTCCGTCTCATCTTACATAATTGATTATAGCAAAATCACGGTTTTCGTCAATAAATTCTTGAGATAATTCGTAATTTTTGGTCTTTTTGCTGCTTTTGTCATACTTCTCTTGTCTATATTCACCACATCACTACGCTGAATTCATAAATCAGCAAAAATATTTTCCGTAAATTTCCGTGCTTGAAGCGCATCATTTCCGTCAAAAACACGTCTTTGTGCTATTTCCGATAATTTGTGAAAAAAATGACCGGGATCGAAATAATTCGGGACAGAAGAGGTTCCACTTCCCACTCCTGTCCCGAATCCGATCATCGTCTATGTAGTTTCAGCAGTAGAGCTCCGGTTTCTCGATGGTATCCACCTTCAGGAACCGGGAGGTTCCGCGGGAGGCATTCAGGGCGTCGCCGGCAACACAGGCCACATAGCCATCCCAGGCGGAAGGTCCGGTGAGTTTGCCCTTGTTCACAGAGTCTGCCCAGGCGCTCAGTTCGATGTCATAGGCTTCGATGAAGCGCTCCTTCCAGTCGGTCATGATGGGCATACACTCGGCCGGATTCAGGCTGTCCCAGCCGGCAGGACGGGCGCGTCGCACCACTGCGTAGGGGTCTGGGAGCTTCACGGTCCCGTTCTCGCAAACCACCTCACACTGGATGTCGTAGCCATAGCCGTCGGCCACCTGGACCTCCACGTCGATGAAGCAGCCCTTCTTGGTGCGCAGCAGAACCACCTGGGGATTGTCATAGCCCCTGTTGGAGTTTGCGCTCTGGCGCACGCGCACGCACTGGGCATCCTCATACTCATCCCCTAGCAGCCAGCGGCAGATGTCCAGCTCGTGGATGGCCACATTGGTGATGCCGTTTTCGGTCTTGAAGCCCGGCCCCTGGGAGACGTTGCGGTGGCATGCCTTGATGAGCAGGGGCGCGCCCAGCTCGCCGGAGTCAATGATGCGCTTCATCTCGGCATAGCCCCGGTCATAGCGGCGCATGAAGCCCACCTGTACCAGGCGCTTGCCGATCTCCAGCTCGCGGGCGATGATCTCCTCGCAGTCCGCCGCGTTCTGGCTCAGCGGCTTTTCACAGAAGCACCACTTCTCGTGTTTGAGCACCTCCATCACATAGTCATGATGGGTGGAGTCGATGGAGGTGATGACCACTGCTTCCACCTCGGGATCCGCGATCAGGCCATTGCAGTCGCTGCCGAAGGAGCGGATGCCGTACTTGGCGGCCAGATCGTCCGCACTCCTGGCGTAAATGTCGGCCACAGCCACCACAGTGGCTCCGGGGACCTTCTCGATGATGCGGCGGCAGTGATCCTTGCCGATAGCGCCGCAGCCGATCAAGCCGACTTTCAAAACCTTATCCAATGTTATCTCCTCCTTAAAACTTTCTGGCAGTCTCCACATGGGCTGCCGTATCCCGGTAAGCTTCCACGTTCCGGGGATTCTCGCTGACCTCTGTGTCTCCTACACGCCACCAGGAACCGTAGCCCTCGGTCATGGACTTGGGCAGTACGCGGATATCGAAGAGCACCGGCACATCCTTGATGAATTTGGCCTCCGCGATGGCGGCGCGCAGCTGCTCCAGGCTGCGGATGGTGTAGCCCTTGCATCCGTAGCCCTCGGCGATCTTGGCAAAATCCACCGGCATGAAGGGACCGGAGTGCTTTCCATCCTCGCCCCGGAAGCGCAGCTCGGTACAGAGGGTGTCGTTGCCGTGACCCACCTGCAGATTGTTGATACAGCCGAAGCTGGCATTGTTGAACAGGCAAATGTTGATCTTCTTATGCTCCTGGAGGGCGGTGAGCATCTCGGAATGAAGCATGATAAAGCTGCCGTCGCCGGTCATAGCGTACACGTCCCTGTCGCCGATGGCGTATTTCACCCCTAGGGCGCCGGAGATCTCATAACCCATGCAGGAATAGCCGTACTCCATGTGATAGGTGTCAAGGGCTCTGGGCCGCCACATGCGCTGCATGTCGCCGGGCAGAGAGCCTGCAGCGCCGATGACTACATCCTCGGGGTCGATGCACGCGTTGATCAGGCCCAGCACCGCGGTCTGGGTCAGCTCCGCGTCCAGATCCTCAGCAAAGCGGAAGGCGGATCTGGCGTTCCGGTCGTTCACTTCGGGCACATAATCCGGCCCGAAGCTGATGCCGTCCAAGCGCTGCAGTTCCTGCTTCCAGCGGGCGATAGCCTCGTCCACCTCAGTGGTATAGGGGGCCTTGTAGCCATCCAGCGCACGGAGCAGGGCGGGCAGGGCCATCTTGGCATCCGCCACCACAGGCACCGCCGCGTCCATCTTCAGGGCCTGGAACTCGGATACGTTGATGTTCACGAACCTGGCGTCGTCCCGGAAGAGCCATTTGGAGGAGGTGGTAAAGTCGGTGTAGCGGGTGCCCACCCCGATGATGACGTCCGCTTCCCTGGCGATCTCATTGGCGGCTGAGCAGCCGGTGACGCCGATGCCGCCCAGGTTCAGGGGGTGATCCCACACCACCGCGCTCTTGCCCGCCTGGGTCTCGCCGAAGGGGATGCCGGTCTCCTCAACAAAAGTGCGGAATTGCTCATGCGCCTCACTGTAGCGCACGCCGCCGCCGCAGATGAGGAGAGGCTTTTTGGCCGTGCGGATCAATGCCGCAGCCTCCGTCAGGGCTTCCGCCTCCGGCAGGCGGCGGGCTAAACGGTGGACCCGCTTGCGGAAAAAGCTTTCCGGATAATCGTAGGCTTCTCCCTCCACATCCTGAGGCATGGCGATGCAGACGGCGCCGGTATTGGCGGGGTCGGTCAGCACGCGCATGGCGGAGATCATGGCGCTCATCAACTGCTCGGGGCGGACGATGCGGTCCCAATACCGGCAGACAGCGCGGAAGGCGTCGTTGGTGGAGAGAGACAGATCATGGATCTGCTCCACCTGCTGCAGCACCGGATCTGGCTGGCGGCAGGCATAGACATCGCCGGGCAGGATCAGCACGGGGATGTTGTTGGCGGTGGCGGTGGCTGCGGCGGTGACCATGTTGGCAGCACCGGGACCAACGGAACTGGTGACCGCGATGATCTTCTTTCGCTTGCACTGCCGGGCAAAGGCCACGGCGGTATGGGCCATGCCCTGCTCATTCTTCCCTTGCCAGACCTTCATTCGGTGGGCCTCCTGGCCCAAAGCCTGCCCAAGGCCCACCACGTTGCCGTGGCCGGGCAGCATGATCACACCCTCCACGAAAGGATGCTCGATGCCGTCATAGGCGATATACTGGTTTTCCAGGAAGCGGACCATCGCCTGTGCCATAGTCAAACGTACGGTTTTCATCGTCTTCCTCCTTATCCCTTGAAGATGTGGTCGTTGGCATCCGGTTTCCAGAGCCAGGCGTGTTCTGGGTCGTCGATGCGGGTCTTCAGCCAGGGATCGCCGTCCAGATGCCGGATCCCCCAGGAGTAGCAGAGGGCATACCCGGGAGCGGTGACCTGGGAGTGGAAGCCCGAGGTGATAATGCTCATGCCGTTGTGACCGGTTTTGTAGATCTCCCCGTTGGCAAAGCCCGCCCCGAAGCCCTGGGGATGGTCAAAGCGGTAAAAGTACACCTCCGGCTG
>CAMKGX010000078.1 GCA_946412355.1 uncultured Clostridia bacterium
GCTCCACCATGCGGCCCAGCAGGTCTACCTTCTCATACTCGGGATGCTTGTCGATGACGGGCTCCAGAGAGGAGAACACCTCTTCCACAGTCTGCACGAATTCGGGCTCGTTGCCGTGCTTGGCCTTGACATTTTCCAGCACGCTTGCCAGATAAGCATTCATAGTAAACTGCCTCCTAAATTCAATTATTATGACAGAAATACGATCGTTGCTTTCTATCAAGTCCATGATAGCACCAATTATTCCATTCCACAAGGGACTTTGTCGCAAAACCCGCCAGGGGGGTGTAAAAGTTTCCCGGGGGATTTTGTGCAAAATGTTCATGGTACATTTGCCGTCCACAGGGGCCAAAATGGGGAAAATGGGCGGCAAATCATTGACAAGCGGTCATTTTTCCTTATAATAAAGGTGAGGGCGTTTGGCCCGCAGTATACCCGCTCAACCGGGCGGAAAAGGAGTAACGACTATGACGTACACCATGAAAATCGCGGGCCTGGAGCGCCAGCTGCCCCTTTGCAAGATCAACGACTCGCTGTATATCGGCGCGTTTATCTGCTTCGGCGACGCGGAAATCACCGAGGCCGCCGCCCGGGATATGCTGAAGCTGCTGCCCGAGGGCAGCTATGACTACCTCTTCACCGCCGAGGCCAAGAGCATCCCCCTGATTCACGAGATGGCACGCCAGTCCGGCGCCAAGAAGTATTTCATCGCCCGGAAGGGCCCCAAGGCCTACATGCCCGACCCCATCCACGTGGAGGACAAGTCCATCACCACCGCCGGCACCCAGAACCTGTACCTGGGCAGCGACGACGCGGCGCTGATTCGCGGCAAGCGCATCGTGCTGATGGACGACGTGATCTCCACCGGCGGCAGCCTGCTGGCTATGGAGGCCCTGGTGAAGATGGCCGGCGGCATCGTGGTGGATCGCGTCGCCGTGCTGGCCGAGGGCGACGCCGCCAACCGCAAGGACATCAAGTTCCTGGAAAAGCTGCCCCTGTTCAACCCCGACGGAACGGTAAAGGAATAATTGTGTGCATCGCCGCAGCGTTACGCTGCGGCGATGATTTTTTAGTTGGGTTCGCGCCTGCGCATCGCGAAATCTGCGATGCTTTTTCGTTTATTAAAGCAATGTATGCGTGAATTTTGGAACAGCGCACAAATTCCAGTGGACAATCGCCATTAGATGTGGTAATATGGCCAATTAATAATACTAAATATAGGAGGTCATCGCTTATGTCTGCAAAAGAGAGTTACGCCGGTAAGATCAACCGCAAGCTGAACAAGAAGCTGCGCATTATCGAAGTGGCTGCCGGGCGGGCCGACCCCGACCTGGTGCTGAAAAACGCCACCTACGTCAACGTGTTCTCCAACGAGCTGTGCC
Source organism: uncultured Clostridia bacterium (assembly GCA_946412355.1). Taxonomy (GTDB): domain Bacteria; phylum Bacillota; class Clostridia; order Oscillospirales; family Oscillospiraceae; genus Vescimonas. The sequence continues at coordinate 1,383 of CAMKGX010000078.1, forward strand.
AGGGCGACATCGCCGTGGCGGAGGGCTTGATTGTGGGCATGGGCGAGTACAGCGGCAGCCACGAGGTGGACGTGAGCGGCAAAATCGTGCTGCCTGGCTTCCTGGACGCCCACATCCATCTGGAGAGCAGCCTGGTGTCCCCTACCGAGTTTGCCAAGGCGGTGCTGCCCCACGGCACCACCACCGTTATCACCGACCCCCACGAAATCACCAACGTGATGGGCACCGACGGCATCGAGTACATGTTACAGGCCACGGAGGGGCTGCCGGTGGACGTGCGGTTTATGCTGCCCTCCTGCGTGCCCGCCACGCCCCTGGACGAGAGCGGCGCCAACCTGGACTACCGGGCCATTGACAGCTTTTACGACCACAGCCGGGTGCAGGGCCTGGCGGAGATGATGAACGCCTACGGCGTCACCCACGGCAACTCCGAGGTGGTGTCGAAAATCGTGGCGGCCCAGGCCCACCACAAGAAGATCGACGGCCACGCCCCCGACCTGGAGGGCAACAACCTCAACGCCTACATCGCCGCCGGCGTCTACTCCGACCATGAGTGCTATCGGATGGAGGACGCCATCGCCAAGCTGCAGCGGGGCCAGTTTATCATGATTCGTGACGGCACGGCGGCCCGGAACCTGGAGGCGCTGATGCCCCTGCTTTGCGACAAGTACGTGGAGCGGTGCATGTTCTGCACCGACGACAAGCATCCCAACGACCTGTTGGAGAAGGGGCACATCGACTACATTGTGAAGAAGGCCATCTCCCTGGGGGCAGACCCCATTCTGGCCATCAAGGCCGCCTGTCACAATGCGGCACGGTACTTCCTGCTGAACAACCGGGGCGCCATTGCGCCGGGGTATCTGGCGGACTTCGTGGTGATCGACAACTTCAATGATTTCAATATCGAGCAGGTGTACAAGAAGGGTGCGCTGATGTGCGACCACGGCGTGCTCACCGACTTCCCCGCCCCGGAGATTGACCCCTATCTGGTGGAGCGGAGTCACGACACCTTCCACCTGCGGCCCCTGGTGCCGGAGAGCTTCGACGACAGCCGGCCCCGTGGCGTCATCGGCATGGTGGACGGCGAAATCACCACCACCGACGCCGGCTATGCCGACCACATCGACGTGGCCCAGGACATTCTGAAGATCGCCGTGGTGGAGCGGCACCACAACACCAAGCACATCGGCATCGGCTACATCAAGGGCTACGGCCTCCGCAGCGGCGCGGTGGCCACCTCCATCAGCCACGACAGCCACAACATCATCGTGGTGGGCACCAACGAGGCCGACATGGCCGCGGCGGCCCAGAAGGTGGTGGATCTGAACGGCGGTATCGTGGTGGCCGACGGCGGCGAAATCGTGGCCGGCGTGCCGCTGGCGGTGGCGGGCATCATGTCCGACGAGCCCCTGGCGGTGGTGAACGAGAAGCTGGAAAAGGCCAAGGAGCAGTGCTTCAAAATGGGCGTCAGCCGGGGCATCGACCCCTTCATGACCCTCAGCTTCATGGCCCTGCCGGTGATCCCCACCCTGCGCATCACTACACGAGGCGTATACGACGTCAACTCCCAGCAGTATATCTGATGTGGCGTTACGGGCCGCCGGGCGCCAGCCCCTACGGTTTTGGGCGGAGCGTAGAGATTCTTATATACATTGACGCAAAAAAATCCCCAACCTTACGGTTGGGGATTTTTTGATAGGTAAAGTAGGTAAAGAAGAACTTACTTCAGCTCGACCTTGCCGCCGGCCTCTTCGACCTGCTTCTTCATGGCCTCGGCCTCGTCCTTGCCCAGGGCCTCCTTCAGAGTGGTGGGGGTGCCCTCAACGGCAGCCTTGGCCTCAGCCAGGCCCAGGCCGGTGATCTCGCGGACGACCTTGATGACCTTGATCTTCTGAGCGGCATCGAAACCGGTCAGGACCACGTCGAAGTCGGTCTTCTCCTCAGCAGCGGGAGCAGCACCGGCAGCGGGGGCAGCGGCCATAGCGGCGGCGGACACACCGAAAACTTCCTCCAGGGCGTGAACCAGCTCGGACAGCTCCAGAACGGTGAGGCCCTTGATCTCTTCGATCATAGCATTGATCTTCTCAGACATTGTAATATCCTCCTGTTTGTTAAGATAAAAGTTGATGTGGATGGATGAGGCTTACTCCGCAGCCTCGGCGGTCTCGGCGGGAGCGCCGTTGCGCTCGGCGACCTGCTGCAGAATGAAAGCCAGGGCAGAGATGGGGGCCAGCATGGTACCCAGGACCTGGGCCTGCAGGACAGGCAGAGCGGGGATGGAAGCCAGAGCATTGACAGTCTCCATGGGAACGACCTTGCCGTCCATGAAGCCGCCCTTGATCTCGAACTTGCCATTGAGCTTCTTTGCATAGTCAGCAATCACGCGGGCAGGAGCCACGGGATCGTCAGCGCAGATGGCCAGAGAAGTGGTGCCATTGAGCTGATCGTCCAGTTCGTTCAGACCGCAGTTGTTGAATGCAAAGCGCAGCAGGGTGTTCTTGATGACGGCGTACTCAACGTTGTTATTACGGCACTCAGCGCGCAGAGCGGTATCCTCTGCCACGGTGATGCCCTTATAATCAACGATGACACCGGCGGCTGCGTTCTGCAGCTTCTCGGTCAGCGCCGCCACGATCGCCTGCTTTTCAGACAGAACTTTTGCGTTGGGCATTCTTTGATTTCACCTCCATGATTATTGGCGGCGTGCCTCCGCACGCCAGGGGAAGGTGCGTTCAAAAAAGAAACCGTCCTCATATCCCAGGACATGAGGACGGCAATGTAGCAATACAATTGCTATCCTCGGCAGGACTTACGGCCGCGGGGGCCACCTGCTGTCTTTGGAACGCATCTGATAGTATAATTCAGCTCAAAACGATTGTCAAGAGCCAAATCACATTTTTGGCAGCCTTACAGCTGCTTCATGGCGTTCATCTTCACGCCGGGGCCCATGGTGGAAGCGCACACGCAGGACTTGATATACTGGCCCTTGGCGGCGGCGGGCTTGGCCTTGATGATGGCGCCCATGAGAGCGGAATAGTTCTCGAACAGCTTATCAGCGCCGAAGGAGACCTTGCCGATGGGGCAGTGGATGATGTTGGTCTTGTCCAGACGATACTCCACCTTACCGGCCTTCGCCTCGGTGACGGCACGGGCGGCGTCGGGAGTGACGGTGCCGGACTTGGGAGAGGGCATCAAGCCCTTGGGGCCCAGCACCTTACCCAGACGACCCACAGTACCCATCATGTCGGGAGTGGCGATGACCACGTC
>CAMKGX010000079.1 GCA_946412355.1 uncultured Clostridia bacterium
GAGGTGACGGCGGTGTAGCCGGCCTTGTGGGCCATCTTGATGGCCTCCAGGGTCTCGGACACGGAGCCGATCTGGTTCAGCTTGATGAGGATGGAGTTGCCGCAGCCCAGCTCGATGCCCTTGCGCAGGCGCTCGGTGTTGGTCACGAACAGGTCGTCGCCCACCAGCTGGACCTTGCCGCCCAACTGCTTGGTCATGCGCTGCCAGCCTTCCCAGTCCTCTTCGTCCAGGCCGTCCTCGATGGAGGCGATGGGGTACTTCTCCACCAGGGCAGCCCAGTGGGCGATCAGCTCGTCGGAGGTGAAGTCACGGCCGCTCTTGGGCTGATGATAGAAGCCCTTGCCCTTGGGGCTCTTCCACTCGGAAGCGGCGGCGTCCATGGCCAGCATGAAGTCCCGGCCCGGCTCGTAGCCGGCGGTGCGGATGGCCTTGAGGATCAGCTCGATGGCGTCCTCGTCGCCGCCCAGGCTGTTGGGAGCAAAGCCGCCCTCGTCGCCCACGGCGGTCACGTCCTTCATGTCCTTAATCAGCTTCTTCAGCGTCTGGAACACCTCGGCGCACCAGCGCAGGCCCTCAGCGAAGCTGGGAGCGCCCACGGGCATCACCATGAACTCCTGGGTATCCACGGAGGAGTCGGCGTGTGCGCCGCCGTTGAGGATGTTCATCATGGGCACGGGCAGACGGTTGGCGTTCACGCCGCCCAGGAAGCGGTACAGGGGCAGACCGAAGGAGGTGGCGGCGGCCCGGGCAGTGGCGATAGACACAGCCAGGATGGCGTTGGCGCCCAGGTTGCTCTTGTCCTTGGTGCCGTCGGCCTTCAGCATGGCGGCGTCCACGGCGTACACGTCCGCGGCGTCCAGGCCCACAACGGCCTTGGCGATAACGGTGTTCACGTTCTCCACGGCCTTCAGCACGCCCTTGCCGCCGAAACGGCTCTTGTCGCCGTCCCGCAGCTCCAGCGCCTCAAACTCGCCGGTGGAAGCGCCGCTGGGGGCAGCGCCCAGGGCCACGGTGCCGTCGGCCAGGGTGACCTCGGCCTCCACGGTGGGATTGCCGCGGGAGTCAATGATCTGGCGTGCCCAGACCTTCTCGATGATGGTGTTCTTCATAAGGGATAAACTCCTTTCTCAATGTGAAGCGGGGCAGGCCATAGCCATACTCCGTCAGCTTAACATGAATACTTTACCATATTTTCGCCCGATTGCAAGGCCACATTTGCCCTCTGGGAGGAAAAAATTTTTCCGCCGCCGCCCCGCCATCCGTCATTTTCACCAAAGCCCGCCGCCACGCCTCTGCCGCCCATTCACAATTCCCCTAAATATGCACCCATAAGAGAATATTTATTCATTAAATCCTTGACATTCTGCATATCGTCGGGTATAGTATGCATTGTCAATCAACACAAATCGTTTTTCCCGCCCCTGCGGCGGAAATAGAAAGGAAGTACCCCCTATGAAAAAGATTTTTGCTCTTGTGCTGGCCCTGGTCATGGTGCTGGCCCTGGCCGCCTGCGGCAGCAGCAACAACGCCGCCCCCGCCGGCGACGATGCCTCCGCCTCCACCGTCCTGGTGATGGGCACCTCTCCCGACTATCCCCCCTATGAGTTCTACGCCGACGCCGCCCTCACCGAGTTTGCCGGCATCGACGTGGAGGTGGGCAAGTACATCGCCGACGCCATGGGCATGGAGCTGCAGATCGAGGCCATGAACTTCGACAATCTGGTCACCTCCCTGGGCAACGGTGACTTCGACATGGTGCTGGCCGCCTGCGAGTACACCGAGGAGCGTGCCAACAGCGCCGACTTCTCCGATCCCTACTACACCGACCTGCCCCCCGTCATCCTGGTGAAGGCCGACAACGCCGCCGCCTACACCTCCGAGGACGATATCAACAAGGCCTCCGTCATCATCGGCGCCCAGAAGAACACCACCAAGGCCATGGCCGCCGCCGATAAGTTCGACGCCGCCGCCGACGGCATGGTGCTGGAGTCCGTGGTGGGCACCCTGATCACCGAGCTGAAGTCCGGCCAGATTGACCTGCTGGTGCTGGACGGCAACGTGGGCGTCAAGTACGCCGACCAGAACGATGACCTGGTGGTGCTGGAGGGCGTTGTGGACTGGGGCGAGACCGAGCCCTACCGCGTCCTGGTGCAGAAGGGCGACCCCAAGGGCCTGCTGCCTGGCATCAACGCCGCCATCGCAGAGCTGACCGCCAACGACGGCGCCAAGATCGCCGACATCGAGAACCTGGTCGCCGCCCTGGATACCTACATCGCCGAGTAACATCGACACCCCCAACGCAATCCCCCCCCGGTGCAGCGCCGAAAGGCGCTGCACCGTTCACCCTGTTTATGAAAGGAACCAACGCCTATGTGGTCCGACCTCTTTGCCAATATGGACTCGGCCTCTTTCTTCAATTTTTCCTTCCTGCCCAAGTATATCCCGGCCTTCGTCCGGGGCCTGGAATACACGCTGCTGCTGTCGGTGGTGTCGGTGGCCCTGGCGGTGATCCCCGCCCTTGTGCTGGCTATCATGCGCTTGAGCAAGAATAAAATTGTCCGGGCCATCTCCGGCGCCTATATCGCCGTCTTCCGCTCCACACCCCTGCTGGTGCAGCTTTCCATCATCTATTTCGGCCTGTTCCACTACATCCAGCTGCCCCGCTACCTCCTCTTCGGCTTTATCGCCATCAACCGCTTTATTCCCGGCGTGGTGGCCCTGGCGCTGAACAGCTCCGCCTACGTGGCCGAGATCTTCCGGGCCGGCATCCTGGCGGTGGACGCCGGCCAGGCGGAGGCTGCCCGGTCCCTGGGCCTGTCCTCCTGGCAGAGCATGCGCCTGGTGGTGCTGCCCCAGGCCATCAAGAACGTGCTGCCCGCCCTGGCCAACGAGCTGGTCACCATGGTGAAGGAGTCCTCCATCTGCTCCTCCCTGGGCATGGCGGAGCTGATGTACGCCGCCCAGACCGTGTCCGGCAACAGCTACATCACCCTGGCCCCCTTCGTGCTGGCGGCCCTCATCTATTTCGTCATCAATTACCCCGCTTCCAAGGGCATCGAGGCCATCGAAAGGAGGATGCGTCGTGGCGACAAACGATAACGTGCTCATCTCCGTGCAGCATCTGGTAAAGACCTACGGTGCCGACATCCACGCCCTCAACGACTGCTCCGTGGACATCCATAAGGGCGAGGTGGTGGCCATCATCGGCCCCTCCGGCTCCGGTAAATCCACCCTCCTGCGCTCCCTGAACCTGCTGGAGACCCCCACCTCCGGCACCATCTGGTTTGACGGCGTCAATCTCACCGACAGCAAGGTGAATATCGACCTCCACCGCCAGAAAATGGGCATGGTTTTCCAGCATTTCAACCTCTTCCCCCATAAAACCGTCCTGCAAAATATCACCCTGGCCCCCGTCACGCTGAAAAAGAAAACCCAGCCCGAGGCCGACGCCCTGGCTATGGAGCTGCTGCAGCGGGTGGGCCTGGCGGATAAGGCGAACGACTATCCCGCCCAGCTCTCCGGCGGCCAGAAGCAGCGCGTGGCCATCGTCCGTGCCCTGGCCATGGAGCCGGAGGTCATGCTCTTCGATGAGCCCACCTCCGCCCTGGACCCGGAGATGGTAGGCGAGGTGCTGTCCGTCATGCGTGAGCTGGCCCACGAGGGCATGACCATGGCTGTGGTCACCCACGAAATGGGCTTCGCCAAAGAGGTAGCCACCCGTGTCCTCTTCATCGCCGGCGGCCAGATTTTAGAGCAAGGCACCCCGGAAGCCATCTTCCAGCACCCCCATAACCCCCGCCTCCAGGACTTTTTAAGCAAAGTGCTGATTTAATTGAAAATGCAAAACAAAACCGCTCCCCCAAGGGAGCGGTTTTTGCTTGTAGAGCACCTGCCGGGGAAAACCGCCCAAGCCTTCCCCTCGGGGGGAAGGTGGCACGGCCAACGGCCGTGACGGATGAGGGGGCGACACCCACCCACGCCGGACAAACGGCAAACGGAAAAAACCGTTCGTAGGGGCGGACGACTCTGTCCGCCCCCGCTCCTCCCGAAACCCGCCAGCTTCTCCGTAGGGGCGATTCACGAATCGCCCGCCGCCCCGCCTTCCCCTCGGGGGCTGTGCCCGAAGCGCCGCCGATGGCGGATAAAGCGAGGGCACAGCAAGGCAGCGGCCCGTTTTTCATGGCCCAAAGGGCCTGGAAAACGGATGCCGCAACGTGGGCAAGAGGTGGCACGGCCAAAGGCCGTGACGGATGAGGGGGCGAAAAGCTCCCAACCCCCCACGGGCGCAAAACCCCGTAGGGGCGGGGCTCTGCTCCGCCCGAACCCCGCCGGGCAATGCCCACCAATTCGTAGGGGCGGACGACTCTGTCCGCCCCGCTCCTCCCAAAACCCGCCAGCTTCTCCGTAGGGGCCGCCGCCCCGGCGGCCCGTTTTGGCGGCAGGTTTGCGCCGTGTTTGGATGGTTGAAACGGCCCATCGATCACAACGTAGGGGCGCTTCAAGAAGCGCCCGCCCGTCCGCACCCGCCGCCCCGTTCGAGTCCAAGCTCCACAGACAAAAGAAAAGAGACACCACACGGTGTCTCTTTTCTTATTGGTGGAGACTGCTGGACTCGAACCAGTGACCTCCTGCGTGTGAAGCAGGCGCT
>CAMKGX010000080.1 GCA_946412355.1 uncultured Clostridia bacterium
ATTCGAACCCCCGGCCTTCTGGTCCGTAGCCAGACGCTCTATCCAGCTGAGCTAACGGCGCATGTCTCTCTCAGACAGCTTAAACATAATACCACGCTGTTAACGAAAAAGCAAGATATTTTTTTCAATTTTTCAAAAATATTTCCTCTTGCGTTTTTCCCACTTTGGGCGCAAAAGAGAGACCGCCCTGTGGACGGTCTCTCAGATTGTCAAAAAAGCATCGCAGATTTCGCGCCCGCAGGCGCGAACCCATGAAATCCGAAAAAACTGACGGCGTGTACGTCAGTTTTTTCACTTCTCAGGCTACGAAGTGTGCGAATAGTGCGCCGAAGGCGTACTATTCGTGCGCGCAGTAGACTGCAATCCCATTGTCAAAAAACGGCACAGCCGTTTTTTGACAGGCTCAGAGACCGTCCTGTGGACGGTCTCCCCTGTTTGCGATAGCATCAGTCGATAGGCACCAGCTGGCCCAGCACCACGTACCGGGGATCGCTGTACCCGGAGGTATAGTCGCAGGTGGACAGCGTCACGATCTTTCCGGTGGGCGTGCCGATCTTGGACTTAAAGGTGGACTTGGCCACGTAGTTGGCCAGAATATCAGCGCTGACAGAGGTGGCGTAGATGTCCGCATCCCCCTCCACCACGCAGCCGGCGAACAGATCGATACGGTAGTTCTGGCTCTCGGTGTAGATATACATATAGGGATGGGCGTCGTAGTAGCTCTGGCTCTTATACTTCTCCAGCGGCGCGAACATACGGCCGGACTTCATGTGATGACCATAGATAATGGTGTTCTGGCTGCCGAAGTTCCCGTCGCACAGTGTCTCAATGAAGATGGCGCCGTTGTTATTCTTGCTGCCGTCGATACCATGGTCCAGGTAGAAGGTGTTGTCGCTGCCCTTGACGATGGCATAGCTGATGCCAGTGTTGGCGGCGTAGATATAGCCCTTCACGTCGGGGTACTTGGCCTTCAGCCCCGCCAGGTCAACGCTGATGGTGTCAGGCTCCGGCACATACACCGGCTCTGGCGTCTTTTCGGTGGTAGACTGGCTATCGCCACCCTCGGAGGTGGTATTATCGCCCTCTCCCTGGGTGTCCTCGCCCGTCTGGCCCTCCTGCTGCTGATTCTCCGTATTGCCGGGGGTAACAAAATTGTCAATCAGATCCTGCTGCTCGCTCTCACTGGCCCTCTGCTGGCTCAGGTAGCTGATAATCTTCCCGGCGGAGAATACCAGAACAGCTAACAAGACAATTAAAACAATATAATACAGCAGCCTGCTGCTGTTTCTTTTTCTTCTCCGGGAGCGGCGGCGAGGTGCCTCCTGCTCACGATCCATTTCTCTACTCATGTAGTCGCCTCCTTGACCGAGTTATTCTAACAGATATTTTCCTATAATGCAAGCCAAAGCAGCAAAACTCTTTGACTATTTCGTGAACATGCTGTAAACTATTGCTACCAAAGGGAAAGGAAGTGTCACTCGATGATTCATTTCAACAGCGACTATCTGGAGGGCGCCCATCCCAAAGTCCTGCAAGCATTGGTGGACACCAATATGGAGCAGACCATCGGCTACGGCGAGGACCCCTACTGCGCCCGGGCGCGGAAAAAAATCAAGGCCGCTCTCCAAGCCCCCCAGGCCGACGTTCATTTCCTGGTGGGCGGCACTCAAACCAACACCACCGTCATCGCCTCCGTGCTGAGGCCCTATCAGGGCGTTCTCTCCGCTGTCTCCGGCCACATCAACTGCCATGAGACCGGCGCCATCGAGTCCACCGGCCACAAGGTCATCACCCTGCCCACCTCCGACGGCAAGATCACCGCCCGCCAGATTGCGGACTACGTGGATTGGCACCGCAACGACGAGAGCGTGGAGCATATCGTCTACCCCGGCATGGTGTACATCTCCTTCCCCACCGAGGGTGGCACCCTGTACACCAAGGCGGAGCTGCAGGAGATTTACGATACCTGCCGCCGCTGCGGCCTCTACCTGTTCATCGACGGCGCCCGCCTGGGCTACGCCCTGGCCGCCGATGCGTGTGACCTGACCCTCTCCGACCTGCCCAGCCTGTGCGACGTCATGTATATCGGCGGCACCAAGGTAGGACTGCTGTTCGGCGAGGCGGTGGTCATCTTCAACGACGCCTTGAAAAAAGGCTTCCGACCCATTATGAAGCAGCGGGGCGCCATGATTGCAAAGGGCCGCCTGCTGGGCGTCCAGTTCGACGCCCTGTTCACCGACGATTTATATACCAAAATCGCCCGTAACGCCATCGACATGGCCCACCAGATCCGTGACATCTTTGTGTCCAACGGCTATCCCCTGCTGTTCGACTCCCCCACCAACCAGCAGTACCCCATCCTTCCCGATGCAGAATTGGCCATCCTGGGCAAGGACTTCGGCTACGAGTATTGGCAGCGGGTGGATGAGACCCACAGCGGCGTCCGCTTCTGCGCCAGCTGGGCCACCACCCAGGAACAGGTCGACGCCCTCCGCCAGGCAGTCAACGCCCTCCATAATCGCTGAATCGTTTTCCTAACAATAGACGGAACCCCGTTTCAAATTGTTCCGTCTGTTCCCAAAATGTGCGCAAAAATGCCGCAGGCTTTCGCCTGCGGCATTTTACTGTACAGCAGATATAATCCGCAAGCCCAAACGCACTTACGCCTTGGGGCCGGCAGCCACAACCTCGTCGCTCATGTGGGTGTACTTCTTGAAGTTCTCCACAAAGCTGTCGGCCAGCTTCTTGCAGGAAGCCTTGTAAGCGGCCTTGTCCTCCCAGGTGTTCTCGGGGATCAGCAGCTCGCTGGGCACGCCCTCGATGGCGGTGGGCACCTGCACACCGAACACGGGGTCGGTGACGAACTGGGACTTCTCGATCTCGCCGGTGAGGGCGGCGGTGACCATGGCGCGGGTGTAGCTCAGCTTCATGCGCTTGCCGGTGCCGTTCCAGCCGGTGTTGACCAGGTACACGTTGGCGCCGGACTTCTCCACCTTGTCCGCCAGCATACTGGCGTACACAGAGGGATCCAGAGGCAGGAAGGGCTCGCCGAAGCAGGTGGAGAAGGTAGGCACGGGCTCGGTGATGCCGATCTCGGTACCGGCCACCTTGGAGGTGAAGCCGGACACGAAGTAGTACATAGCCTGGTTCTTGTTCAGCTTGCTGATGGGGGGCAGCACGCCGTAGGCATCGGCGGTCAGGAAGATAACGGTCTTGGGCACGCTGGGGCTCATGCCGGACAGCTCGGCGTTGGGGATGTACTCCACGGGATAGCCCACGCGGGAGTTAACGGCCAGGGAGTCGTCGTCGAAATCGAACTCGCGGGTCTCGGGATCCATCACCACGTTCTCCACCAGGGAGCCGAACTTGATGGCGTTGTAGATCTCGGGCTCACCCTCGGGGCTCAGGTTGATGCACTTGGCATAGCAGCCGCCCTCGAAGTTGAACACGGAGTCGTCAGCCCAGCCGTGCTCGTCGTCGCCGATGAGCATACGGTTGGGGTCGGCGGACAGGGTGGTCTTGCCGGTGCCGCTGAGGCCGAAGAACACGGCGCTGTCGCCGTTCTTGCCGATGTTGGCGGAGCAGTGCATGGGGAACACGCCCATCTTGGGCAGCACGAAGTTCATCACGGAGAACACGGACTTCTTGATCTCGCCGGCGTACTGGGTGCCGCAAATCACCACCTCGTGGTCCTCGTAGTTCACCAGAATGGCAGCCTCGCTGCGGGTGCCGTCAATCTCGGGAATGCACTTGAAGCCGGGGGCGGCGATGATGGTGTAATCCTCTTTGAAGTTGGCAAGCTGCTCGGCGCTGGGACGGCGCAGCAGTTGATGGATAAACAGGTTCTGGGAGGCCAGCTCGTTGATGATGCGGAATGCCTTGGTGTACTTGGGGTCGGCGCCGGCAAAACCGTCGAAGATGAACACCTCTTTGCCCTGCAGATAGGCCACCACCTTGGCCTTGATGGCCTCGTAGCGGGCCTTGTCGATGGGGCGGTTCACCTTGCCCCAGGCGATGTCGTCGTGGACACTGGGAGTGTCAACGATGAACTTGTCGTTGGCGCTGCGGCCGGTATATTTGCCGGTCTTCACCACCAGCGCGCCGGTGTTGCTCAGCGTGCCCTCGCCGCGGCGCAGGGCGTGCTCGGTGAGCTGGGCGGGAGTCAGATTGCGATACACAGCCTTGGCATTGATAATGCCCATCTTTTCCAGACCGTAAGTTTCCATGGGGAATACCTCCTAATTACTTTGGGAAGCCGAAACTTCCCTTATATGAGATTGTTAGAATTATATCATACTTCTTTCCAAAAAGCTACTACTATTTTCAAAAAATAGAAAAAGCCTTCCGCACGCAAAAGCGGAAGGCCCAGATTGTCAAAAAAAGCATCGCAGATTTCGCGCCCGCAGGCGCGAACCCATGAA
>CAMKGX010000081.1 GCA_946412355.1 uncultured Clostridia bacterium
GTAGGTGGGGATCAGGCCGCCGCCGAAGAACATGGTGATGACGAAAATGGTGTTGAAGAAGCCGCGGCCCTTGAAGTCCGCCCGGGACATGGGATAGGCCGCCAGCAGCGTCACCACCACGGAGATGATGGTGAACAGCACGGAGTAAATCAGCGCGTTGCGGAAGCCCACCCAGATCTGGGCGTTGCTCATCACGCGCTCATAGGCCGTCAGCGTCCACTTGGAGAAGTCGAAGGTGAGGCCGCTGTTCTGCAGCGTAACGGGGTCGATAAAGGAAGCCAGGATGATGTACACCATCGGCAGGATGATGGCCACGATGAACAGGCCCAGGATGATATAGCCGATGATCAGAATGGTCTTATCCACTGCGGGATACTTGGCGAATTCGCTCTTCTTTTTCACGCTCATCTTGTGCCCTCCTTAAATGCCCTTACCATCGTTCATCTTCTTGACGATGGCATTCATGGAGATCAGCAGGACAACGTTAATGACCGTGTTGAACAGGCCCACGGCGGTAGAGAAGCCGTAGTCGCCGTCCAGAAGACCTTTTTTGTACACGTAGGTGGAGATGATCTCGGAGGTGTTGAGGTTCAGGTCCGTCTGCAGTGCGTAGGCCTTCTCAAAGCCGATGGACATGATGTTGCCCACGGACATGATGAACTGAATCAGCACCGTGTCCTTGATGGCGGGCCACTCCACGGCCTTGATCTGCTGAATGATGTTGGCGCCGTCGATAACAGCCGCTTCCTTCAGCTCCTTGCTGGCGTTGGACAGGGCGGCGGTGTAGATGATGGACGCCCAGCCTGCACCCTGCCAGATGCCGGAGGCGATGTAGATGGTGCGGAAGGCAGAGGGCATGGTCATGAAGTTGGTGCTGGTGCCCAGCAGGGAGTTGATCATGCCGGTGGGGGAAAGCAGGATGCGGACAATACCGCACAGCACGATCACGGAGATGAAGTTGGGCATGTACAGCACCAGCTGAATCTTCTGCTTGATGCTGGAGCTGAGAATACGGTTAAGCAGGAAGGCCAGCAGGATAGGTGCCGGGAAGCCCCACAGCAATCCGTAAACGCTCAGCTTCAGCGTGTTGACCAGATACCGCATGAAGTCGGGAGAGGACAGGAAACGAGTAAAGTTTTCGAATCCGATCCACTCGCTGCCAAAGATGCCGCGGATGGGGTTGTACTCGGTGAACGCGATAATGATGCCGCCCATGGGGAAATAACGGAAAATGATGGTCAGCACAAAGGCAGGCAGCATAAAGATCAGATACAACTGCCAATGCTGCTGCAAATACACCATGGTGTTATGCAGCTTGCTGCTTCCGACTCCATTCCCAACGTTCGGCGTCGGGGCTTTTTTCATGGAACTCCTCCTTTTTCCCGTCCTTCATGTGTAATGCTCCTCCGAGATTGTGCATTTGCACACTACTGCACGGTTTTTTACGGAATGATTTTAGCATCGCAGCTCTTTAGTGTCAACAGATTTTTTACATTTGCACAATATACACAGATGGCATACGCTCAAATTGTCAGATGTTACAAAGAGCCTTTTTCTGGCAGTTTACAATTGCACATTTCCTCTCCGGATTCATTTGACATCTGTATCAGTTTTATGATAGAATATACAAAATATAGTGAAATGAAGGTGGAGGCCATGAAAAAAGTGACCATTCAGGACATTGCGGACGCCCTGGGCGTGTCCCGCAATACCGTGTCCAAAGCCATCAACAATACGGAGGGTCTGGCGGAGGCCACCCGGGAGCGGATATTGCAGAAGGCGGTGGAGATGGGCTACAAGCAGTTCTCCTACGTCCGGGCCTTTTCCCAGCCGGGAGACCCCATGGCCGCCACCGGCTTCCAGGGGGAGATCGCGCTGCTGACCACCATTTTTCTCGACCAGTCCCACTTCGCCTCGCTGATGCTGGACAAGCTGCAGCGGGAGCTCTCCCTGCTGGGCTATACCCTCAACACCCACCGCATCAGCCCCGACGACCTGCAAAACGGCACCCTGCCCATCACCTTCATTCCCGAGCGAACCAGCGCCGTGGTGTGCATCGAGGTGTTCGACAAGGCATACGCCGACATGATCTGCGATCTGGGCCTCCCCACCCTCTTTGTGGACGGGCCTGTAAAACACTTCGGCGCCACCCTGCGGGCCGACCAGCTCTATATGGACAACACCTCGGAAATCGCCCGCTTCATCCACCAGATGTTGGAAAAGGGCGTGCGGCGCATCGGCTTCCTGGGGGATTATAACCACTGCCAGTCCTTCTTTGAGCGGTATTATGCCTTCCGGGGCACCCTGCTGATGGCGGACGTGCCGGTGGACGAGCGGTATATCATCCGCAACACCCAGCCCGAGGCGTTGGCCCAGGCGCTGGATAAACTGGATACGCTGCCGGATCTGTTCATCTGCGCCAACGACTTTGCCGCCTTCGACGCCCTTCAGGCGCTGAAACAGTTGGGCAAATCCGTGCCGGAGGACGTGATGCTCTGCGGCTTCGACGACTGCGCCGAGTCCCGGGTCAGCCACCCTCCCCTGACCACCGTCCACATCCACACCCAGGTGATGGCCTTTTCCGCCGTGATGCTGCTGATCTCCCGCATCAAGGAGCCGTCCCTGGACTATCGCATCGTTCACACCCAAACCGATCTCATTGAGCGGGAGTCCACCTGTGGTTCCGGGGAGGCGCTATGAAATTCTTTGCCTATGACAGCAAGTTCAGCCAGATTTTAATGAAAATCTGCTACTGCTGCTATCTGAATCTACTGTGGTTCGTCTGCTCTATCCCCATTTTCACCATGGGCGCCGCCACCACGGCGCTGTATTACGTGTGCCTGAAGATCATCCGGGGCGAGGAGGGCAACGTGACTGCCGCCTTTTTCCGGGCCTTCCGAGAGAATTTTAAGCAGTCCACCGTGCTGTGGCTGATCATGCTGGCAGCGGGGCTGTTCCTGGGCACCGACATCTACGTACTCTACCATCTGCGCCTCACCACCACCGGCACCGTGGCCATCCTGTGGACGCTGGTGATGGCCCTGGTCATCGCCGCCGCGGTGGTGTACGTGGTGGTACTGGAGTTTCTGTTCCCCTTGGTAGCCAGCGTGGAGAACACCAACCGCAATATGCTGAAAAACGCCTTCCTGGTGGGCACCCACTACCTGTTTGCCACCATTTTGGTGTTCGCCGTCCATTTCGCCATGTTCTTCGCCGTGGTGGCCATTTTCACACCGCTGATTCTCTTCGGCGAGGGAATGTGCGCCATGGTCAGCGCCTGGATTATGAACCGGGTGCTGATTGCCGTTTCCGGTACGCCGGAGGAGGACGAGGAATGAAGCTGTCTCCCGAAGAAAAAGCCGCCCACAAGGCGGCTTTTCGCGCTTTGAGCCCCGCCGCCAAGGCGGACCACATCTTCACCTATTACAAATGGCCCATCATCCTGGGGCTGATTGTCCTGGTCGTAGCGGGCTCCGTGCTGCACCGCAAGCTGACGGAGCGCCAGCCGGTGCTGTACACGGCGCTGGTAAATGTGGCCGTGGGCAGCGATTTGCAGGCGGAGTTGACCGACGGCTTTCTCGCATCCTCCGACTATGATGCCAGCCAGGTCCAGGTCTATCTCTATGCCGACCTATACCTGTCCCAGGACGCCGACACCGTAAACCAGCAGTACGCCTACGCCTCCAAAATGAAGGTGATGGGCGCCGTTGAGGCCAAAAAACTGGATGTTGTCATTATGAACCAGGAGAGCTACGACCTGCTGTCCGCCAATGGGTATCTGATGGATTTAACGGAATTGCTGGTGGAAAAACACGGATTGGCGGAAAATGGCGGGTTAGCAGCTTTGGCCGCCCCCTATCTCACAGAAAATCAAGTGGTGCTGTCGGACAATCTCATAGAGTACCAGCTCAATGAGGCGGAGAGCCACGTTGTGGCGACGGAAGCGGTAGCCAACGGCCTGCTGCTAACGGAGCTGCCGGTAATGCAGCGGGCGGGCATCACCGAACCGGTGTATCTGGGTATCATCGCCAACAGCCAACGGACAGACGCCGCAGCCGCCTATATGCAGTATCTGCTGGACACGCCTTAATTCGTACCACCACTCCCCTTCCCCACCATTTATATACCCTAATTTGCAGTTTTTCTGTAAAAAAGGGTTGTCAAACGTCATTTCCTCCGTTATAATAGCGACAGCGATATAGGTATGCACCATTAGCTCAGTTGGTAGAGCACCTGTTGATTCCTTCGGAATCCACGTTTTTATGCGCCGCCCACTCCCGCCTTACGGCGAAACCGCGGGCGATGCGCAAGAGTCAGGTGCCGACGCCATCCGCTGTCTCCAAAGTCAGTTCTTATCGTTACCTATGCACCATTAGCTCAGTTGGTAGAGCACCTGACTCTTAATCAGGGTGTCCAGGG
>CAMKGX010000082.1 GCA_946412355.1 uncultured Clostridia bacterium
AACAGCTTCAAAAGGACTATGCCGACCTGTGGGGGCCGCTGTCCGATCTGCTGGCTCAGCTCTCCGCCATCCTGACGCTCTGACACAAGGGGAACGGCCCCGCGCCGTTCCCCGGCTGTCCCTACTTCTGGTCGTGGTGGCCAGAAATACAACAAACGACGGCTGATTCGGCGTGTGCTCATTAGACAGTGACCTAAACGGAAATCGAATCTGTGGAAATTTACGCAGAAAGGAGCCTTTAAAAGAAAGTGGCGGGTAACTGGGCCAAACATCACGGCACCAAAATGATGCCGTGACTTTTAGATATACCGATGCTGGATGATTCTTGACATTAGGTGAAAAAGCGGGTACAATAATTTGGAATATGAATTGAGAGGAGGCTTACGTGTGTTAATTTTTGTACGCTAACAAACAACAAAAAGTCGGTTTCCCGTTCCACATTGTGGGGCTTTTTTGTCGTGCGTACAGATAAACACATGAGCCAGTTGCGATATGATGACACCATCATATCGTCTGTTTTGTCGTGCCTTTTGTGATGCAGGTAAATGCCCGTTGTGGAGCATTTACCTGCTTTTTGTTGCAGAAAAGAAGTTATGCAATAAAAAACAGGAGGTCATATTAAAATGAATACTTGGAAAAAAAGATACCTTACCATTCTGGCAGGACAGGGCATCTCCCTGCTTACCAGCGGAATTTTGCAGATGGCAATCATCTTCTATCTGACCGCAAAAACTAATTCTGCTATGGTCTTATCCGCTGCTACCTTCGTCGGGTTTATCCCGCAGGCCATTCTTGGCCCATTTGCCGGTGCATTTGTTGACCGTCACAGTAGAAAAAAAGTGATGATTGGTGCAGACCTTTTGATCGCAGCCGCAGGAGGGCTGTTGGCGGTGGTTGCTGTATTTATCGATCCGCCCATCTGGATTATCATGCTGGTTCTCTTTATCCGCAGCATCGGAAATGCCTATCACACTCCAGCTTCCAGTGCGGTGACACCACTGATGGTTCCACAGGAGCAACTTACAAAATGCGCTGGATATACTCAGACTATGTCGGCAGTCGTGTCCCTTATCAGTCCGGCCGCTGCTGCTGCTCTTTACAGCGTTTGGCCCCTCAGCTATATCATTATGTTGGATATTGCGGGAGCGGTTTTGGCTTGTGGCATCGTTGCACTTCTGCCTATCCCCAATCCCCCGGTGCAGAAGAGTGAAAGAAAGGCCCGGTTTTTACAGGATATGAATGACGGATACCGGGTCTTGAAGGAAAATAAGCCCCTGTTCGCATTACTATGGATTGGAACAGCCTATATGTTCTTCTTCATGCCAATTGCAGCATTGTTCCCCCTTATGAGTATGAGCTATTTTAACGGCACACCCGTTCATGCTTCTATTGCGGAAATTGCATTTGCAGGCGGAATGTTGGCTGGAGGTATTTTGCTTAGCATTTGGGGCGGCTTCAAGAACCGTATTCTCTCCATCGGTCTATCTATCCTTGTGATGGGTGTAAGCATTGCGGTTTCTGGATTGCTGCCATCCAGTGCATTCCCAGCTTTTGCTGTCTGCTGTGTGGCTATGGGGCTAACCTCCCCTTTCTACGGTGTGCAGAACGCACTGATTCAGGAGAGAATCGCTCCGGAATATTTGGGGCGAGTATTTGCAATGCTGAGCAGTGTTATTTCCTTTGCCATGCCTATGGGGCTGCTGTGTTCGGGCATTTTTGCGGAACAAATTGGAGTAGAAAAATGGTTCTTACTCTGCGGGATTGGAATTATTGCAGTATCTATGTTGGTATTTGTATTGCCCGTTTTGAGAGATTTCGACCGAAAAACAAAGGTCAGTGAGTAAAGAATACGATTTTAAGTCAATGCTGTCGTACTGTGGTAATTCAGTCCACAAAAAAATTTTACTCATTCGATTCGGGCAAATGTGGTGGAATTCCTCCTTTGCTAAGATAATGATAAAAGTCATCTGTGTGCATATGTACAGATTTTTCCATACTGGATTCGCTTGCAACGATAGCTGATATTGTGGTTTTTCCCGTTCCCGGCGAACCAGTAATTATAACAATTCTTCCTTGTTTCATCTATATTCACCCATTTAAATTTTGGATTTGTGCATTTATTCAATCGGCAAATTATGTTGCTTCAAAAAAGATAGCTTATCCCAATATCCTCTCTGAAACAGGATTTTACCATTTACAACTTGGAAAAATCCACAGCCACGCAATCCCAATGGATCTTTCCATTCTAAAATTGCCCATTGCCCATCTTCAAAGATATTCTCTACAATGGCTACCATATCGGCGGTGGCAAATTCTGTTGTAAACATTTCTTTGATTGCGTCTATCCCAATCACGGGGGCATTTGTCACCTGATGATTGGTTGCATTGTCATGGTACAGGCTTACGATTGCTTCTACATCGTGATTATTAAAAGCATCTACCCATTTGCATACTACTTCTTTTGGCCGTAACATTTTCTTTCCTCCTCAAATTGGAATTTGTTGAATTACTATAAGTATATCATATCATTTCACACAATCATAGCCTGTGATTTCAAAGGCAGTAACAGGTGAAAGTGAAGCATCCTTGAGTGCCGATTTTTTCAGAGTTATAATAGACATATACAGGAAATAGGAGGTAAAACCAATGCGGATCATTCTAAAAATCATCGCCGCTCCTTTCGTGCTGGTGCTGACCCTGCTTGTGGCTGCGCTCTCGTTCCTGCTGAGTCTTTCCGCTGGCGTTCTGTCGATCCTCGCTTCTCTGCTGGGCATCCTGAGTGCGCTGATTATTGTTTGGGAGGGCGATATGCAAACGGGCGTCGCCGGGCTGATCATGGCCTTTGCCATTTCGCCCTTTGGTCTGCCGGCTCTTGCCGGGTGGCTGCTGGGCAAGCTGGACGATCTCAACTACGCCTTGCGGGGCTTCATCACAGGCTGATACTTCTGGTCACGGTGGCCAGAAGATGCAGAAACGGCGGCTAACCACAGCCGCCGTTTGCCACATTAGAGAGGAGGGCCGCCCACGGCCACAACCTATATCAAACCCCATAAGCAGGCCGCCAAGCGGACGGCTCTGCAAAGTCTGAAAGACCGCTTCGACTACGGCCTGAACCCGGAGAAGCTGGGGGCGGTGTCCTCCTACCTCTGTGATCCCGCCACGGCCCACGCAGAGTTTATGGTGGTAAAAAATCAGTATGAGGGGGAAACAGACCGCAAGGCCGAGCGCGGCGCGCTGTGCTACCAGATCCGTCAGGCGTTCCCGCAGGGCGAGGTGACGGCGGAGGAGGCTAACCACATCGGCTACGAAACGGCGATGCGCTGGACAAAGGGAAAATATCAATTCTTTGTCTGCACCCATATAGACAAGGATCATATTCACAACCACATTTACTACAACTCCACGGCTTATGACCGCTCCCGGAAGTTCCGCAACTTCATCGGCTCCACCTTTGCCCTGCGGCGGCTCTCTGACCGGGTGTGTCTGGAGCACGATCTGTCCGTCATTTCCAACCCCAAACTCCACAGCAAGGGCCGCTTTCTGCACTACGGGCAATGGCTGGGCGGGGATCAAAAGCTCTCCTATAAGGAGCAGATACGCCTTGCTATTGATGAGGCCCTGACCGAGCGCCCCGCCGATCTTCCCGACTTCCTGCGGCGCATGGAACAGGCGGGTATTGAGGTGAAGCGCGGGCGGGGCGGCGTGACTTCATTCCGAGTGCCAGGACAGGAGCGGGCAACCCGTTTCCGGGCATCCACGCTGGGGGACGGCTACGGCCCGGAGGACGTTCAGGCTGTCATTGACGGCAAGGCTCCCACCCGCAAGGCCGAGCCCAGGCGTGGTTCCCGTCCCGCGCCCCAGCGGGTCAATCTGCTGATCGACATTCAGGAGCGCATGAGCCACGGCAAAGGCCCGGCCTATGAGCGGTGGGCCAAGGTCTACAACTTGAAACAGATGGCCGCCGCCCTGCAATTTCTGAAAGAAAACGATCTGATGGAATACGACGAGCTGGCGGCCAAGACCGAGGCGGCCACGGATCGCTTTCATGCGCTGGCCGGAGAGATTCAGCAGACCGAGGCCGAGCTGTCCAAGGTATCCGATCTTATGGCTGCTGTGGTGAGCTACGCCAAGACCCGGCCCGTGTTCGATGGCTACAAGGCGGCCCGGTACAGCAAGAAATATCTTGCCGCACATGAGGCCGAGCTTGCCGACTGCCGGGCGGCCAAGGCCGCGCTGGGTGAGCTTTTGGGTGGGGCCAAGCTCCCCAAAATGGACGCACTCAAAAAGTCCCGCTGTGAACTGACGGAAAAGAAAAAAGCCCTTTACGCCGACTACCGCAAGGCCCAACAGGAGATGCGGGAGCTGGTGGCGGTCAAGGGCAGCGTGGATCATCTGCGCGGCCTGACGGACGGCCAGC
>CAMKGX010000083.1 GCA_946412355.1 uncultured Clostridia bacterium
ATGAACAAGGGCAAGGTGCTGCTGCAGCACAGCCTCAGCGAGCTGCAGGACAACACCGTGAAGCTGCAGGTGGCCTACCCCGGCGTGGAGCCGGAGCTGCCCGCGGGCCTCAACGTGGTACACCGCTCCAGCGTGGGCCGGGTACACACCTACATCCTCCGGGGCAACCGGGAGGAGATCCTGGCCACCATGGCCACCACCAATCCTCTGCTGCTGGAGGCCATCCCGCTGACGCTGGAGGAGATTTTCATCTATGAGTTAGGAGGTGCCGACTATGCGGTTCGGGACATCGTCCTTTAAGACGCTGCTGCTGAGCAACTGGAAGCGGAGCTGGCCCCTGGGCTTCGGCTACTGCTTCGTCATGTTCTTCTCCGTGGCCATCCCCACCTGGTCCGTGGGCCGGTGGAGCGACAGGGCCCTGCTGGACATGAGTGACCAGCTCTACAACACCATCACCGTCATGCCCGTGGTGGCTATGATCGCCGCCCTGGCGGTGGCCATGGTGATGTTCGACTATCTGATGAAGCCCAGCGCCGTGGGCATGATGCACGCTCTGCCCATGCGGCGCAGCGGCGTGTTCGCGGCCCAGATGGTGTCCGGCTTCTCCCTGCTGACGGCGGGCAATCTGTTCATCGCCGTCTGCACCGCCCTGCTGGCCTCCACCAACGGCGGCGTGCCGCTGAAAGCCCTGTGGCTGTGGCTGCTGTGCATCGAGCTGGAGGAGTTCTTCTTCTTCGCCCTGGCGGCCTGCTGCGCCGCCGTCACCGGCTGGCTGCTGGGCCTGCCCGTGATCTACGTGGGCGTCAACTTCATGGTGCTGGCCTACCGGCTGCTGCTGAACATGATGGCCGGGGCCTTTTACAAGGGCTTCTCCGGCATGGACCAGGACCAGATCACCAAATTCACCTACTGGTGTACCCCGGTGGTGAAAATGGTGCAGTCCACCGAGGCGGAAACCACCGCCGACGGCTACATGAACTTCGTCCGCGTGCTGCCCCGCAGCGGCCTGCACACCGTGTGGATCTACGCCGCGGCAGGCGTGGCGCTGTTGGCCCTGGCGTGGCTCCTCTACCGCCTGCGCCACAGCGAAACGGCAGGCAGCGCCATCGTGTTCCCCTGGCTGCGGCCCATCGTGTGCTACGTCATCTCCGTGGCCGGCGGCCTGGCCATCGGCACGCTGGTGTTCACCCTCATCAGCCGTGACGGCACCGACCGCATCGGCCTGGTGCTGTGGCAGATCGTCATGGGCGCGGTGACCTACTGCGCGGTGCAGATGCTGCTGCAAAAGAGCTATAAGATCTGGCATCGCAGGACCTGGATCGGCCTGGCCATCCTGGCGGCCATCCTCATCCTCATCCCCACCGTCATCCGTCTGGACCCCACCGGCTACCAGCGGCGGCTGCCGGAGGCGGAGGACGTGCATGACGTGTGGATCTCCGGCGGCATCATCGACGGCCTCGACTCTGAGGACCCCCAGACCATTGCCGACACCATCGCCCTCCACGCCCTGCTCATCGACGGCGCCTATGACGACGACCGGTACGACAGCCAGGGCACCCAGTATTTCCACGTCACCTACACCCTCAAGAGCGGCGAGACCTTCTCCCGCAGCTATAGCTACAGCATCGAGGACAACGCCCTGAAAACCGCCCTGGGCAAGCTGGTGAACAACCCGGAGCTGCGGCTGCGCAGCATCATGGAGGGCCGGGAGGACTACGGCACCGACTTCACCGGCGGCATGGTGTACTGCTGGATGAGCAGCGCCGACGAGATGCTGCTGACGGCGGAGCAGGCCCGGGCTCTCTACGACGCCGCCCTGGCCGACGCCGCCACCCCCGTGGACGTGGACACCCTGCTGGAGGAATACAGCAGCTACCATCCCGCGGCCTATCTGGACATCGAGCTGACCACCCCCAAGGGCACCTACACCCTCCGGAACGTGACCCCCGCCAGCACCCACATCCTGGCCCTGCTGGAGGAGTACGGCATCACCCGGGCCATGCCCGAGGCCTTCGAGGAGTGGAACGTCTTGGGCGTGCCCTACGGCAACGACGTGGTGAACTCCGCCCCCGCCATTGAGGACCTGGTTCCCTCGTCCTCGTCCCTGGGCTAAACCATTACGCCAATAACGGAAAAAAGGAACGGCCCCCGGGCCGTTCCTTTTTTGTAAATGGAAATTCTGTGTCTTCCCGCCATGTGGGCGGGAGCTTCATGAAGCGCCCCTACGCCTTTACCGATACGGCTTTGCCGTTTTGGCGGATGGATTACTCGTTGGTGTAGTTGTCGAAATACCCCTGGATGTAGACGATGGGGGTGCCCTTGTCGCCGCTGCCGGAGGTCAGGTCGCAGAGGGAGCCGATGAGGTCGGTGAGGTTACGGGGGGTGGTGCCCTCGGACACCATCTTGCCCACCAGGGACACCTTGGCGTCCTTGGCCTTGATCTTCGCCTCGATGGCCCGGCGCAATTCGTCGCCGGTCAGGTCGGCAAACTCCTCGTCCGCCAGGTATTTCAGCTTCAGCTCGTTGGGGGTGCCGATGAGGCCGTCGGTGTAGCCGGGGCTGACCACGGGGTCGGCCAGCTCCCAGATCTTCCCGGCGGGGTCCTTGAAGGCGCCGTCGCCGTAGACCATGGCCTCCACGTGGCGGCCGGTGGCCTCGGACATCCGGCGGCCGATGGCCTCGGCCACGTGCATGGTGTCACGGGGGAAGAGCTTGATGCGCTCCTCGTCGGCCTTGTTGCTGCCCAGCAGGCCGTAGGTCTCGTTGTAGCCGCTGCCGTTCACGGGGGCGTTCAGCAGGTCGTCCAGGCCCAGCACCACACGGGCCCCGGCGGCCTTCAAGAGGCGCTTGGAGCGGGCGCGGGTGTGGATGTCGCAGCAGATGACGGTGTCGGTGTAGTCCAGCACGGACTGCACCCGGTTGCCGAACACGATTTCCGCCTGGGCGCCCATGCTCTCAATCAGCTCCTGGTAGAAGCTGACGTAATCCACCCCGGTGAAGGGATGCACCACGCTGCCGAAGGCGGCCCGGAACTGCTCCAGGCTCAGCACGTCGTGCCAGGGGTCGATGCCCTTCTCGTCCAGCTGGTCCATGGTCACCAGATGGTTGCCCACCTCGTCGGAGGGGTAGCTCAGCAGCAGCACCACCTTTTCGCAGCCCCCGGCGATGCCCTTGAGGAGCAGCGAGAAACGGTTGCGGCTGAGGATGGGGAACGTGACGCCCACCGTCTTGCCGCCGGTCTTGGCCCGCACGTCGGCGCTGATGTCGGCAATGGTGGCGTAGTTGCCCTGGCAGCGGGCCACCACCGACTCGGTGACGGCCACGATGTCGCGGTCGTGGGGGGTGATGCCGTTTTCCCGGATGGCGTTCATCACCGTGTCCACGGTGACGGCCACAATGTCGTCGCCCTCCCGGAAAATGGGCGCCCGCACGCCCCGCACCACGGTGCCAATGGTTCTGTTCATCATTATCGTCTCCCTTTCACAGGTTTTTTCACCAACGGTGCATTATACCACAGCCGTTTGATAAATGAAATAGATATTTTGTATGGCGAGGATAAGCGGAGCTAATGATATGGTGAATCGGATGAGGGGCCGGCAGGATGTGAACGGTTCCGTTTATGTCCGTAGGGGCCGACGCCTACCCCAAGGGCACTGGCTCCGGCAGCCGCTCGTGCCTCGCGGGCCGTCACTGGCGCCCGGCGGCCCGTTGCCCATGCGGGGGTTTTATATAAGGTGGGTTGGTTGCGGGCGGTTTCGTTTATGTCCGTAGGGGCGGGGCTCTGCTCCGCCCCAGCCCGGCGGTGCGCTCCGGCAATGCCGGTTGAATGGTACACGGAAGCAAAAAAACGCCTTGCCTTCCCCTTGGGGGGAAGGCTGGGCGGTAGGTTGATATGTATTACCATCCGCCCCGCCTTGGCGGTATTCGTCACCTGGGCACGGCGGGCCGGGGTCGTCCCGCCCTACGGTGGGCGACGTTGCCGGGTGCCATCCAACCGGGCGCGGCGGTATTTGCCACCTGGGTTCGGGCGATTCGTGAATCGCCCCTACGGCAAAAACACAGGCGCCGATTTTTTGTAGGGGCCGACGCCCCCGGCGGCCCGTTGCCCACGCGGTGGTTTTATATAAGGCGGGTTGGTTGCGGGCGGTTTCGTTTATGTCCGTAGGGGCGGGGCTCTGCTCCGCCCTTTAATCGTCAATCGCCCGGCCTCG
>CAMKGX010000084.1 GCA_946412355.1 uncultured Clostridia bacterium
CCCGTTCTGTCAGGGAGAGCAAAGCACCGGATTCCGTAATGGCGGCGTTGTTGACTACAATATCAATGCGGCCGTATTTTGCAACGATTTTTTCCATCATTTGACCGACGGCGTCATAATTCGCCACGTCGCAGAACATGGCTTCTGCCTGTCCGCCAAAGGCTTGGATCTCCCTGGCTGCGGTTTCGGCATCGCCCACCATGGAAAGCCAGGCCGCCTGTTCTTCCCTGGAAAGCTCCTGGGGAGGCTCCACGTTTTTCATGGGGCTGCGGTTGTTGGTGATCACAATGGCCCCTTCCCGGGCAAAATACATAGCGATTCCCTTGCCGATTCCCTGACCCGATCCGGTGACCAGCACAACCTTTCCTTTGAGCGCGTTCATAGATGACCCTTCCTTTCTGCTTGATTACAAATACTTCTTCAAGCTTTCAAATACCGTCCGATAGGCAGCCGCGTCAAAATGAATGCCGTCCCGGGTATGTTCGGCTTTCAGGTTCCCGTTTTCATCCTTGAGGCCATCGTTCACATCGATATAATAGAAACCGAATTCATCCGCAAGGCCCTCCACCATTTTGTTGGCACGGGCAATGTTTTCATTGGTGCGCACCAGCATAGAAGAGTTGCCCTGTGCCAGGGGAACACTGCTGTTCACAGGATAATAGGCCATCATATAAACGAGGGTGTCCGGCAGCTTGTCCCGGATGATTTCACAGATCCTGCGATAATTGCCGGCAAGATGGGCAAACCAGTCTGCGCCATCCGGAAGGGGACGAAGATCGTTGGTACCGATGTTGATGAACAGCTTTGCCGGCCGCAGGTCCAGCAGCATTGGTTCAATGGCGGCCAGGAATTCATCCGTGGTATAGCCGCCGATGCCGCGGTTGTAGACAATGGGCAAGCCCTCGTTCAGACAGTATTCGGTGATGGGAAAGTACTCCATCAGGGAAGAACCGGTGAACAGCGTCCGTCCTTTTTGCACATAGGCGTTCTGCTGACGGTAATTGGTCAGCTTACGTTCCTTTTCATGGTTAAATCGCGCCGATAGGGATTGCATGAGTTCTTCCTTGACCTCCTGCTTGATCTGTTCGTAGTCCAAAGACATAGAGCCCTCCTGTTATTCAAAAATCAATTCTTTCAGTTCCAGCATTCCTATGCCCTGGAAGGAAAGATAAAGCGCCTTCTTGCCGGCTGCGTGCAAGGAGAGAGAAATCCTCGTCCATGCGTTTGCTGGTTGCAGCGAAACGATCCCCTGTGTTTTTTCATTGGTACGCACCTTCAGCACTCCCTCTGCTGTCCCCCGGCAGATCAGGTTCAGCGTGCAGGAGCCATTAAAGGAAAAGAATTTATAGCCTACCAGCGTCCTGTCTGTTATGCCTGAGAGAAAATGCTCCTCACCATCATGGGTGATGACAGGCATGGGATCCATATGATCATGTTGGCCAATATGTGGCATGTGGCCATTGGTCAGGCAGCAGCAAATGGAAGCGGGATAAGATCCCTTGGCGGCAAGCGGACCGCTATTTAAACCGCAGGAGGTGATATCCACCTGAGGAATCCGTCCGTTCGGCAGCACGTCAATTCTTTCCGCACAGCCCTGACGGCTGAAGGTATTGCGGTGTGTCTGCCGATGATAAAAGACATACCACTGTCCGCCAATTTGCTCTATGCTGCCGTGGTTGTTGCCGGTCATCATTATGCGGTCTTTTTCAATGCGCCCCTGATAGCTAATATCCCCGTTATCCACGATGACGCCGCCATAGACAAAATCCTTATCAGGATACTTGCTGACAGCGTAGCACAGCTCGTGCTGATGTTGGCTGGAATAGATGAAATAATACACACCACCGATTTTGCGGATACTGCTGGCTTCGTGGAAAGCGTGGTTTTCAAAGCTGGTGCCCGCGGCGTCCAGCTGTCCAGGCACGATGCGCCGGGGATGATGGCGGATGGTGAGCATATCGGCTTCCAGCTCCACCGTGTTGGCCCACATCATATGGGAAGGAACCTCACTGATTTCTTCATCCTTTTTGTCGAACAGCCGGATCAGCACGTTCCTTAGCATATCCTTTGGTACCCCGTCCCTGGGAATGCGTTCAGGCGGCACAAAGATCGATGTGCCATAATACAGGCGGATGATGCCGTTATCGTTGATGACCGCCGGATCAAAGGTGATGTATTCGGTCATTGGGCTGCCGTCAGGATTGCGTACTGAGCCGTGATATTGAAAGGGGCCATCGGGATGATCGCTGACTGCCACGTGAATCGGCCCGGTATATAAGCCGCCGCCCGCCAGCGCGTAATACAGGTAATAGCGGCCGTCGTTCCCTTGTACACAGTCTGGGGCATACATGGCATAGCCGCGTGTTGGTGTCCAGTCCGGATCCTGGTTGGCGCTGTATGCGGTGCCCGGGCAGCTCCAATCGGACAGATCATCCACTGGTGCCGACCAAACCTCATAATCAAGCACACAGAAATCGTTCCCGCCCTCCGCGTCATGGGAGCCGTAAACATACACCCGATCTCCGAACACATGAGGCTCGCCGTCCGGGATATATACATTCAGAGGTAGATAGGGATTCACGGCTTGCTTTTTCATAGCGTTTACCTCAATGTGCCCAGGAAGGAAAGGCTTGCCTTGGGCTGGCGCTGCTGCGTTTCACGGTTCACGCCGATCAGACCGAAGGTCATGGCGTAGCCCTTCTGCCATTCAAAGTTGTCAAGCAAACTCCAATACAGATAGCCCTTCACCGGCAGGCCTTCGGCTGTGCAGTCAGCCACGCCCTGGGTCGCCGTATCGATAAAGGCAACGCGGCGGCTGTCGTCGGCGGTGGCGATGCCGTTTTCGGTGACGATCAGATCACCACGGAAATCCTTCGCCACCCGGCGCAGCACATGGGCGATGCCCTCGGGGTAGTATTCGTAATCCATTTGGGTCTTTTCTTTGCCCTCGGGTACGGGCAGGGAACCGTCCGGGCCGATGATCGTGCGGGAATAGTTCTGCACGCCCAGGAAATCGTCCTCCGCCATGACGGGCAGATAGTGGGTGAATTCCTGATCCCATTCTTCCTTGGCTTTTTCTTCTCCACCGGGAACGGCTTGCACGTCATGCAGGCTCAGCGTCCAGCCTACTTTAATATGGGGTGCAGCTTCCCGAATGGCCTGTCGGGCGGCAGCGTGGGCCCGCATCACGATTTCATCGCCGTGAGAGGTGCGGGGAGACACGAAAGTGGCGGGCTTTTCGGTGCCGAATGCGTTCCTGTTTTCCTGGGCCAAGAGGGGATTGCCTTTCATTAAATCCTCTAAGTTCACGCCTACCTGCACCTTGCCCGCGGCTACCATCTGCTGGAAAATCTGCCGGGCTACGGCGGCGATCTGGATGCCCATGTTGGCCTCGTTAATGGTGCAGATATAGTGTAGCTCACTGCCGTACTGCTCCGCGATATACCGGGCGTAGCGAGCAAAATCAGCGGGGGTGGTGTCCGCCTCCCAACCGCCCTTGCGGATCAACCACACCGGGCTGGTAAAGTGGTGCAGGGTGACGACGGGTTCAAGGCCGTTTTCCTTGCAGCAGCGGATTACGTCCCGATAATGCTGGGTTTCCTTTTCGCTGAATACGCCTTCCTCCGGCTCGATCCGCGCCCATTCGATAGAGAAGCGATAGGCGTTCAGCCCGGCCTTCGCCATCAGCGCAATATCCTCCGCATAGCGGTTGTAGTGATCGCAGGCGATGCCGCTGGGTTCAGCGAAGCTGGAATGCTTCATCTGCTCCTGGGCCCAGTTGTCGCTGTTCGTATTGTTGCCTTCCACCTGATGGGCCGCGGTGGCCGCGCCCAGCAGGAAATCTTTATCAAAGCGTGCCATGCTTTCCGTCTCCTTTATCATGCGTTCAGGGTGGCAATCAGGTCCTTGAGCTGTTTGCGGGTCAGGCGGCCATAGCTCACCAGCGCGCC
>CAMKGX010000085.1 GCA_946412355.1 uncultured Clostridia bacterium
AGGCCATGCGCAAGGACGTGCTGGCCAAGTGCTACGGCGGCGACATCACCCGCAAAAAGAAGCTGCTGGAGAAGCAGAAAGAGGGCAAGAAGAAGATGCGGAATCTGGGCACGGTGCAGGTGCCCACGGAGGCGTTCATGGCCGTGCTGAAGCTGGATAGTGATTGATTGATTTACGTTGAAAAAGGAGACGCCGTGGGCGTCTCCTTTTTTGCGGGCCGCCGAGGGCGGCGGCCCCTACGATGGGTTGCCGAGGCCGTGTATCATGCAACCGGCATCGGCGGTTATTGCTGCCTGGGTACGGGCGCGACCTGAAGCGCCCCTACGATGTTGGGCGATGATGGGTGCCGTTCAGCCGGATGCGGCGGGACACATAGGCCCCGCCGCCTGGCTTTTTCTATTCAGCCAGACGCGGCCCTTCACGCCGGCGCAGAACACGCTGTCGCCGGCGGTAACGTTGCCCTCCACATGGCCGCAGCGCACCCCGTCCCCGGCGGACACGCTGCCGCCCACGTCGCCGCAGTTGACGCTGTCGCCGGCGGTGACGCCGCCGCCCACGTCGCCGCAGCTGACGCCGTCCCCGGCGGTGACGCCGCCGCCTACGTTGCCGCAGCGCACGCTTTCCTCCGCGTGAACGTCGCCGCCCACCGTGGCGCTCTCGCACAGCACGCTGCCCTGGGCGTAGATGCTTCCCGCCACGTCGCCGCTATAATGCAGCTCGATAGACGGCGCGCCCACGTCCAGGTGAATCGGCCCGATTTGGATGCCACTGCCGGCGCTCCTGTCGCCGAACTGCACCATGCGGCGACCCACGTAGCACACTGCCCGCAGCGCCCCGTCGTCGGGCCAGGGCAGCTCGCCGATCTCCAATCCCGCCGGTCTCTTGTCGGTCTGCGCCGTGTCCTGCGCCGGCTCCTCCACCGGTGCGGGGGTCTCCCGGCCGAACAGCGCGTCGATAGTGACGCCGAATACGTCCGCCAGCGCCGGCAGCAGCATGATGTCCGGGCAGCACTGGTCGCTCTCCCATTTGCTGACGGCCTGGTTGGTGACGCCCAGTTTCTGGGCCAGGCCCTCCTGCGTCAGCCACTGGGCCTTGCGGTACGCGGCGATGCGCTCGCCGAAATAGATCTGTTCCATATGCTCCATCCTTTCCCGGCAGCGCCGGCTGTGTGGTCGCGACTCTGGCTTTCAGTATAGCGGCGGCAGCGCAAAATGCAAGGTTTTCGTGGTTGGAGCGGCTTTCCAACCGACGGTTGGAAAGGAAAACCGGGGGAAACCCGCCCTACAAACGGTGGGGCTGTTTCTCCGTAGGGCGGGACCTGCGTGTCCCGCCTTTCGGGGCGGGGTAATCGGAACGGTTTTGTTGGTTGCGGATGGGTTGGGGTTTGGTTGTAGGGGAGGGGCTCTGCTCCTCCCTTTTTCCGTATTTCGCCGGGGTAAGGGCGGAGCAGAGCCCCGCCCCTACGAATGGTTGTCGATGCCGGGTGCCTTGCAACCGGGGTTGGTGGGAGTCGATACCTGGATTTGGCGGGACACACAGGTCCCGCCTTTCGGGGTGGGGTAATCGGAACGGTTTTGTTGGTTGGGGGTGCGTTGGGGTTTGGTTGTAGGGGAGGGGCTCTGCTCCTCCCTTTTTCCGTATTTCGCCGAGGTAAGGGCGGAGCAGAGCCCCGCCCCTACGAAACAATATGATACCCTTCTCCATTCACCCGACCCTTGCGGTGGTCGATGCGTGGGCAACCGGGCCGCCGGGGTCGTCGGCCCCTACGGAATGAACGATGGCGGGTGCCGTTCATCCGGGGTTGGTGGGAGTCGATACCTGGATTTGGCGGGACACATAGCGCCAGCGACACACCGCGAGGCACGAGCGGCTTGTGGAGCCAGTACCCTTGGGGTAGTCCCGCCCTACGGAGGATTTCGTTGCCGGGTGCCGTTTATGTGGGGGTACGGGGTGCGTGGTCGCCCCTACGGTGTTGGACGAGGCCAGGTGGCGTTTATCCAGCCTTGGCGGTTGCCGCTGCGTGGAATGCGGGCGCTTCTTGAAGCGCCCCTACGATAGCAAAAAGCCCGCCATCCTGTGGGATGGCGGGCTTTTTGTTCTTTTACTGCTTCTCCTTCAACAGCATGGCCTCGATTTTAGCCCGGTCTTTGGGGTCGATATCGTCCCGCTTGCGGTCGAAGAAGTCCTCGATGACGCCCAGGTGGACGCCGGTCTTATAGTTGATCTTGTAGTTGATGACGCCCAGCTCGTCTTTCAGCCGGCGCAGCGCTTCATTCTCCATTTTTGTCTCCTTCCCGGGTGTCTTCCACCTCGATTTGCTTGATGTTCATCTCATTCCCCTGCTGGAGCCAGGTGTTGCCGCTGCCGCAATGGGGGCAGGTTTTGCCGTATGGGACGGTGGGGTAGGTCTGCTTGCAGTCGTCACACCAGGTGACGGCGGGAATCTCCTCGCACAGCAGCTTGGCCCCGTCAAACAGTGGGAATTTCTTGGTGTACCAGTTCCAATAGTCGTACAGGTAGGAGGTGACGATGCCAGACACCTCGCCGAATTCCAGGGTGACGGAGTGAATCTTCGCCACGTGGTTTTCCTCCGCGATGCGGGAGACCTGCTTGACCACATAGTTGACTAAGCCCAGTTCGTGCATGGCCCGTCCTCAGTCGGCCTTGCCGGAGACCTTGTGCTTCAAAATCTTCACGGCACGCTTGGGCAGGTAGGCGCCGATGGCCTTGAACTTGTCCTCGGCGGGGATCATCCTGGAGTAGGCGTCGCCCATGTTGCGGATGAGGTGGATGGCGTCGAACTTGCACTGGACGGTACACATACCGCAGCCCAGGCACTTGTTGGAGTCCACCACGCTGCGGCCGCAGCTCAGGCAGCGGCTGGCCTCGGACTTGATCTGCTCCTCGGTGAAGATGAGGCGCTCATCGTGCATGGTGCGGGCCTTGGCGGCGTCGGTGCCCTTGACGGCGCGGCGGGGCTTATTTTTGGCCTCGTCGGGCAGGACGATGTCGTCCTTATTGAGGGAGGCAAAGTGGCGGGTGTTGCGGTGGATGGTCAGGCTCTGGCCCTCGTTGACGAAGCGGTGGAGGGACACGGCGCCCTCACGGCCGGCGGCCAGGGCGTCCACCACGAACTTCTGACCGGTGTAGACGTCGCCGCCCACGAAGATGTCGGGCTCGGCGGTCTGGAGGGTGACGGGGTCGGCAATGGCGATGCCGTTGGGGCGGAATTCCACCTTGGTATCTTTCAGCAGCTCCTTCCACTCCACCTTCTGGCCGATGCAGTACAGCACGGTGGTGCAGGACTCAAAAGCGGTGTCGTTATCGTCAAACTTCGGATCGAAGCGGCCCTCGGCGTTCTTGACGCTGAGGCAGCGGCGGAAGTGGATGCCGGTGGCCTTACCGTCCTCGGTGTCGATGGCGGTCTGGCCCCAGCCGGCGTGGATGGTGACGCCGTCGGCCTTGCACAGCTCCTGGTCCTCCTCGCCCATGGGCATATCCTCATACTGCTCCAGGCAGTAGAGCTGGACGCTCTCCGCGCCCTGGCGGATGGCGGTGCGGGCCACGTCGGCGCCGATGTTGCCGCCGCCGATGACCACCACGTTGCCGCTGAGGGGCTGGGCCTTGCCGGCGTTGACGGACTTGATGTAGTCCACGCCGGGCATGACATTCGCAGCGTCGTCGCCGGGGACATTCAGCTTGCCGCCGTATTGCAGGCCCACGGCCACGAAGAAGCCCTTGAAGCCCTGGTCGCGGAGCTGCTGGATGGTGACATCCTTGCCCACCTCCACGCCGCAGCGGAACTCCACGCCCATCTCACGCAGCACGTCGATCTCGGCGTTGACCACGTCCTTTTCCAGGCGGAAGTTGGGGATGCCGGT
>CAMKGX010000086.1 GCA_946412355.1 uncultured Clostridia bacterium
TGGTTGCGGTAAAAGACGTAATCGCCGAATTCATCCAGAAACAGGCCGTAGCCGGAGGCGTCCTTTTCATCCTTGCCGATGAAGAAACTGTGGTCCGCCGGGTTCACCTCAAAGCTGTCGCACAGGGCCAGCAGCTCCGTGACGGTGCGGGGGGCGGTCTCCGGCTGAGCGGGGGCCGCAGGCTCCGGAGCGGGCTCCTCCTCCGGGGCCACGGGGGCACCGCACAGGGGGCAGAACTCCTCCGCGTCCTCTGCCAGGTCGGGGCGATACACCATCTTCTGATCCATTTCACTGTCCTCCTTGCGGAAGCGTTTTCAGCGCATTCGTATCCATTATGATCATACTATACCATCCCCGCGCCGCCGGAGCAAGAGGGATTTTCGGGTTTCAGACGGCAAAAAGGAGGAATTGCACGTGATTTTCCGGGCAAAGGCGGATGGAAACGGGGAAAAAGCGCCGTTTGCCTTGCAAAAGCGGCAAAAAAGGGCTATACTGCCTTGTGCGCCCTGCGGGGCGGAGAAAGGACGTGACACCGTGGCCTCCCAGACCAGGAACCTGACAACCGGCAGCATCCCCCGGGTGATATTGCAATTTGCGGCGCCCCTGTTCCTGAGCCAGCTCTTTCAGCAGCTCTATAACTCGGTGGACTCGCTGATCGTGGGCAACTTCCTGGGCAAGCAGGCGCTGGCGGCGGTGAGCTCCTCGGGGTCGCTGGTATTTTTGCTGGTAGGCTTCTTCGCCGGCATCTCCATCGGCGCGGGGGTGGTCATCTCCCGGCACTTCGGCGCAGGCGAGCAGGACAAGGTGCTGCTGGCCATCCACACCGCCGTGGCCTTCGGGCTGGCGGCGGGGGCGCTGCTGACCGTCATCAGCGTGGCGCTGACGCCCTACATCCTCCGCTGGATGGGCACGGCGCCGGACGTGATCGACCAGTCCATCGCCTACTTCCGGGTGTTCTCCTACGGCGGCATCCCGCTGGTGATGTACAACACGCTGACGGGCATCATGCGGGCCCTGGGGGACAGCCGGAGGCCCCTGTACTATCTCATCTTCTCCTCGGTGCTGAACGTGATACTGGATCTGGTGTTCGTGGCATGGCTGGGCTGGGGCGTGGGCGCCGCGGCGGCGGCCACCGCCATCGCCCAGGGCGTGAGCATGGTGTTATGCTTTGCGGCGCTGATGAAAAAGGGCAACGCCATCCGGCTGGAATGGCGGAAAATTGCCTTTGACGGCCCCATGCTGAAGGAGATCGTCCGCAACGGCATCCCCTCCGGCGTCCAGAACTCGGTGATCTCCATCGCCAACGTGCTGGTGCAGAGCCACATCAACTCCTTCGGCTCCGACGCCATGGCGGCCTGCGGCAGCTACTCCAAGCTGGAGGGCTTCGGCTTTTTGCCCATTATGAGCTTCACCGCCGCCATCACCACCGTCATCAGCCAGAACCTGGGGGCGCGGCTCTACGACCGGGCCCGACAGGCCGCCCGGTTCGGCATCGTGGCCTGCGTGGCCATGGCGGAGGTCATCGGCATCGTGCTGTTCGTGCTGGCGCCCCAGGCCATCGCCCTGTTCAACAACGACCCGGACGTGATTGCCATCGGCGTGATGCAGATCCGCATCGAGGGGCTGTTCTTCTGCTTCTTGTCCTTTGCCCACTGCGTGGCGGCGGTGTGCCGGGGCGCGGGCAAGGCCACGGTGCCCATGGTGGTGATGCTGTGCGTATGGTGCGTGCTGCGCATCGCCTACATTACAGTGGCCATGCACATCTGCCACGACATTCGGCTGCTGTTCGCCGCCTACCCCCTGACCTGGGGCATCAGCTCCGTGATATTCTACATCTACTACCGCAGGAGCGACTGGGTACACGGGTTTGAAAAGGCGGAGGCAAGGCGCTGACACGATAAAATCCGTATCCCCCGGCTGCGCCGGAGGATACGGATTTCGTCAATATATAGCCGCTTTACGCCCAGGGGTCCTCCGCCTTGGGCACGCGGATGCCGGCAAGCAGCTCCTGCTGCCACAGGAACCATTGGCCCGTGGAGGGCTTTTGCCGCAAGACCACCTTGCGCTTGCTGTCGGCCCCGGCGGACTGGAGCAGCACCCCGGCATAGCCGGGCTCGGTGGTATAAGGGTCCTCCCACATGTCCAGCACGTATGGCGCCTTGGGGACGTAGCCATTGTCCACCGTGGCCCCGGCGAAGTAGGAGCGGGGGATGTAGGCCCGGCCGTCCATGAAGCGGTCATTGATAAACTGCCAGTCCTGACCCGTCATGCCCCGGGGCCCGGCCAGGTAGGTGAGCATGGCCTTGGCCTCCTCCCTGTTCTCGCTCCACAGGCACAGGGCGGCCACCGTCAGGGCGGCGGTGTGCTGGGGGGACTGGAGCTGGCCCTCCGGCATGGCTTGCAGCTCGGAGAGCGTGCGGGGCAGCGAAGGGAGGGTGACCTGGCTGCGGCGCAGCGTGGCGGAAGCAGAGGCGGTCACGGACTGCACCGCGTTTTGCACCTGCTGCCGGAGCTGCTGCTGGGCCTGGCGCTTGAGCGAATCAAAAATACCCATGATCGTAACCTCATTTCTGAAAAATAGGCGGTGGATGGGTGCTCACATCCAAATTATACCATGAATGCTGCCGTTTGCAATAGGGGAATGACCTCCATTGACACTTGGCGGCGCAGCGGGGTATAATGGCGGGGAAAACGGTTTCAGGAGGGCGGTGCTATGGCCCATATCATTCACATCACCGACTTTGACGACCCTGCGCTGGACGTATACGCCCGGCTCACCGAGGGGCAGCTCCTCTGCCGGGCCGACCCGGAGCAGGGGCTGTTCATCGCCGAGAGCCCCAACGTGATTCTGCGGGCCCTGGACGGGGGATATGAGCCGGTGTCGCTGCTGATGGAGGAAAAGCACATCGCCGGGCAGGCGGCGGAGGTGGTGGGGCGCTGCGGCGACGTGCCCCTGTATACCGCCCCGCTGGACGTGCTGACGCAGCTCACCGGCTTCCCGCTGACGCGAGGCGTACTGTGCGCCATGCGGCGGCGGCCCCCGGCGGACCCGGCGGCGCTGTGCAAGGCAAGCCGCCGCATCGCCATATTGGAGGACGTGATGAACCCCACCAATTTGGGGGCCATCTTCCGCTCGGCGGCGGCGTTGGGCATGGACGCCGTGCTGCTGACGCCGGGCTGCTGCGACCCGCTGTACCGCCGGTGCGCCCGGGTCAGCATGGGGACGGTGTTCCAGATCCCCTGGGCCTACATCACCCCCTATCAGCACCTGTGGCCCCAGGCGGGCCTGGCCTGGCTCCGGGGCTGGGGCTACCAGACGGCGGCTATGGCCCTGCGGGACAACACCCTGTCCGTCACCGATCCCCGTCTGCGCCACGCGGACAGGCTGGCGGTACTGCTGGGCACCGAGGGGGACGGCCTGCGGGAGGAGACCATCGCCGGGTGCGACTACACGGTGAAAATTCCCATGTCCCACGGAGTGGACTCCCTGAACGTGGCGGCGGCCAGCGCCGTCATCTTCTGGGAGCTGTCGAAGAAAGAGGAATGATATTGCAATATAAATAATCTCCCCTTTAGCCGGGTGTTCATAAGACAGCTTTAATCAAAAAACTGATTTGGGCATCTGGCTGGCAGGGTTGGCAACAAAAAGGAAGATGATCTGCATTTTCATGTGCAGGTCATCTTCCTTTTTT
>CAMKGX010000087.1 GCA_946412355.1 uncultured Clostridia bacterium
ATGGAGAGCGGCCCCGCTCCCTCTGGTAAGGTGATCGACCTGTCCGATGTGCGGGCCGCTGGTGCGGACAAGGCCAAGGCCGCCGAGCCTGATAAAGTGGAGCCGCCCGCCTCGAAAGCAGACAAACAGCCCGACAAGCCCGCGCCCGCCGCTGATGCCAGGGCTGGTAAGGAAATGCCCAAACAGGCCCGCCCGCCTAAAGCGGATAAAGCCCCGTCAGCCGATAAGGGGGCCAAGAAAGCGGAGCAGGCTGACAAGCCCCGCCGTGGCCGTCCTCCCAAGGATCAGGCTACCCCGGAGAAAAAGGGTAAGGCGGCCCCGGCCAAGGCTCCCGCAGAAGCGGCAAAAGCCGATCCCCCGGCCCCGGAGGTTCCTCCCGCTCCCCGCGACGCTACCCGCGCCGTCAAGGAGGAAATCGTATATATTAACCTTTCCGAGCTGCATCCGTTCAAGGAACATCCCTTTGGTGTCCGGGACGATGCGGAAATGCAGGGCCTTGTGGAGTCCGTCCGTTCTGGCGGTGTGCACCAGCCTGCGCTGGTGCGTCCTCTCGAAGATGGCGGCTATGAGATTATTGCGGGCCACCGCCGCCAGCGGGCCAGCGAATTGGCCGGATTTATGAATATGCCCTGTATCGTCCGCAACATGACGGACGATGAAGCCATCCTCGCTATGACGGATGACAACCTCCGCCACCGCGAAACGATTTTGCCCAGCGAAAAGGCCCTTGCCCTGAAAAAGCAGTATGAGGCGATCAAGCATCAGGGATCGCGTGGGGATGATGCGGCGGCGGGTAAGCTCTCGCTGGAAAGCGTAGGCCAGCGCAACGGCATGAGCGTGAAAACCGTTCAGCGGTATATTTGGCTCAATGACCTTGTTCCCGAGTTGAAGCAGACCATGGATGCGGGAAAGCTGTCCTTTACCCCCGCCGTGGAAATCTCCCGCATCCGTCCCACCCACCAGAAGTATATCGCCGTTTCCATTGAGGGCCAGCAGTCCTCGCCCTCCAAGGGACAGGCAAACAGGCTCCGGGAGCTGGATAAGGACAACAAGCTGACCCCGGATGTCATTGATGGCATTTTGAGTGAAGAAAAGAAAAAGGAGGATCGTGACGTGATTATTACCGGCTCTGAATTGGAAAAGTTCTTCGGCAAGGAGGCCACGCCCCGCCAGATGAAGGATCAGATCATGACCCTGCTGGCCGACTGGAAAGAGAAGCAGCCGCCCGAGCTTGCCAAGCCCGACAAGAAAAAAACGGATAAGGAGAAGTAAGCACCTCTGGCCATCGTGACCAGAGGTTTTTTCGTCCCCCAAAACGGGGTGCCCCATGAAGTCGCAGACTTCATGGGGAGAGGAGGCGCAACGGAGCGTGTGGATTTTGGGCGCTTGCGCCCAAAGGAACAAAGCGAAGTTTGTACCGACGAAGGCTCCTGTGGTATATATCCCCCGTCGCCGCCCATCACCGGGCGCAGCCGGGAGCTGGCCGTCAAGGGGGCGTAGCCCCGCCAAGGGCGGCTTGCCCTTTACGGTCTGCCCCGGCTGTGCCATATTCAGCGGCGCGGCGGGGGTATATCCTCCAGAGCCGCCCCCTTTTCCAAGACTGGAAAAGGGCGGGGGAAAAAGGTTGAACCGTCCCCTGTAAAACTAACTTTGAAATGGAGGTATTCCTTATGAAAAGGCCCCTTGCCTATATCACCGCCGCATGGTGCGGCGATCCCCATGAAATGACCGAACAGGCGGCCAAGTATTGCCGAGCCGTCTATGACGCGGGCTTTTCCCCGATTTGCCCCACGCTCTATCTGCCCCTGTTCCTCAACGATGCGGTTCCCGAGGAACACAAAAGCGGCATCGATATGGGCCGCAATCTGCTCCGCCGTTCTCATGTGCTGGTGGTGTGCGGTCATACCGTCACCGAGTCCATGAAGAATGACATTGCCGTGGCCCAGCGGCTGGGTATCACTTCGACCACGCTGGAGGGCATCCTGACCGTCAAGCGTCAGGGCCACCGCTGATGTCAGCCCTGATTGAAGCCTATGTTACCAACCTCGGGAAATACGCCGAGTATGGCGTGGAGGCTGGAGAAACCCTAAAGTTTCCCGCCACCACCGAGGAGGTACAGGCACTTTTGAAGCGGATCGGCGTGGATGGTGTGCGGTATGAAGAAATCTTCATTACCGCGTTTGACGGCGATGTGCTGGGCATCTGCGACTGTTTGGGTGAGTACGAAAGCATTGACGAACTGAACTATTTGGCCCATCTGCTCTCCGAGTTGGACACCTCTGAGCTTGAAAAGTTCGAGGCCGTCATTGACAGCGGCGAGTACACAGGGAGCGTCAAAGACTTAATCAACCTGACGCAAAATCTGGATTGCTTTGAGTTTTACCCCGATATTGACGATGACGAGGCGCTGGGGCGAATGTACGTCCAGGACTTCGGCTCCATTCAGATCCCAGAGCATCTCATTGACTATATCGACTATGAGGCATACGGGCGGGATATGCGGATCAACGAGGACGGCCACTACGCCCCCGGCGGCTATGTGTTCAATAACAACAGCAGTTTTATTGAGCACTACTCCGGCAGGGATGACATTCCTCCGGAGCACCGCATTTTCGCCTATCCCAAACTGAATATCCGGGAGCAAATGGCAGCCTATCAGGAAATCATTGACCGCTCCGCGCTGAACGAGGACAAGCAGCGGCTCCCCATCAGCCGAGAGGACAGATAGCGCCGCCTCTGGTCACGGTGGCCAGAGGCGGCAAATGGGGTTCCCCGCAAAGTCGCAGATTTTGTGGGGAGAGGAGCCACAACGTAGTGTGCGGATTTTGGCCGCCTGCGGCCAAAGGAGCAAAGCGCAGTTTGTGGCGACGAGAGGAGGTGGTTTAGATCGTAGGTGACGAAGTTTCCCGTCAGACCATTGCCGTCAGCGTTCAGGCATCCAAGCTGACGGCCCGGAGCCTTGCCTATGCGCTGGCCGCCGTGGGCCGCCAGATTGCCAAGGAGCACCGCAAGGCCCAAGCTCCCCACGGCAAGCAGAGCGTAAAAAAGCTCATGGGCCACGGCGGGTCCACAAGCAGTATCGAACTGTCCGGGGCTACCCGGCACTTTGACCGGGTGGCCCGGAAGTGGGGGGTTGACTATGCCTTTCGCCGGGTGGACAAGGGCAAATATCTGTTACTGTTCAAGGCAAATCAGGCCGACGCCATCACGGGCTGTTTTGCTGAGTATTCCCGCAAGGAACTGAACCGGGCCAAGTCCTGGCGCACCCCGATCCGTGAACAACTCAACCGGGCCGAGGAACAGGCGCGGAAACAGCCCCAGCGGGAGCTGGAAAAGGAGGCGGTGCATGGGGACAGATAAGCTCCGCAAATATGTACTTCCCAATATCCCGTATCTGTTCATCGGCTGGGCCTACCTGAAAGTGGGGACGGCCTACCGTCTGGCCGCTGGTGCGGGCTTCGGCCAAAAACTGTTGGGGATCATGCAGACCATCGGCGTGGCCTTTGCGGATTTTGCACCGGGCCTGAACCCGGCAGACTGGCTGGTGGGTATCGTGGGGGCCGTGGGCTTTCGGCTCCTGATCTACTGCAAGGCGAAAAAGGCCAAGAAGTTCCGCCACGATGCGGAGTACGGCACAGCCCGCTGG
>CAMKGX010000088.1 GCA_946412355.1 uncultured Clostridia bacterium
GAGCACCTGACTCTTAATCAGGGTGTCCAGGGTTCGAGTCCCTGATGGTGTACCAATGTCAGTTCATGCACGGATGTGCATTTCATCTATTCCCCGCGCACCATTTCTCTGTTTCCTCCAATCAGCCTTCGCCGTTGGCTCGGCTTCTTGGTCAGGGACGGTCGCTATGAAACCTGCCACCGGCAGCTTTCATGACGCGCCCACTGATGGTGTACCAT
Source organism: uncultured Clostridia bacterium (assembly GCA_946412355.1). Classification (GTDB taxonomy): domain Bacteria; phylum Bacillota; class Clostridia; order Oscillospirales; family Oscillospiraceae; genus Vescimonas. The sequence continues at coordinate 219 of CAMKGX010000088.1, forward strand.
AACGGCCCGTTGGTCAAGTGGTTAAGACAGAGGCCTCTCACGCCTTTAACATCGGTTCGAATCCGGTACGGGTCACCAAAAAATCCTCCACGCACGTGGGGGATTTTTCCATAGCATACATTATTGTAATAAGGGGTGTTCACATGGACGTAAGGGCTTTACTGGATGTGCTGCACATCGCGGAGCGGTTGAAGGACGAAATTCGCCATTGCACCACCTCCAAAGGGCGGCCGGAGAGCGTGGCGGAGCATAGCTGGCGCATTGCGCTGATGGCCTTCTTTATGCGGGACGAGTTCCCGGAGCTGGACATGGATAAGGTCATTCGGATGTGTCTGATCCACGATCTGGGCGAATGCTTCACCGGTGACATCCCCTCTTTTTTGAAGACGGCAGCCGATGAGCAAAAAGAGGACGACACACTGGCACAGTGGGTGGCATCCCTGCCGGCGCCCTATTGCCACGATATGGCGGCGCTCTATACCGAGATGAACGCCCTGGAAACACCGGAGGCCAAGCTATACAAGGCGCTGGATAAGATGGAGGCAGTCATTCAGCACAACGAATCCCCCATCGAGACCTGGGAGCCCAATGAGTACCAGCTCAATGTGGATTACGCCTGGGGCAACGTAGCCCACTCACCGTATCTCACCGAACTGCGCCAGGCCATCAAAGAGGACACGCTGGCGAAGATTGCAGAAAATCAGGCGAAAGCATGAGTTGCACACGCAAAGAAGCCATTTCTCCGAAGCAGTATTCCTTATGTCAGTCACATGTATCTTCAAATAGCTGCTTTCAAGCCCGTCATTCACACCGACCCGGATTGAGATAGGTGGGGCGGACAGAGTCGTCCGCCCCTACAAAGACGGAGTATCACCCCGAAGCAACTTCTCCGTTTATGGCTGGCGCTGCAGCATCTGCGGCGCAGAGCCGGATTTCACGACAAATCGAGAAGAATAATGGAACGGGAACAATTCACACACAACAGGAAGGAGCATACCACTATGAACAGAGAAGAACTGCTGGTACAGGCAAGAAAATACATAGAGGATTACGACAAGGCCAATGGCATCACCGTGCCGCTGGTCAACATCACAGAGGTGGTTGAACAGCTCGTCAGCTTCTGGGATGCTTCAGATGCAGAATACGAACTTTGGGCAAAGAAAATGCTCTCCCTACAGCTTAAGGAAGGAACAAAGGGCTATGAGAAAATGAAGCAGGAGCTGATCGCCTATTGGAAGACAACGCCTATTAGCGCTGCACCAGTTCTTCGTACTGTGCCTGACGAAAACGGCAATCGTAAGGGCTTTGTTTCTAACTTAGACGAGCGGTGGATGCGCAAACCGGCAGACTGGAAGACCCGCATAAAGCTTGCACAGAGAATGAAGTAAGCAGCGCGCAGGAGGCGGCTATAAATCCGTACAAAAATAAATATACAAAAAAGGGAGGTCATCCTTTCGGATGACCTCCTGCTTGTGTTGGCGCTACCTATCTTTCCGGGCCGTCTCCAGCCAAGTATTGTCGGCAGAAGCGAGTTTAACTGACCTGTCACGGGATGGATTCCATCCCGAACTTAACATAAGAAGAAACCGGACGATCTGATAAGGTACAATTAATTGCGCAAATTCAAAAATAGCAAAAATAGAGGACAAGGTTTGTAGTCTCTGGTAGAATGAAGTTACCACACAAACATTCGAAAGGAGACAGCAAACCATGTCCGAGAAGATTGTACAGCTTAACGAGGAAGTTATCAAGGGTCAAATCAAAGAATTGGTTCGTGGCAGCGTAGAAGAGACGCTGAACGAGCTGCTGGAGAAGGAAGCTGAGCAGCTGACCCAGGCCGCCCGCTACGAGCGCAGCGCTGCTCGCCAGGGCTACCGCAGCGGCCATTACGACAGAAACCTTACCACCACGTCCGGAAACGTCACCCTGCACGTGCCGCGCCTCAAGGGGATCCCCTTCGAGACCGCCATCATCGAGCGGTATCGCCGCAGGGAGAGCAGCGTGGAGGAAGCCCTCATTGAAATGTACCTGGCCGGTGTGTCCGTGCGCCGCGTGGAGGACATTACGGAGGCACTCTGGGGCAGCAAGGTGTCTCCTGCCACCATTAGTGAACTCAATAAGAAAGCCTATGTCCACATCGAGGATTGGCGCAATCGGCCCTTGCAGGGCGGTAAATACCCCTATGTCTATGTGGACGGTATCTATCTGCGCCGGAATTGGGGCGGAGAATACGAGAATGTGGCCGTGCTGGTGGCGATTGCCGTCAATGAGGACGGTTACCGTGAAGTCCTGGGCGCCGCAGAGGGCATGAAAGAGGACAAGGCCAGTTGGATCAACTTCTTCCAGTGGCTCAAGGGCCGGGGCCTGGATGGCGTGAAGCTCATCGTGGGAGACAAATGCCTGGGCATGCTGGAAGCGGTTGGAGAGGTATTCCCGGAGGCGAAATACCAGCGGTGTACCGTCCATTTTTACCGCAATGTCTTCAGTGTGATTCCCAGGTCAAAGGTGAAAGCAGTGTCGCAAATGCTGAAGGCCATCCATGCCCAGGAGAGCAAACGTGCCGCCAGGGAGAAGGCCAGGGCGGTGGTGGCTGAGCTGCGGGCCATGAAGCTGCTGGCAGGGGCCAAAAAGGTGGAGGACGGCATTGAAGAAACGCTGACCTACTATGACTTTCCCTCGGAACACTGGCTGAAGATCCGCACCAACAACGTCATAGAGCGGCTCAACCGGGAGATTCGGCGCAGGACGAGAGTGGTGGGCTGCTTCCCGGACGGGAACTCCGCACTGATGCTGGTCTGCGCCCGACTGCGGCACGTGGCCGGCACACAGTGGGGCAACAAGAAGTACATGAGTATGAAGCATTTGGAGGCGTTGCAGGACAATGCTTCTATTGCCGGCTGACGGCATTCACAGAGACTGCAAATGAATTTGCGCAATTATCTTGACAGTACCGACGATCTTTCGACCATCCGGTTTCTATCATGTTGGCGCTACCTATCTTTCCGGGCCCGTCGGCCTGCCAAGTATTGTCGGCAGATTCGAGCTTAACTGACCTGTCACGGGATGGTATCCATCCCGAAATTAACAAAAGAAGAACCCGGACGTTCTTGCGAACATCCGGGTTCTCTATGTTGGCGCTACCTATCTTTCCGGGCCGTCTCCAGCCAAGTATTGTCGGCAGAAGCGAGCTTAACTTCCGTGTTCGGGATGGGAACGGGTGGACCCTCGCCCTAATCAGCACCAACTATTTGGGTTTTGCACCCTGAAAACCGAACAATGTATCGTCATGTCTTTGAGTAAGGCTTAGATTGCCTGCATATTGTAGGTCAAGCCCTCGGGCTATTAG
>CAMKGX010000089.1 GCA_946412355.1 uncultured Clostridia bacterium
AGATTTCGCGCCCGCAGGCGCGAACCCATGAAATCCGAAAAAACTGACGACATGCACCCCAAGGGCACTGGCTCCACCAGCCGCTCATTCTTCGCGGGGTGTCGCTGGCGCGCGTCACTTTTTTCACTTCTCAGGCTACGAAGTGTGCGAATAGTGCGCCAAAGGCGTACTATTCGTGCGCGCAGTAGACTGCAATCCTATTGTCAAAAAACGGCATAGCCGTTTTTTGACAGGCTCTAAAGGCCCGGGCATAGTCCCGGGCCTTTTGGCATATCCTATCACCGGTGATGGATATGAAAAAACGAGGAAGCTGGAAAACATACCTGTTCTGGATCGCGCTGACGCTGGCGGTGGGCGGCCTGTCCGCCCTGCTGACGAGGGAGGGCACGGAGGCCTACGCCACCACCATGGTGAAGCCGCCCCTGTCGCCGCCGGGCATTGTGTTCCCCATCGTGTGGACGGTGCTCTACGTGCTGATGGGGATTTCCATGGCCCGGGTGCGGCTGGCCCGGCCCCATCCGCTGCAAGAGCGGGGCACGCTGCTGTACGTGGTGCAGCTGGCCTTCAACTTCTGCTGGAGCATCTATTTTTTCAATCTCACGGCCTACGGCTTCGCCCTGGCGTGGCTGGCGGTCATGTGGGGGCTGATTCTGGCCATGGTGCTGACCTTCCGGCAGGTGGATAAACCGGCGGCGTATCTGCAAATCCCCTATTTGATATGGGTGGCCTTTGCAGGGTATCTCAACGCCGGGGTGTGGCTGCTGAACGGGTAAATGGGAAAGGGACGGGTGCTGCCCGTCCCTTTTGCCATGCTAAAACGGTATCCGGGGCCAGATGAGGCTGCGCCACAGGATGGGCCCCACCGCGCCGGTGACGTCGAAGCCCAAACGGCGCTGGGCCGCCATTACCGCGGCCTGGGTGGCGGGGCCGAAGATGCCGTCGGCCTCCACAGCCGGCATATCGCCGTAGACCTGGGCCATGTATTGCAGCGCCCGCTGGAGCCGCGCCACGTTCTCCCCCGTGTCCCCCCGCACCAGGAATCGGCCGGGGTAAATCTCCGCCAGCCGCTCCCGGTAGGGGTCGGGCAGGTCAGTGAGGAGACGGTCATAGGCGTTTTGCAGGGCGTTCCAGGTGTCGTTGCCCACAATGCCGTCCACCGGCAGCCCGGCGTAGCGCTGAAAGGCGTACACCGCGTCACGGGTGGTGTCGTCAAAGCTGCCGGTGACGCCGATGGCGGGGAGCTGGGGCAGGAAGAAGCCCAGAAAGCCCAGGTAATACTGTATGGTCTCCACGCCGATACCGCTGTCGCCGTAGCGGAGCTGGGAGGGGTAGATGCGGGCCACGTCGGAGAGGGTGAGACCCTGGGCGGACAGCTCACTGAGACCCCGGACGCCTGCCCACACGGATTTCAGCTTATACCAGGTGACAGGACCCACCACGCCGTCCACGGCGATATTGAAGGCATTCTGGAAGGCCCGCACCGCCTGCTCGGTGGAAAGGTCGAAGATGCCGCCGGTGTCCCGGATGGGGGGGATGGCGGGGAAGTTCATGCCGATGCGGTTCAGCACCCGCTGCACCGAGCGCACGTCCTCTCCCACGCTGCCTCGGGCCAGGGGACGGCCGGGATAGGAGGCGGTGCGACTGGACACCGGGGCGTCGGTGACGATGTCGATGTCGTCGCCGTAATAGTATTGCAGTATTTGATAGGGGGTGTAGCCCTGCTCGGCCAGCTGCACCGTGCCCCACTGGGACAGCCCCCGGCACTGGCTGCGCACGCCGTCGCAGAACATGGCGAACAGGGGCTCTACGTTGCCCCGGCGGACGATGTAGCTGCGGAATATCTCGTCCACAATGCGGCTGATGTTCTCAAACTGGTCGCCGTTTTCCACGTAGTACTGGTCGTACTGGGTGGTGCTGGTGATGTCGAAGTCGTAGCCCCGGCTGGGGTAATACTCGGTGTAGATCCGATTCATGGTAAAGGAGAGCTGGGCCAGGATGTTGGCCCGGATGGCCGCCTCCGGCCAGGTGGGGTAGATCTCGTGGGAGGCCACGTTCTTGATGTAGTCCGTAAAGGGAACGGTGACGTTCCGGGCCGGCTGGTCGGGGCGGCCCAGGTGCACGGTGATGAACTCCGGCACAACGGGAGTGGTGGGCATGGCAGGGCCTCCTTACAGCAAAATGGGCTCCAGCATCACGGGCAGCAGCGTCTCCACCCCGTCGTAAATCACCACCCGGCGGTCGGTGAGAGGCCGGTAGCCGGGATGGGTGACGGTGACGGTGTAGATGGTGGTGCTGCCGTCGGCGGTGTCCTCCCGCTGGGAGGCCTGCCGGGCCTTGGCGGGTAGGATGAAGCCCTCCGCCACGCCGCTCTGGTCGGTGGTTTTGCGGTAGATGGGCAGGCGGGTGCCGTCCAGATTGGCGTCCACCGCCACCGTGGCCCCCGCCACCGGGAAGGCGCCGAAGGCGGTGAACACCTGCACCCGCAGTGTGCCCCGGCCGGGATTGTCCCCCAGGTAGGGGCCTAACTGCTCCAGGGAAAAGGTCTGCTCATTCATAGCGATTCCTCCTGATGAAAATAGGGGAGTGGCTCCCCATTCTCATGGTATGCGCCGCGAAAACATCTTGACAAACGGCGGGGGAGTGGGTAGAATAGCTACGATATTTTTCATCGGCAATGATGGGAAAAAGACGGAGCAATGCCCGCCGCAAGAGAGTCGGCGTCTGGTGCGAGCCGATGGGGGCGCTCCGCTGTACTGGCCCCGGAGCCTCCCGCCTGAACAGGGCGGGACGGACGCACACCGTTATCCGTGCCGCCTCCCAAAGAGGCACTGAGATGGCGCGTTTGCGCCGAAATCAGGGTGGTACCGCGTTCATTCGCCCCTGACCCATTTTTGGTGGGCCGGGGTTTTTTTATGCCGAAAAACAGAATTTCCAAAGGAGAAAAGCTGATGTATTACGATTTTTCCGCCATTGAGAAGAAGTGGCAGGCCCGGTGGGAGGAGACCAAGCCCTACGCCGCCGTCACCGGCGACCCCCGGCCCAAGTTCTACGGCCTTATCGAGTTCCCCTATCCCAGCGCCGCGGGGCTCCACGTAGGCCATCCCCGGCCCTTTACTGCCATCGACATTGTCTGCCGCAAGCGCCGCATGGAGGGCTACAACGTGCTGTTCCCCATCGGGTATGACGCCTTCGGCCTGCCCACGGAGAACTTTGCCATCAAGAACCACATCCATCCCGCCATCGTCACCCGGGACAACATCGCCAACTTCACCCGGCAGCTGAAAATGCTGGGCTACGGCTTCGACTGGGACCGGGTAGTGGACACCACCGATCCCAAGTATTACAAGTGGACCCAGTGGATTTTCCTGCAGATGTACAAGAAGGGCCTGGCCTACAAGACCACCATGCCCATCAACT
>CAMKGX010000090.1 GCA_946412355.1 uncultured Clostridia bacterium
CGGCTTCCGCATCGCCATGCGGGACCTGGAGATCCGGGGCGCCGGCAACCTGCTGGGCCCGGAGCAGTCGGGCTATATGATGACCGTGGGCTACGATATGTACTTAAAGCTGCTGAATGACGCCGTGCTGGAGCAGCAGGGCAAGAGCGCCCAGATTCGCCCGGAGTGCAGCGCCGACCTCAGCGTGTCGGCCCACATCCCGGAGAAATACGTGGCCTCGGCGGAGCAGCGGATGGACCTCTACCGCCGCATCGCCGCCATACGCACGGTGGAGGACAGCGCCGACGTGCTGGATGAGATCATCGACCGCTACGGCGAGCCGCCGGCCACCGTGCAGGCGCTGCTGGACGTGGCGCTGCTGCGCTCCGCCGCGGCGGAGGTGGGCATTGCCGACATCACCCAGAAGGGCCGGGAGGTGACCTTCACCTTCTCGGAACACGCCGACGGCCAGGCGTTGATACGCCTGTGCGCCATGCCCCGCTACCGCCGTACCGCGCGGCTGGCCGCCACAGAGAAGGCACGGCTCACCTATTACCTCCCGCCGGAGGAAAAGGTGCTCTCCGCCGCCGGACGCATCGTGGAGGACTTGACCCTTTTACAACCGAAACAACCGGGCCCCGGGCCCGAAAAGGAGGATGATTCCCTTGCAACTCACCCGTGATACCTACAATCTCATTGTGCGCCTCATCGCAGGCGTGGCGGCGGCGCTGCTGCTGACCGGCGCGGTGGCTATGTCCGGCGGCATGACCGAGGGCCGCAGCACCGAGGGCCTGTTCTATCAGCTCACCGCCCTCCACCCCGACGGCGTGGTGATGACCGTGAATCAGGACGACGTCACCGTGGAGGAATACCTCTACTGGCTCAGCTATTTCTGCGACTATCAGAGCAGCTATCTGGGCTATATGGGCATCACCGACCTGGACACCGTCATCACCGACGGTGTCACCGCCGGAGACTACCTGGCCGACCAGGCCGAGGAGCAGACCCGGGCCATGATCGTGCAGAACGCGGTGATCCGGGGCTGGGCCGACCAGGCGGGCATCACCCTCACCGAGGCGGACGTGGCGGACCTGGAAGCCCAGCGGGCGGAGACGGTGGCCTCTCTGGGCGGCGAGGAGGCCTTTGCCCAGTATCTGGCCAGCATCGGCATCAGCGAGGGCTTCGTCAACCAGATTCTGTCCCACTCCTATCTGCTGAACCACCTCATTGAGGCCTACACCGCCCCTGACGGCGCCCTGCGGCCCGATGATGAAACGCTGCTGGCCGAGGCGGCGGAGCACGGCGCGGCCACCGCCAAAATCCTGGTGGTGCAGTCCGACGGCGTCAGCTCCGCCCGGGAGCTGGCGGACGCCTATGCCCAGCGCATCGCCCAGGCTGAGGACGTGACAGCGGAGTTTGACGCGGTGGCCGCCGAGCTGGGCCAGGACAGCGCCCCCATGCTGTACCACAGCCACGAAGCCGGCGACGTGCTGGCGGCCTCCCTCTCCGTGCTGAACGAGGGGGATTTCAGCGGCGTTATCGGCGATGGCGACACCTATTATCTGGCCATCCGCACCGCCATGGATATGGACGAGCTGGCCAACCTGGTGTTTGACGAAATGGCGGAGGAGCGCATCGACAGCGCCGTGGTGGGCTACAACGATGAGCTGCTCTCCCAGGTGGACACCCTGGCCTTTTACCAGGGCCTTCTGGACAACCGCGCCGCCGCCCAGAGTGCGGGATAATCGTTTTTTTCTTCACAAAACAGGGTGTTTTTCCATCGTCAAAGTGACGGAAAAACACCCCGTTTTATTAGTGAAATCACGGTTTTACCCTTTTCATCATTTTAGTGGTTGACTGTTTTTGATAAAGTGGCTACGATATTGGTATGTGGGTAATCTCCCGCTAAACTGTATAGGAGGAACAACATGAAGGATTTGTATGTAGTGAATTGCTGCCGTACCGCGATCGGCTCTTTTGGCGGCTCCCTGAAGAACACCCCCGCCCCCGAGATGGGCGCCATCGTGGTGAAGGAGGCCCTCAAGCGGGCCAACGTGGCTCCGGAGAACGTGGATGAGGTGATGTTCGGCTGCATCCTGACCTCTGGGCTGGGCCAGAACGTGGCTCGCCAGGTCTCCATCAAGGCCGGTATCCCCTATTCTGTCCCCGCCTACACCGTGGGTATGGTGTGCGGCTCCGGCATGAAGTCCGTGATTGAGGGTGCCCGCTCCATCCTGGCCGGCGACGCCGACATCGTGGTATGCGGCGGCACCGAGAATATGAGCGCCGCTCCCTATGCCGCCCCCGACGCCCGCTGGGGCGCCCGCATGGGCGACAAGAAGCTGGTGGACACCATGATCAAGGACGGCCTGTGGGACGCCTTCAACAACTATCACATGGGCACCACCGCTGAGAATATCAGCGACATCTGGGGCATCACCCGTGCCGAGCAGGACGCCTTTGCCGCCTCCTCCCAGCAGAAGACCGAGGCCGCCCAGGCCGCCGGCAAGTTCGACCAGGAGATCGTCCCCGTGATGGTGAAGGTGAAGAAGGACATGGTGCCCTTCGCCCGTGACGAGTTCCCCAAGGCCGGCGTCACCACCGAGAGCATCGCCAAGCTGCGGGGCGCCTTCCCCGTGGGCCCCGAGTCCCCGGAGCCCCAGGTGGTACACACCTTTGAGCCCACCGGCTTCCAGGAGGCTGCTGACCGCGGCCAGCAGCGTGTCACCGCCGCCAACGCCTCCGGCATCAACGACGGCGCTGCCGCCATCGTGCTGGCCTCCGGCGAGGCGGTGGAGAAGTACGGCCTGAAGCCCATGGCCAAGCTCATTGGCTGGGGCCAGGGCGGCGTGGATCCCAAGATCATGGGCGTGGGCCCCGTGGTGGCTACCCGCAAGGCTCTTGACAAGGCCGGCCTGACCGTGGACGATATGGACCTCATCGAGGCCAACGAGGCCTTTGCGGCCCAGTCCATCGCCGTGGCCCGCGAGCTGCACTTTGACATGAGCAAGGTCAACGTCAACGGCGGCGCCATCTCCCTGGGCCACCCCGTGGGCGCTTCCGGCGCGCGTATCATCGTCACCCTGCTGCACGAGATGTGCCGTCGTGACGAGGCCAAGCTGGGCCTGGCCACACTGTGCATCGGCGGCGGCATGGGCGTTGCCACCGTGTTCGAGAAGTGCTGAACGCGCTGACGGAACACCGTATTGCAGCATA
>CAMKGX010000091.1 GCA_946412355.1 uncultured Clostridia bacterium
ATACCGCAATTTGTGACGGGGCGTAGCTTAATGCTACGCCTTTTCTTGTTTGCATGAGGATGTCCTCCTCGGGGATATTGCGGCGGTCAGGCACTTCAAAAGCGCCAACACAGTTATAGTGAATGACAACCCGCTGGGTGGTAATGCCGTCTTTCTTTTCTGCATGGTACACATCGATGTGGTCGATCAGCTCGGCAACCATGCGTTGGGTAATTTCCGTTGCATCGGTGTACCGTCGGACGGTTTCAAGAAACTGGTCAACGTCCATTTGTCTGCCCTCCAGCTTTTTCAGTTCCAGCCGCAGGGCCTTGATCTTCTTGGCGTTTTCGCCTTGCTCCTCCTCGTACCGCTTGGACATTTTGGCAAACCGGGCATCGTCGATCTTGCCGTTTACGTTGTCCTCATAGAGCCTTTCAAAGAGGGCATCCAGTTCCTTGTCACGGGCCACCAGAGCGTCCAGCTCCCGCCGTTTCCGTACACGGTCATTCTCCGCCACCTTTGCGGAGCGGCCCACCATAGCCTTTATAAAGGCGTCCTCGTACTCATTGGCGAAACAGGCCAGCCGCTTGATCTCATACAGCACCACGCGCTCCAGAAAGTCCAGTCGGATATAGTGGGTGGTGGAACATTTGCGAAGCCCGGAATTGTGGTTCTGACAGCTAAAGAACTTAATATCGTGGTTATTCTGGTTAAAGTGGAAGTTCAGATTGCCGCCGCACTCGGGACATTTCAAAAGGCCGGAGAACGCGCTCCGTTCTTGGGAAACGCTGGGACGCTTGCGCCGGGTGTTCTTCATCAGCGCCTGCACCTTTTCCCAAGTGGCCCGGTCAATGATTGCCTCATGCACATTGAGGAAGATCGCCCGATTTTCCTCGGGGTTCTCAATCCGTTTTTTCATCTTGTAGGATTTGGAGTAGCTTTTGAAATTGATCACATCGCCACAGTATTCCTGCAAGGTGAGGATTTTCTTAATGGTGGTGTGGCCCCACTTGGTAGGCTCCAGCGTACTTTTGGAGCCGCCCCGGTTGGTACCTTTGCTTCGCCAGTAGTAGGTGGGATTTACAATCCCGTCCGCACCCAGCGCGGCGGCAATTTCGGCAAGGCCGAAGCCATCCAGCGCCATACGGTAGATGCGGCGTACCACAGCGGCGGCTTCTTCATCCACAATCCAAAAGCGGGTATCATCTGGGTTCTTGATGTAGCCATAGGGCGGCGGAGAAAGTGGCACTCCAGAATTGCCTTTCATTTTGTTGACGATGCGCCGTTTCTTGGAGATGTCTTTGGCGTAGTATTCATTCATAATGTTTTTGAACGGGGTGAAGTCGTCCTCGCCCTCGTCACTATCTACGCCATCGGAAACGGCCACCAGCCGTACATCGTGGAGCGGAAAGAACTCTTCCGTCAGCTTGCCGACCTCAATGTAGTTACGGCCCAGCCGGGAAAGGTCTTTCACAAACACCGCCGAGATATACCCGGCTTCAATAGCCGTCAGCATTTTCTGAAAGCCGGGGCGCTTCATCGTCGTACCCGTGATACCGTCATCCACAAAGAAAACGGTATCGGTGTAGCCCTTTTCCTTGGCGGCCTTTTGAAGTATTTTCTTCTGGTTGCTGATGCTGTTGGACTCGCTATCCATGTTGTCATCGCGGCTCAGGCGGCAATATAGAGCGGCAGTACCTACTGCGAAATTCTTGTTTGACTGTTTCAATATATCCTCCTTTCAGCCGTCAAACAAGAGGTTTTATCCTACCTATATTATACCTCCGTTGACCGCCCATGTTAAGGATGTCCGTGAAAGGGGGTTAAGCTGGCTCCAGTTCCGCCAGCATCAGTTTTAAGAGAATATCGCGCATCGGCTCTCCGTCCTCCTTGTAGACGGGCGTGACGATGAATTTTATCTTATCGACTTGATATACATATTCCTCCCGATCAATGGGATCTGTCATAGCATCCTCCTGTTCCGTTGTTGTTTGATACTACCAGTCTCCCGTTGTCCTGTGGGGAAACGCTGAAAGGCGGCGCTGAAAAGCGCCGCCCTTTGACCTTGCCCCACCTCTGGCCACGATGACCAGAAGCAGGGAGACTGTTTTATTCCATTTCAATCCACAATGGAGAGAGCCGCCGGGCCGGGTTAAGTTTGGGCTGTCACAAGACAGAAAGGCCCCGGATCGGCGGCTCTCTGATTGATATGTACGCCGTATTTGCCACGCATCCCCGGCGCGGGGAGTATTCCAGACCGCCGGTGGCCCCGGCTGCATAGCCCCGCAATACCGCTGCCCGTGGGGGGCTGGCGCATACGGCAGGGACTCCCCCTCAAGTCCGTGGGAGGGCGTGAACAAGTTTCATTATCCCCCGCGCTGTCCTCGCGCCCGGATTGCCAGCACCGGGTTAAAGGCTGCGTAGATCGCTCGGCCAGCTTGTCCATCACCTCCTAAAGCTGGCTGTCGTGGCGGCGCACCTTACGTCGCTATCACGCGGGTTTCGTATCTGGAGTACTGTCTATTCAGTTGTCAGCGAGAAGAAATGTACCTCTCATCTATCAGGGCGCTTAGGAGGTAAAAGTACTCCCTGTTAGAGAGAATTTTTCAGCATATTTTTCAGGCTGGCCAAGCCCCGTTCAATCGAGCAGCAGACCCGACTTTTGCCCACGCCCTCGGCGGCGGCAATCTCGGCCTTGCTCTTGCCGAGGATATAGTGCTGATAGATCCGCCGGGCCTGAACAGCCGGGAGCTGGGCCAGCGCGTCATAGAGGGCAAGATCACGCTCATGCTTGTCCATGTACTCGTCCGGGGTCATGGGGCCGTGGAGCACATCAGCCTCGAAGCCGGGATCGGTGTCCAAGGAGCACTCACCGTTTCTGCGCTTCTGGCGCTTGTAGCTGTCACACAGACGGCCACCCATAGAGAGGACGGCGGCGATCTCGTCAGACACTTCCATCGTCATGTTTTCGGTCATATAGGGGTAATACCGTTTCAGGTTGATCGTAGTCATAAAATTGTCCTCCATTTCAAAGTCTTTGGTGGGTGCGGATCAAAATGGAGAACAGGCGGCCCACGACATCGGGGAACCTCTGGCCACCGTGACCAGAAGCAAGGGCGGGGGCATACAAAAGCGCCCGCACAGCATGACG
>CAMKGX010000092.1 GCA_946412355.1 uncultured Clostridia bacterium
TAGGTGGTCTGGTTGAAGGACTGGTCGGTGATATCGCCGTAGTCGGTGATCATGGCGACCTTCATGGCGACCTCGGCGACTTCCTCGCCGCCCTCGGTCTCGGGCTCGGTGGTCTCGGTGTTGGTGTTACCGCCGCAGGCGGCCAGAGACAGCACCATAACCAGAGCCAGCATCAGTGCAAGAAACTTTTTCATGATGTAATCTACCTTTCTTTTAATTTATTTTTCGCGCCTTTCCGGCGGGAAAAACGTGATGTCGCGGAAGCATCCTTTACTTCCTGCATCGTCCCGTCATTATATCAGTTTGTCCTGCGGTATGCAAGCCCCATTTTGCCTGATATTCCGCTTGCGGAGGACAAGTGTGTATTGATTGCACACAAAGGGACGATGTTTTACAGTTCGTTCACTTATTGTTCATTTTTACGGCGATTTCCAGGCCAATCTTCATCATGTTGGTGAAGGTGGTCTGGCGGGCGTCGGCGTCCAGCTCCTCGCCGGTGACCAGATTGTCGGAGATAGAGCAGATGGCCAGGGCCCGCTTGCCGTTGCGGGCGGCGGTGCAGTACAGGCCGGCGGCCTCCATCTCGATGGCCATGACGCCCATCTTGGCAAAGCGCATGTTGCGGGCGGCGGCGTCATAGAAGGTGTCGCTGGAATAGAGGTTGCCCACGGGCATGGTGACGCCCAGCTCACGGGCGGACTCCACGGCGGCCATCAGCAGGTCGAAGTCGCAGATGGGGGCGAAGGTGCCGCCCAGCTCGAACTGGTCGGCAAAATTGGAGTTGGTGCAGGCGCCCATGCCGGCCACCACGCTGCCCAGGGCCAGGTCGGCCCGGGTGGCGCCGGCGGAGCCCACGCGGATGATGTTTTCCACGCCGTACTGGGTGTAGAGCTCATGGGAATAGATGGCGATGGAGGGGATGCCCATGCCGGAGGCCATGACGCTGACGGGCACGCCCTTATAGGTGCCGGTGTAGCCCTGGACGCCCCGGACGTTGTTGACCAGGCGGGGCTCCGTGAGGAAGGTCTCGGCGATGAACTTGGCGCGCAGGGGGTCGCCGGGCATCAAGACGGTTTTGGCGAAATCGCCCATCTTGGCGTTATTATGGGGGGTAGCCATCGTTTTCTCTCCTTACTTTTCCATGGCCTTGACGGCCTTGACGATACGGCTGGTGCCCAGACGGTCGGCGCCCAGGGCCAGGAAGTCCTCGGCGTCCTGCAGATTGGCGATGCCGCCGGAGGCTTTGATTTTCAGGTGGGGGGCCACATGGGCCTTGAACAGGGCCACGTCCTCACGGGTGGCACCGCCGCCGCCGAAGCCGGTGGAGGTCTTGATATAGTCGGCGCCGGACTCGGACACCACGCGGCACATCTCGATCTTCTCCGCCTCGGTGAGCATACAGGTCTCCACGATGACCTTCAGCAGACGGCCGTCGCAGGCGGCCTTGATCTGGCGGATCTCGTCCAGCACCAGGTCGTACCGGCCATCCTTGACCCAGCCCAGGTTGATGACCATGTCCACCTCGGAGGCGCCGTTTTTCACCGCGTCGGCGGCGGCGCAGCACTTGACGGCGGTGGTATCGTAGCCGTTGGGGAAGCCGATGACGGTGCATACCTTGACGGCGCCCTTGACGTAGTCGGCGGCCTGCTTGACGTAGCTGGCGGGGATGCACACGCTGGCGCAGCCGTACTTGACGCCGTCGTCGCAGATGGCACGAATCTCGTCCCAGGTGGCGGTCTGGCTCAGGAGGGTGTGGTCCACGGTGGACAGAATCTTTTGCAGTTCCATAGTGATTGGTACTCCTTCATATAAATAGGGATAGCTGACGCCCCGATTGTACCACGATGGGGCGCCAAAGGCAAGAGACGGCGCTGCCGTGTTTTGAAAAGATAAAGCAGCCGCAGAGGACTGCGGCTGCTTTTTACGTGATTATTCCTTGGGCTGCTTGACCACCTCGGCCTCGGGGGCGTTGCGGCGGATGGACTCGATGCCGTTCAGGCAGGAGGGCTTGGCCTTGTAGCTCTCGCCGGTGGCGATGATCTCGCCGTTGCGGGCCTTCAGGCGGAAGCGGAACTCACCGGCCTTGTCGTTGTAAATCTCAAACTTGGGGTTGGTGACCTTCTCGAAGTTCTCCACGGTCTGGTCTTCCAGCTTGGCGTCCACGGCGTTGCGGCGCACGGACTCCACGCCCTTCAGGCAGGCGGCCTCTGTGGAATACACCTCGCTGACGGCGATGACTTCACCGTTACCGGCCTTGAGATTGAACACGTAACCGGTCTTGGTCTCTTTGATGACAAACTTACCCATAGTATCGTTCCTTTCTCGTTGCAGCATTTGGTCGGCACAGCACGGCACCGATGGCACGCCGTGAGGCTCGGTCTATATCGAGATTGTAGCATAGCCGATACCGTTTCGCAAGCGGTTTCGATGATTTTTGACGAAAACGGCAGAATTTGGAAGGGGATTTGTGGCGATTTTCACGAAAAAATAGACGGAGACCGGGGTCTCCGTCCACTTTT